>JBCBKE010000052.1:0-21646 GCA_038522375.1 Pseudomonadota bacterium
CCGATTCCGCGGCAGGCTCGAACAGCTCAGCCAGTTCCTCAAGCAATTCCGCTATGTCAACCTTCACCATGCGAGCCCGCGAGGCATTGCCCGCACTCGACAGTCTGAGGATCGCGTTGAACGTGGCGAGGACCCGATCCACTTCGCCAAGGGTCGTGGTGAGGGTACTGCGGGCCATCTCCGGGGTAATCTCCGCTTCGGTCAGCGTGCTCTCAAGCTGGTTGCGAACCTTGGAGAGTGGCGAGCGGAGATCATGGGCGATGGAATCGCCGGTGTGTTTGGAGGCCTTCACCAGCCGCTCCAGCCGTTCCAGCATCGCGTTCATGCGCTCGGCCAGACGGTCGAACTCGTCATTGGCGCCGCGAACCCTGGCGCGCCGGTGCAGATCGCCGCCGATCACTGCTTCGGCCGTGCTGGCAAGCTCTTCGGCACGCCGGTTCACCCAGCGCGAAACGATGACCCCACCGCCGAGAGCCAGCGCCAGTCCGATACCGAAGGCCACCCACACGGCCTGGGTGATCCGCCGGGTCACTTCGCTGCGCTGCTGGGCGTCAAACGCCACCATGAGGAGCGCATCCTCGCCCAGCCGGACGATACGCCCCTCCGCCTCGATCGTGAGCAGAGATCCGTCGGGCCTTTGCGCGTCGATTGGAAACTCGACCCGGCCCAGCCCTTCAGCCGGCATGCCTGACAGATCCCCACTGAGTTTCAGCCCCGTCGGCGTGGTCAACTGGTAGAGAAAGTACCGGTCAGGGATTGAGGCCCGCTCAATCAGCGACTGGTTGACCCGTGGCAAACCCCCGTCGCGGAAAGCCTTCTGAATCGAATCGAGTTCAGCATTCACTCGCTGGTCGGCGACATACCGGGTGTACTGAACCGTTGCCGCATAGAGATACAGCAGGAGGCCAGCCGAGAAGATCGTGAACAGCAGAGCGTAAAGCACCGCCAACCGGAAGGTGGCGGTGCGCGTAAATGGCGGAAGGCTGATCGTCATGCCTGCAGGCGGTAACCCGCGCCACGAACCGTATGAAGCAGCGGTTCGTCGAAATCCTTGTCGATCTTCGCTCGCAGGCGGGAGACGTGAACATCGATGACGTTCGTCTGGGGGTCAAAGTGATAGTCCCAGACTTTCTCAAGCAACATGGTGCGGGTCACAACCTGGCCGGAATTGCGCATGAGATACTCAAGCAGACGGAATTCGCGGGGCTGCAGGTCGATCTTCTGCCCATTCCGGCGAACACGGCGGGAAAGGAGATCCATTTCCAGGTCACCGGCCCTGAGGGTGGTAACGGGGACATCGCCAAGCTGGCGCCTTCCGAGGACCTCAATACGGGCCAGCAGTTCCTGGGGCGCTGGCGGCTTTGACAGGTAATCATCCCCACCAGCCTGAAGGCCTTCAACCCTCTGATCGACGTCGGCCAGGTTACTCAGGAAGAGGACGGGTGCGTTGCCGCCCCCGTCGCGGTATTCCTGAACCAGGGTGAGCCCATCCTTGTGGGGGAGCATGCGGTCTACAATCAGGACATCAAAATCGCCATCACGGGCCTTGCGTAACCCGGCCTCTCCGTCATAGGCGACATCCACCTCGTTGCCGGATTCGCCAAGCACCTTGGCGATGAAGTCTGCACTGTCCTGTTCGTCCTCAATGACGAGTAGCTTCATGGGCTATTCCTTGCTTACACGCGCCCCCGCGCACCCTGTTCTATTCCACCTCCACCGTGTAGAAGGCGGTCAAGTCTCCGTTTTGCACAGCGAGAAGGACACGATTGCGTCCAGCCCGCTTCGCAGCATTGATGGCGTCCTCCATCTCATCGACGGATCCGATGGGGTCGCCATTGACCTCCAGGATCGCCATGCCGGCACGAATTCCGGCTTCTGCCAAGGCACTATCCTCGTCAACATTGGCAATAAAGAGGCCTTTTTCGTCGGCATCGAGATCGAGCGCCGTTCGGTTGTCAGCCGTCAAGGCGGAATATGAACCGCCCAGGGGGCCGGCATCGCCATCATCGTTTCCAGAGGCGAACTCAGGCCGGCGCAAGGCAGCGGTCGGATCTGCAGGCCGTTCGCCGACCGTCACCTTCACGGTGATCTCGTCGCCATCCCGGAGAACGCCGAAATCGTTCGTCGATCCCGCGATCAGCGAACCTACTGCCCGGGTCAGGCGCGTTGAATCGCGCACGGTGCGTCCGTTGACGGAGAGTACAATATCGCCGCGCTGGAGGCCGGCCTTCTCGGCGGGGCTGTTGTCGGTGACGTCATTGATGATGGCGCCGTTGTCCGAGGCCAGCCCAAGGCTTTCCACAATGTCGTCCCGCACGTCGGAAATGGTCACGCCCAACCATCCGCGGGAGACACGACCATCCCGGACCAGCGTGTCGGTAATGGTCTTGGCCAGGTCAGACGGAATCGCGAACCCAATCCCGACCGAGCCGCCTGTGGGGGAGAAGATCGCCGTGTTCACGCCGATCACACGGCCTTGCAGGTCAAAGGTCGGTCCGCCGGAGTTACCGCGGTTAATTGCGGCATCGATCTGGAGGAAGTCGGTGTAAGGATTGCTGCCGCCGCCAATCTCGCGATCATCGGCAGACAGGATGCCAGCAGTCGCTGTCCCGCCAAGGCCAAAGGGATTACCCAGCGCGACGACCCAGTCCCCGCGCCGCAGATCCACTGAGCTTCCAAATTCGACAAACGGGAAAGACCGGTCCTCATTGACCCTGAGCACGGCAAGGTCCGTCTGCGGATCGGTGCCGACGAGTTCAGCGGCGAAGGTGTCACCGCCTTCGAGGACGATCTCGATGTCGGTCGCCCCTTCGACCACGTGATTGTTCGTGACAACCAACCCGTCGGACGAAATGAAGAAGCCAGAGCCCAGCGACCGTGCCTCTTCGGTGCGCGGTGCACCATCGCTGTCCTCGTCCTCGTCGCGGCCTCTTCGGCGCTCCATGAAGTCTTCGAAACCTGGCATGCCGCGGAACCGCTCCATGAAGCGTTCCATGTCGCCCAGGTCAGAGACCTCACGCTCGGAAACCACATTCACGCTCACCACGGCCGGGCTGACCTGGTCGATCAGGTCGGCGAAGCTCATGGGGGCACCGGCCGGCGCTTCCAGCACGATCTGCTGGGCGTTGGATTGGGTGATGGACGCTGGCGCCAGATTGATCACACCAACGGCCGCAGCGCCAACAAAGGCGCCAACGATTGCAGTGGTGGAAAGGCCAAACCGTTTCGTCATCGTGTCTCAAGCTCCAGTTTTCTCGACGTTTTCGAGGAGAGGAGAGGTTTCTCTCTAAGCCCGATTGCCGTCGATTGGGTGTTAAACATCATACATTTATGTGTTGCCAATTTGGCGATTTTCCAGTGGGTCAAGTGTTCTCAACCAAAGCTGTGCGAACATGCACAACCTCGTGCAACGTTCGGTGAACGGGACAGCGGTCGGCGATTTCGAGCAGACGGGCGCGCTGATCGCCAGTCAGAGGCCCATCCAGCATGATCTTGCGATCAAAGATGTCCACCTTCCTTCCGGCCTCGCATTCGGCGCAGTCCTCGGCATGATCCTTCGCATGGCTCAGCGCAACGCTCACCCGTTCCAGCGGCCACTTCTTGCGATCGGCATACATGCGAATTGTCATCGACGTGCACGCGCCGAGGCCGGCCGTGAGCCACTCATAGGGGTCTGGGCCGCGCCCGCCCCCACCCACGTCCACGGGTTCGTCGGCGATATATTGCTGGCTGCCGATCAGCACGGCATTCTCGAATTTGCCGTGCCCGGTTTCCGTGACAACGACGTCGGAGGAACCGCGGGCGGTCTGTACCGGAACCACTTGCCCACCCTCGAAAACATAGCGGGATGCCCACGCCGCCAGGGTCGTTGCGGCGTAGACTGCATCCGCCTTCCGGGTCAGCAGGTGGTCTGCGCCATCAAGGCTGATAAAGGATTTCGGGTGACGCGCGGAAACAAACAGCCCGGTCGCATTATCGATACCGACAACGGCGTCCAGCGGGGAATGCATGACAAGCAGAGGCTTCCGCATGGTGGCCGCCGCGTCCCGGACCGATTGGCCCCTCACATCGTCCAGAAACTGCTTCCGGATCGTGAAGGGCCGGCCCGCGAGATCGACTTCGGCCTGACCGTCCGCTTCGATCCGGTCCAGTGCCGGACCAAACTGGTGGAGGACATGCTCGGCATCGGCGGGCGCGCCGATCGTCACAACCGCTTTCACTGACGCCAACTGACCGGCGGCAACAACAATGGCTGCGCCACCGAGACTGTGGCCGATCAGGAGGTCGGCCCCCCCATGGTTCGACGCCAGCCACTGGGCGGCGGCCTTCAGATCAGCAATATTGGTCGAGAAGTTCGTGTTGGCGAAGTCTCCCTCGGAGTTGCCAAGCCCCGTGAAGTCGAAGCGCAGGACAGCGATGCCCTGTTCGGTGAGCGTTTCAGCGATCCTTTTGGCCGCCAGGATATCCTTCGAACAGGAAAAGCAATGTGCAAACAGCGCGGTGGCCCGGACCTGCCCGTTTGGAACGTCAAGGCGGGCAGCAAGCATCTGTCCGTCCGCGCCGGGGAAATCGACACGGTGGGATTGTTGTCGTTCGGATGAGGTCGGCAAGGCCATGGGATCGTCCTTCAACTGCGGCCTTCGTCAGATAGGGTCTTTCCTTCCGATCAGAAATCACAGCTGGGTGTTGGCCCCGTGAAGCCACCGGCGCCCGGTGGCCGTCTCAATCCTGGAGGTCTTCAGGCGCAATCGCACTGACCCGATCTTCAGCGCCCCGACGCCGGGCGATGGCGACCACAAAACCGATCGCGGCGAGCAAAAGCGCAAAGGGAGCTCCCCAGAGCACCCATCCCGTTGGGCCGCTCGTGTCAGGACGAAAAAGCACGAACTCGCCGTACCGCCCCGCAAACCACTCCCTTACCTCGGCGTCGGTTGCACCCTCGGCAACCATTACCCGTACCCGGGTGCGCATGATCTCGGAAATGTCGGCTGCCGACTGGGAGATCGGCTCATTCTCGCAGGCAACACAACGGATCTCCCGCATCAGATCCTGGGCCCGCGCTTCCTCTGTTTCAGTCAGCAACGGTGCCGCCTGGAGGAATGGTAGCAAAAGGGCAAGGGCCAGCGCTTTCATGGCCACCTACTCAGCAGGTTGAGGGCGCACGGGGTCGGGAGCCGTGTTTCGTGCCGGAAAGAGTCGCCCCTTGAAAATGAACATCCCGGCAATCCCCATCAGGAAAGCGCCGAGGAATACGAGATCAACGAGCGGGTTGAAATACGCGCGAAACGTCCAGCGAACTTCCCCATCAATGATCCGGCGATCACCCACGGCCAGGTAGAGGTCGCCCGCCCATGTCTTGTGAATGGCCGTTTCCGTGGTCGGCATCTGGGCTGCTGGATAATAGCGCTTCTCGGGCCGAAGAACCGTTTCCGAGCTGCTGCGGACCGCGATCATCGCGGCCTCATCGGCGTACCAGTTTGGTCCCTCGGTCTGGATCATATCGTCAAGCGTGACTGTCCAGCCAGCGACTTCAGCCTGTTCACCGACGGCTAGATCGAGGGTCGCTTCATAGCGTGCGGATGTTTCGACGACGGCGCCAATGACGAAGATGCCGAGGCCGACATGGGCGAGCGTCATGGCCCAGACCCGACCGGGCAGGCGGAAGACCGCAGGCCAAACGATCGCGCGGCGCTTCAACTCCAGTAAAGCACCCGCCACCAGCCAGACACCGAGCGCTAACCCGAATGCCGCGCCCAACGGGATATCGAGGGCACTGACACCGAGCAATGCGAATGCGGCAACAAGACCTGTAAACCCGGCGGCCCACTTCCAGAGCCCGGAGAGATCGGCCTTGCCCCATCGCCAGGCCTGCACAACCGGCAGCACCAGCAGGATCAGCGCCATGATCGGGGTGAAAGTGAGATTGAAGTAGGGTTCGCCAACCGACATCTGCCGCCCGAAGGCTTCGGCGATCAGGGGAAAGAGCGTGCCCAGGAGCACGGTAGCCGTGGCGGTAATGAAGATCACATTGTTGGCCGCCAGCGCGCCCTCGCGACTGGTCAGCAACCAGTCTGGGCCCGCCTTCAGGGTGTGGGCGCGCCAGGCGAAAAGGCCCAACGCAAAGCCGTTATAGGCCAGCAGCCCGATCAGCAGGAGCGTACCCCGCTCCGGATCTACGGCAAATGCATGCACTGAGGTGAGGATACCCGAGCGAACCAGGAAGGCGCCAAGGACGGAGAAGCAAAACGCCAATACCGCAAGCAGTGCGGTCCAGGCCGCGAAACTCCCACGCTTTTCTGTGACAATCAGCGAATGCATGAGCGCTGCACCCAGCAGCCACGGCATGAATGACGCGTTCTCCACCGGGTCCCAGAACCACCAGCCGCCCCAACCCAGCTCGTAATAGGCCCAGTAGGAGCCCAGCAAGATGCCGAGGGTCAGGGGAACGAAAGCGGCCATTGCCCAGTTCCGCGCCGTCCTGGCCCAGTCCCGGTCTATCCGCCCCTCCATCAGGCCGGCGGCGGCGAGTGAAAACACAAATGAATACCCGACATATCCCAGATAAAGCATTGGGGGGTGGAACGCGAGCGCAGGGTCCTGGAGCAGTGGATTGAGCCCCGCCCCCTGGAGCGGTGCCGGATCAAGTCGAAGGTAGGGGCTGGACGCGAACAGCAGGTATGCGAGCGCGCCGATCGCAATCAGACCCTGGATACCGAGGGTGCGCGCTTCGAAGAGGTCTCGCCCCGTGCGCAGGAAAACAGCCCCCGCGGCCCCGAAACCAATGGTCACCAGACACCAGAGAGCCATGGAGCCCTCATGGTTTCCCCAGGTCCCGGCGACCTTGTAGATCATGGGTTTGAGGGTGTGGGAGTGATTGTAGACCAGCGCCGAAGAGAAATCCGATTGGACAAACGATACAATCAGACTGGCGAAGGCGAGGGCCATGGCGGCGAAACCCGCAAGGGCAAACTGCCCAGTCGCAGCGCGATAACCGGCAAGGCCAGCAATCGCCTGGCTGACAGCCAAGCCGAAGGCAAGAAATGCCGCGAAGTGTCCAAGCTCGATCATGTTGCGGGTTGCTCAAGATGTTTGAGCTCGCGGGGCACGTAGTTCTCGTCGTGCTTTGCAAGCAATTGCGTTGCCTTGAACGGTCCCTCCAATGCGAAGGCGCCGGTGGCGACAACGCCTGATCCCTCGCGGAAGAGATCAGGAGCAACGCCTTCATATTCGACGTCGATGGAGTAGTCGCTGTCGTCGATCACCGTGAAACGGATGATCGCTCCAGCGGCATATTCGAGGGACCCGGGTTCAACGAACCCGCCGACCTTGGCGCGCTGTCCCGCAGCGGGGGCGCCATCGGCAGCGATCCGCGCTGGCGTATAGAAGAGATTGGCGTTGTCACGGGCGGCGACAAACACAAGCGAAGCGGCAGCAAGTACCAAGGCGGCAGCAACCGAAAACATCCAGACGCGGCGGGTTCGAGCTCTCATCCGATTAGTATAGGATGGATGGCGAATGATGTGTACTGCGGCCTACTGGACGGGTGGATTTTCTTCGGTCACGGTCGCGACCCAACTGGCCCAGACGGCGCGACTTTCATCGCCTTCGGGGATACGCCGTTCAACCGCACGCCAGGCTGCACGGGCCTCCCCGGTCTCGCCGGATTGCCAGAGCGCCAGCCCCACCCGGAAGCCTGCCCTCAGTTGCCGGGGGTCCTTGGTATACGCCTCAGCGTAAAGCCTTTGGGCCTCTGGTCCGATACTGCCATTCCTGAGGCTGACAAAGGCGTCGGCCAACCCGACGATCGCTGGGACATAGTCGGTGTCACGGCGCAGCGCTGATTGGAAGGCCCGCACGGCGTCGGGCTCGCGCCCTCGGCTCATCAGAAACTGCCCTATGAAATAGTGTGGCTCTGGATCAGCGGGACGGGTCTGGGTCATCCGCTCAAGCCTGGCGAGCATCTCCGACGGGCTCAGGTCGGTCGGTTCGCGGGCCGCCAGTTCCGCGTTGCGCTTGACCATGGGCTGGTCAGCGAGACCCGGTGACCCAATGACGCTGTAACCAGCGGCGGCAATCGCTAAGGCAAGACCAATAAGCAGACGAGGAACAGTTATCATGGCTGCGGCAATACCAGCGTGGCCCGCAGCCCGCCAAGGGGCGCGTCAGAAAGCGACAGGCTGCCGGAATAAAGCTCGGCAAGGTCCTTCACGATCGACAGGCCCAGCCCCGTCCCCGGTGCGGTTTCATCCAGTCTGACGCCACGCTTGAGAGCATCGTCGCGTTCTTCAGGCCCGAGCCCGGGACCGTCATCATCGACATCGATCCTGATCCGCTGGTCAGATTCCCGTGTTACGCGAACATCGACGCGGGACGTGGCCCACTTGCACGCATTCTCCATCAGATTGCCCAGCATTTCCTCGAGGTCCTGGGCCTCACCCCGAAACAATTGCCCGCCGGCCGCATCGCTGGCCACCGTCACCCCCTTCTCGGCAAAGAGTCTGTTCAACAGGCGCGTCAGGCCATCCAGCACCGGTTTCACCTCAGTGCGGGCCCCAATGGCTTGCGCCCGCGCGGCCGCCTGGGCGCGGGACAGGTAGTGATCGACATTCGCGTGCATGGCCTCGGTCTGTCGACGCACAACGTCATCGAGCGAACTGCTGCCGACCGCTTCGTTGCGCAGCACCGCCAGCGGTGTCTTCAGGGCGTGCGCCAGGTTGCCGACATGGGTCCGGGCGCGCTCGACAACTTCGCGATTGTGGTCGAGCAGCTTGTTGAGTTCCTGCGACAGTGGACGAACTTCGACCGGGTAGTCATCGTCAAGGCGCGTGCGGCGACCCTCACGGACATCAGAAACGTCTTTCTGCACCCGCCCGAGCGGCGCAAGCACGACCCTCACCTGAACGGCCATGGCGATCAGGACCCCACCGGCCAAGACGATCATTGCGGCGATCAGCATGAACAGGAACCGCTGCGCACCCTCGTCGGGTCGCTCGCGATCAGCGGCTGCCAAGAGGAAGGCCCTCTGCTCACTGTCGCCGAGGATGATGACCGTGGCGGCGACGCGCAGGGTCTCGTCAGCCGGTCCGCGGGCATTCCCGAACACGGTTGTTCCCGGCTCCTGAATGGTCTGCTCCAGCGTCGCCTGGGTCACCGGAATTTCGCCGTCCCAGAGGCTTCGTGGCCTGATCTCGTCGCCCAGATTGCCAGCATCGTCGATGACTGCGATCGCCCAGTAGCGGCCCGTCAGGGGCGTCTCGTAACGGTGGGCGGCCGGCAGCTTTGAGCCATCGGCGATCAAGTCCCCATTTTCTCCGATATCCACAGCGCGGGTCAGGTCGATCAAGGTTGCCTGAAGATCCTCATCCAGGAGCTGAATCGTCTGGGCGCGATAAACCGTGGACAGGGTGATTGCCCCGCCGATCAGAACAAGGAGACACCATAGCCCTGCACCGATCAGCAGCCGGACCGCCAGTGAAGATGGGGACAGTGACAGGGATTGACCCAAGGCTGGCGCAGCGTCTCGCATAGCCAAGAGATAGCGGCTTAAAGCTGGTCCGCAATCTGTTGTTCTTCGTCCGGAACAACCAGACGGTAGCCAAGGCCCCGTTCAGTGAGAATTCGGTCGGAACCGATCTTCTTGCGCAACCGCCCGATGAACACCTCGATCGTGTTGGAATCCCGATCGAAATCCTGATCATATATGTGCTCGACCAATTCGGTTCGCGGCACGACCCTGCCCTGGTGATGCATCATGTAAGCAAGCACGCGGTACTCATGGGCCGTGAGCTTGATGGGCTCGCCATTCACCGTTGCCCGTGCTGCGCGGGTGTCCACCCGCAATGACCCAGCCTCGATCGCGGCCGCCGAATGGCCGGCAGCCCGGCGCAACAGGGCCCGCAGTCGGGCAAGCAGCTCCTCTGTGTAGAATGGCTTGGTCAGGTAATCGTCTGCACCGGCATCGAAGCCAGCCACTTTCTCGCTCCACCGGTCCCGCGCCGTCAGGATCAGGACGGGAAAGTCCTTTCCGTCCTCACGCCACCGCTCAAGAATGGTGACACCGTCCATCTTGGGTAGACCAAGGTCCAGGATCACCGCGTCATAGGGTTCTGTATCCCCGAGAAAATGGCCGTCTTCGCCATCAGCAGCCAGATCGACGGCGTAGCCAGCGTGGGACATGGCATCGGCCAATTGTCGACGCAGATCGGGATCATCCTCAACGATCAGAATACGCATGGCTCTATCCTCTGCTTTCCCGGACGACCCGGCCAGACTGGGCATCAACGAGAATGATAAGTCGCCGGCCGTCCCGGTCGATCCACTTGATTGAGTACTCGGAGGACCCTCCGGACTTGGCATAAAGATCTGCATCCATCATGTTGCCGCCGTAGCGTTTCCTGAGATCTTGCTGGATACGGGCCAACGGGACGGTGCGGCCGGTCTTGACCGCTTCGCGCGCCTGGTCGGCATCGAAAGAGCTGCCGAGGCCTTGGGCTGCTGCCGGGGTCAGTGCACTGGGCCCGAAGGATAGAGCGCCTGCGAGCACGAGGGCGGTAAAAGGAATGATACGTCTTGTCATGGCGCTGATTTACGGGCGATGCACTGAACGGTCCGTGAATGATTGGATCGGAGTTTGGCAGGTAGCCGCTCATCGCTGCTTTTCGAGAAATGAACGCAGCGCCGGATCGGAGGGATCCTCAAGCCGCAGTTCGAGACGCGCAAAGAGATTTCCAGGCCTGTTCGGTCTCTGGATCCCTTTCCCCTTGAGGCGAAGGACCGTTCCCGTGTTCGATCCTGCAGGGACCTTCAGTGTCACCACGCCGGAAGGCGTGCGAATATCGGCCTTGCCGCCAAGAACGGCGGTTTCCAGGGCGATGGGCACAGTCATCCGAAGGTCGTCCCCTTCGCGGGTCCAGACCGTGGAGGCACTCACGGTAATCTCGATGAGGGCGTCACCAGGCGGCCCCCCGGTCGGCGACGGCTGGCCCTGGCTGCGCAGCCGCAGCGTCTTGCCGGTTTCGATGCCCGCCGGAATATCGACGTCCAGCGTCTTGCCGTCGGCCATGGTGAGCCGGCGCTTGGCGCCGGTTACCGCTTCTTCGAAAGGGATCGTTATCGTGTAGCGCAGGTCCCGGCCACGGACGGGTCCAGTTCGCCGACGTTGGCCGAACAGACCCGACAGAAGGTCTTCGAAAGGCTCCCCTGCGCCATCACCCGCACCCGGGTGCGCTCCGCCAAAGCCGCCGAAGCCCTCGGCATACTCGGGAGCCCGCTCGTTGCCCTCGCCATCGATTTCGCCCCGGTCAAAGCGGCTCCGCTTGTCCTTGTCGCCGAGAATATCGAACGCGGCAGATACCCGCTTGAAGGCTTCGGATTTCTGTTCGTCGCCGGGATGCAGGTCGGGATGCAAGGCTTTCGCCTTCGCCCGGTAAGCCTTCTTGATATCGTCTTCGCTGGCCGTGCGGGGCACACCAAGCGTTGTATAGGGATCACTTTTCACGGACTGTCCTATCGGCACCAGATCTTGGGCGGTCACCGCCTGGATGCCATAGGTAGTCGTTCTAAAGCGCCAAAGAAAGCCATGGACCCAGCCGGCCGTCAGCGCCCTGTTCGGTGACCGCTGCAGACACCGCGTCCGGCGGAATGGTCGCCATCGCGGACGTGACCACCGTCTCCACGATGCTGCCGTCCCCCGCCGTGAACCGCACCTGGTAGGTGGCGTCGCTCCCGCTTTCCGGAAGGTACCAGGACTCCGAGATGTCGGCCCCGCGCCGTATCCACGTCAATGTCTGGCCTGTTTGGCGGAGGTGAGCGACCGGCCATGGCAGACCTTGCCGGTTGTCATGAGTGAAGGATTGCGAAGCTCCGCTGCCAAGCGTGCGCCACACAAGCGGGACGCCCACCTCATCGGTTGTCACGTCAGCCGTACCGACTGCACGGTCCAGAAGTACGCATTTCGCACCAATGACGCTCCCCAGGGCAACGGTACCCTGAAGTCCGCGCAACAGGCCCGATAACCTGTAGCGCCTCCCCCCGACCAGTTGGGCGTCGCGAAATGCCAGCAGTTCCCAACCACTGGCCGTCTCCACCAGCATCCGGTTGGCGCTTGCAAGGACGGCCGCTGGTGATGCGCTTGCCAGCGCAGTTTCAGAAACGTCCACGTCTAGGAGGCTGCCGCGGTCCCAGCGGCCAACAGGACCGCTCGGAAGAGGGGCCGCAAGAAGGCCCATGATCGTCGGTTGCGTGAGCGTGGCGCGTACCGTCATGGCGTCGAGGTCTGCGCCTGCCTCTACGATCACATCACCTGGCCAGGGCGAGGCGGCGACAGCGATCAAGGGCCCCTCGCCAGCGCCCGACCGCTCGTGCGGGGCATCAATGATCAAGAGTTCAGGCTCGGCAGGCAGCGGTGAGGGGGGCGGTAAACCTGGCGGCGTTAGCGATCGCTGGAACGGTCCGCTCTCTTGCGCAGGCAAAAGCGTCAACGTCCGCGATGTTCCCTCGCTCTGGCGGGCAATCGTCCATTTCCCAGACCGTCCAGTAATCGTGACCTCCGCTCCCAGCGCCACGTCGGGGTCCGAATGGGGAACCGACACCGTTGCGGTACGCTTGGGCTGGAGCCCGTCAAGCAATCGGATGGCAATCCGCTCGGCCTCGGGCGCCGACAGTGCGAGCGGCAGCGTGAGCGATCGCGACTCACGGGAGTCCTTGCCGGTGATCCGCGCCTCTACGGTCGCAGGTTGATATCCGTTGCCGGGGTCTGCGTGTATGAGCGTCAGTCGGCCGGGCGACGCATCAAGGAGTGTATCGGTCCAGGTCACGCCCGGCGAAACCGTTGCTGCCTCGTCAAGCGCCACCTCAATCGCCGCATCCTGCTGAGCGACCAGCCCGTCGCCCGTCTCAACCAGATCAAAGCTATAGGCCACGCGCAATGGTTCCAGAGCGGCACGAAGCGTGGTGCTCCCATCGAAGGCGTAACCCTCTACAATCCCATTGAGACGGTCTGAAAGCAGCGCGTCGGCACCGCCAGCCAAAGCGATATCGGCCACCACAGATGGCAGTGGCGCCAATCCAGTGCGCCCGTTCAACCAATGCCCGAACTGCCAGTTCTCGCCGTCACCCCAAACCTCCGACCGAAGTGGAAACGCGGGATAGGGTCGCGCATCCCAGCACCACACGAACGTCTTTTCCACGAAGACCTGGGCGCGGTAGAAGGCGAGTGCTTCAATGAGGGCCTGGCGCTGGATCACATCGTCGCGGGCGCCAGAGGAAAACGGAGGGACGGCACTTTCGGAGCTCTTGGGGTCATAGAACAGGTTGGGCGAGTTCGGACCGAGGTCCACCGCAGGAAAACCGATCTCCGCGAGCCGGACAGGTTTGGAGCCTGGCACCCATGACGTCGGTGTCTGCAAACGGACACCGGCCGGACGCTCATGATGGGGCGTATTCCACCAGTTCGCGAGGTCCTTGGGGCGGAAGACCCAATCTTCACCATGGGCCGTGTCCAGGATCGGTGTCCTGATCTGAGCGAGCCGGTCCGCGTCTGTTGCGTAATACCAGTCATAACCTTCGCCGCCTTCGAACTGGGACTGCAGGTAGGCCGGGTCGCCCGGGCCGGAAAAGCCCGCCTGCGCATCCAAATGGTCGTCACCGGGTCGCCAGTCCCCAGCGGGCGGATACCAATCGATCGCCACCAGGTCGATCGGAGCGTGGGCCCAGAGTTTATCGAGCGGGAAAAGGACATCGCCCGAACCATCCTCCGGCGCATAGGAACCGTACTCGGTCCAGTCGGCCGCATAGGTGATCGTCGTGCCAAACCCAAGGATGGTGCGGACGTCGTCGGCGAGGGCGACCAAGCCTTCAACGAAGGGAAAAGCGCCCGTATCGGTGCGGAGTCGCGTCAGGCCGCGAAGTTCCGACCCCAACAGGAAACCATCCACCCCCCCTGCGGCCTTGCAGAGCCAGGCGAGGTGAAGCACAAAACGCCGATACCCCCAGTCAGACGGCGCTCCGGAATAGGTCACCTTCGTTCCATCCAGCGAGAAGTCTGTAACCTGGGCACTTCCAAGGAAGGATGTCACCTCAGCGGCGAGCCCCGCAGTCGCGTCGGCCAGTGACGTTATTCGGCCGCGCCAAGGAAAAGGCGCCTGCTCGCTGGCACCGTAAGGGTCAGGCAAGCCGTTGCCCGGCGGCACATCCATCAGAAGGAAAGGCGACATCGTCACAGCGATTCCCTGGGCGTGCATGGCGTGGATTGCCTGGATAACAGACCAGTCGGCCGGGGTGCCCCCGTAATTGGGAAGGTCATCGGCGTTGCGGCTGATCAGGTAGGCATTGCTCCGGTCAGTGTCGCCCGCCTCCCAGTGGTAAGGCACCGTAGACTTGTCGCGGGTTTCCACACCGGGGCGTACGCGGCAGTGGCCTGTCCTAAGATCATCGCCGAACCAGGCCACGGTGAGGGCCGCCGCTTTCGCGCCCGGTAACTCGTCTCCCAGTTGATCGAGCGAACGGAGAAGGTCGGCCCGCCCTTCGCCGCTGTTGGCATTGATCGCTTGCTCGATGCCCGGGAAAGTCCGTGTCTTGATGACGTCGGTTGCGTAGACGAACTCTCCGGACGCCGGGATGATGTTCACGCCCTCGACCTGCTCGGACAGATCCCCCGCCCCATTCGGGGCCCTGACAACCTCAAACGAGAGTTGCGGAAGCCGGTTGCCGAACGGACCCAGCGGAAGGTCCTCGAACACGATATAGGCCAAGCCGCGATAGGCAGGCGCCAGGCCCATGCCCTCAACCGCTTCGATCAGCGGATCTGGATCCTGCGTTTCGCTGCCGGGATAAATCCGCACCGTGATCGCGGACAGGTCCAGCGGTTCCCCATTGGCCCAGGCACGGTCAACCCGGGTAATATCGCCTTCAGCAATGCCGACAGCGAAGCTCGCCGAATACCGAAACTCGGTGACGGTGGGACCACCCTTGCCCGCGCGCTCCTCGCGGCGGCTCTCCCTGAATTGCGCGGCCCAGATGACCTGACCGGAAACGCGCATCCGGCCATAGAGACGAGGGATGCCGGCTCCTTCACGGCTTTCCATGATGTGAAGCGATTTGAGGCGTGGGCCCTCGATGCTCGGGGCAAACACGGCATTATCAATGGCGCGACCGGCGATCGATCCCAGCGTTCGTCCAATGGCCTGGCCGGCAATCTGCTGGCCAAGCACCGTCACACCGTTCGGCAAGAGTTGGGAGCCGAGAACGGCACCGGCTTGGGACAAGGCGATCTGCGCCATGGTTCAATCCTCCAAACCAGGAAAGGAAAAGCCGCCGGCGATCCGGCGTTGCCACCACGGTACGAGCCGCGTCTCGACCACTGCGCGACCCCAGTAGGCGTGGACGATCCGGCCCGGCTGGGAAACGATTGCGCAGTGTTTCGCCGGGCACCCCAACCCCATCCGGAAAAGCAGCACATCGCCGTTCGAAGCCTCGCCCGGCGCAATCTCTACAAGGTAGGTTCGGGCCGCGTCCATTAGCGAGTCCTCGCCAAGCCGTTCGGCCCAGTCGGGACTGTAATGGGGAAGTGCAGCGGGCTCGGGACCCACGGTTTCCCGCCAGACCCCGCGAAGCAGCCCGAGACAATCGGTTCCCTCACCCTTTAGACTGGCACGATGTCGGTAGGCCGTTCCGATCCAGGACCTCGCGCACGAAACAATTTGGCTCCGCTTCATCGCTGACCACCCGAGGTGCCGTTCGCATCGGGTCCCGACAACACAAAATCCACCCCGGGCATGTGGGGGAAGCCGCGGAAATTGTCCGTATTCTGAAAGCGGGTGCGGCAGGTATCGAAGCTCTGATCGCAGGTGAGGCCCGTAAAGCCGGGATCATCCAGATCGACCCCGCATCGCGTGTCTCCGAGGATCGCATCGCAGCGCCGGCTATAGATCCGACCAATGGGACGCTCGAGATCTGACTTGAGCGATAGCAACTCGGCCTGGAAGCCTTCGGGACCGTGGGTGATCTCCCCAAGACGGCCTGTCCAGACCGGCAACCAATCATCTGTGTGCTGCCAGTCAGCGCGGATGACCGTAACGATGGCACCGTTCCAAAGCCCCGCTTGCAGGTCCTCGTCGGTAATCGCGTCACTCGAGAGGGCACCTGCCGCAGCGGCGTATCCTGGCGCCAGATCGCTACCGGTTTCGAATTGGGCAGCCTCAAGCGCAGCCCCCGGGTCGTAGTCGACCCCGTCAACGCTGATCGGTCGGTCGTGCTCGGTAAGCCCGAGGACCAAACCGTCTGCTCGAACCAGGCGCCAACACAGGCACATCGTCGTCGCGCCGCCGGCGAGACGGGCCCGAAAGGCATCACTTATCGACATGGTGCTATCCGATCAGTTCAATGATCGAGACACTGACAATCCGCCCCGCGCCAAACCCTTCAAGGCTGGCATCAATCCGGTCGCTGTCGAACCGGACCGGGCAATCGAACCGAAAACCGGCGGACAGTTGGGCACCGACTGGTGGGGGCGTGTCAAACGTCACGGTGCCAACCGTCGGGTCCGTCGTGAAAGCGTCGATTTCGACCCCGTCTATCGCAAGCCGAACCGTTCCCTCCACGGGCTTCAGGATGGGACGGTTTATGTCACCATAGGCCTTGGTGAGTTGGAAAACCGTTGACGTGCCGTCGCCCGTTCCAAGCGGCTGATCAATCGGCGAAAGGGTCTGCTCAGGCGCACAGGAGCGATCGTCTGTAAAGTCGCGAAACCGAAAGCCGTGGAACCTTCCCCGGCGCGCCTCAAAGAACGCGACCAACGCATTCAGGTCGTCCAGACGCTCAACCGCACTGCCGATATCCCACCGGCGGCGTGCGTTTGCCCAAACTGCGTTTCGAACTTCCCGTCCGCTGGTCAACTCGACCACGTCAGTGCGGCGCTCGGGACCGCCTACCGCCCCAAAAGCTAGCGCCATCGGGAAGCGAACCTCGTGAAAATTGGCCAGGCTCACAGGAAACGCCCCCCGGCCGAAACGGCCTTGGCAAGGGCCGACGCGATGGCGCCCTGGCTTGCAATAACACCGCGGGCAGACGGTGCCGACTGCCCGAGAAGATTCAGATTGATGGTCTGTCCCGCCTGACCCCCGCTTCTGCCCGGAGCAAAGACGCCCTCGGCAGCAATACGGGCAATATCCTTCAGGATCGCCTCGGCCATCCCCTTGAAATCGAGTTCACCGCTTCTGGCCGCCTGGGCGAGGATCGCTTCGATGCGCTGGCCTGCTTCTGCGAAACTCCGTTCAACCGACTGCGCCGCATCCTTGGCGGGACCATCTGCAAACGCTTGCAGTCGCTCACTCGCGCGCTCGAGGGAGGTGTCCAACTCATCCATTTTTCGTCTCCATGTCTTCGCTGTCGGGGTGCTCTGCACAAAGGTTCTCGAGCGCTTCGCGAGTGAGCCCGCCGCGCTCCACCGGGATCGTCAGCCATCGCCATTCCCGAACTGAGAGCGTCCAGAACACGTCAGGCATGATCCCAAGCCTGACCGCGGCGCGCATCATTTCCTGCCAAGGCACTGGTCAGAGCTCAACGAACGCGGTCTCGAAGGCGCAGGCGATCGCATTCGCAGCGGTTCCGGGTTCAATGCCTAGATCGATCCAATGGGATCTCGGCGAGACGAGCTGACCAGCAAGCTCAACCTCTCCGCCCCCGCGCAGCAGGGCTGACAGCACGCGCCCGATACCGTCACCGTCCAAGCTCCCGATCCTGGCCGCCACATCGGCAAGCGAAGTACATCCCAATCCGACCTGTATCTCCGCGAGCGCACCGAGGGTGAGACACAGCCGCCGTTCAACGCCATCCACCACAAGAGCAACCTCTCCGCGGGCGAAGTTCATGGCGTTATTGCGGTGAAGCTGATCGGCCCCGCACTTTCCAGGGTGATACCGAACTGCGCCTCGCCGTCATAGGCGCCACTGAAGGTCAGCGACGCGACATGAAAGGGGCCTTCCAATGTCCCGAAACCGGGTATGATCAGGCGGAAAACATCATGGGAGCCGTCGAAGAAAAGCGAGCGCAGTCGGCTGTCGCTGACCGCGGACTTGAAAACGCCATTACCCTGGACCGATACGGTCTTGACCCCAGCACCCACCAACAGTTCGCGCCAGGCATCAATGCTATCGGCGTTTGTAGACTCGACGCCGGCAGACGTGCACACGAAACGCGTCGTCCGAATGCCCGCCGCGGTTAGAAACCCGCCCGATCCATCGGAAAGCTTGATCAGGACATCCCGTCCCTTCTGGCCTGCCATCACACGGCCTCCTCTGTCACGACTCGAAATTGCAGCACGCCCCTGAACAACCGGGCGTCTGAGGTGCGCAGCACATCGGTGAACACCACTTGCTGAAGCACGACGGTTTGTCCGTCGATCGCCAGCGGCGAAGTCTCGAGGGCTTGCCTCAAAAACCCGATCGCCTCTTTCGCGTAGCGCCGACCACCCCAACGTGATGCGACCGAAATGGTAATTCGGTGCTCCAGGGCCGGCACACAGGATGACCCAGCATCGCTTGTCTGGTGCCGCTCAAGAACCGCGTTCGGGTAAGCTGGAACATCGGTCTCTTCATCAAAGATCCTGGCTGGCGTGCCGAAAACCGCTTGAACCGCTGCATCGCCCCGCAAGCGCAACAGGATTGCCCGCGCAACATCCGCTTCGGCCTTTGCCGGCATGCCGATCGCCGCCGCGCTCATACCCGTAACTCCCGGTAGGCCATCACGGCTTCCGCAACGTCCTTCGGCAGTCCGGCGCTGCCGTCCAGGGCCGACCGACCCGACCTGTACGCTTCGCCAGTGAGCCGAAGCACAGCGAGTTGAAGATCCTCGGGAATCTGGCTCTCGGATCCATACCCGGTGTTGAACACAACCGTTGCACTGCCACCGACAGATATCGCTGGCGCAACGCACCACGGTCGGACAACCGACCGTCCGCCAACCAATTGAAAGCGCGATGTGACGTCTTCAATCGCGCCATCCGCATCGGCCAGGTCCACGCGCACCAGCGTCGAGGCCGGTTTAGGTCGCAGGATAAACCCCTTGCCCACCAGCGTTGCCGGCCACACGCAGAAGCGTCGAGACAGGGTCCGCTTAACCAGCGAGAGACCGGAGGCCGCCTCCAGGCGCGCAGTGGCTGCAGCAATAAGGTCAGCCACCAGATCGTCTTCGCCACTGTGGCCAATCCGCAAATACGCCTTGGCCGCGCCGAGGGTCACGGCCGGTTCGGCCGGCGGTGTGATCACCGTCAGGGTCATGGAACGCTCGCTTTTTGGAGCAGCCGCCCGAAGAGGGGCTGCGAAAGGAAAAAAACGGTGCCGCAAGCAAACAGGCAAACGGCTTGCTTGCGGCACCAGTTGGGGAGGGACCTCGAGAGGGTGCGCTAGAACACCATCACCTTGATGGCATCGAAGTTCTGGACGCCGCCACCGACACGCTTGGTGGTGTAGAACAGCACGAACGGCTTGGCAGAGAACGGATCGCGCAGGACGCGGGCGCCCTGGCGGTCAACGATGAGGTAGCCGCGCCGGAAATCACCGAACGCGATCGCCGCCTTTCCCGTCGCCATGTCGGGCATGTCCTCGATCTCGGTGACACGATAACCCATCACCGTTGCGGCCTCGCCATTGGTTCCAGGCTGCCAGATGTAGCGCCCATCGACATCCTTGAGCTTGCGAACGGCCGATACGGTCCGCCTGTTCATCACAAACCGGCCATTGGCGCGGAACTGGCTTTTCGGCGTGTAGATCAGATCGATAAGTTGGTCTGCTGCACTGGGCTGGGTGAAGTCTCCGGCCACCGACCCGATCTGGCCCCAGGCATGGCTGACTTCCGGCGCGATTGTGTAGTCAAGGAAGCCCTTGGGTTTTCCGTCTCCATCGCCGTCGACAAAGGCGGCGCTCTCCTGGGCTGCGAAGGCCCCGTCCACTTCGTCGGCCAGCCAGGCGTCCACGTCAGCATAAGCATCTTCAAGCAGGGTCTGCGTGGCCGCCGGCATTGCGTAGAGCTCTCCAGCGGGGAACTCCAGAAGCGATAGGTTCGGCGCCGTGGTTTCCGTTCGCGCAGCAGTTTCCGCCGCCCACGATGCTGCCGCACCGAGCCCTACCGGCTTCTTGAAGATTCCAGACGCCGTTTGGCGTACCGTCGCGATAGACCGCATCGGAGAAGAGACCTGCAAACGGGCCTCTATGAGACGATCAAGTTCCGGGGGCGCAATGTAGCCACCCTGCTCGGGTGCGCCTGTCTCAAGCGCCTTGGTGTCAAGGCGGGCCAGGCCGCTTTCGTCGCCAGCCTTCAGATAACGAAGCCACGCTTCGGTGTGCGGGTCTCTTTCCACCGCCATCCGGCCAGGCGTCTGCGCGGGAGCGGCAGACTTGACCGCAAGCTCGTTGAGCCGCCGGTCGATCCGGGCCAGTTTTTCCGATGTGACCGTATCGGCCGCACCTTTCGCTTCCAGCTCGGCAAGCCGTGTGTCGTTCACCTGCTTGTAGCTCTCAAACGCTGCCATCAGGTCAGCCGTCAGGGTTTGGACCTCAGCGGAGGCCATCTTCGTTTCCATCGTCATGTCATTCCTCTGTCAGATAGTCTTCGCTCAGGCGGCAAACTGCCGGCCCGGAAGGGCATTGAACCGCGCAAGCGGCTGCATTGGGCTTGCGACCAGGGAGATCTCCACTAAGTCGATGGCGACGAGGTCACGGCCCCGATTTCCGGGTTTCCAGAACCGTGGTCGAAACCCGATCGATAATCCGTCCAAGCCATGGGCAATCAGGCGTTTGGCACCCCGGTTCTCGACAAGTCCCCTCACATAGAGGCCCCGTCCATCCTCCCGGACGCGCGTCCAGCGGCCAGCGATCGCGCCCTGTTTGTGCTGAAGCAGCATCGCAACAGGTTGGCCACGGGCCAGGGAGGCAGAAAACGCACCGCCGCGGACCACATCGCCGGAAAGGTCTGGCGCTCCAAACAAGGCGGCATAGCCTTCGACAAGCAGAGGTGCATCAGGCAAATCGCTCATGGACGCGGCTCCAACCTCGCTTCGATCCTGTCCAACTGGCGCTGAATGCTGCCAAGCCGTGTTTCGACCCGCGCAATCTTCACATGATCGCTTCGGTTTTCGATCGCGGCCCGCTCAAGCTCACCGAGCCTCTGGGCGGCGCCCCCGAGCCAGGTCAGAACAGCGACGAACTGAAGACCGAGAGTCACGAGCACGCCCACTGTAAGCCGTCGGTCGAGTACGAACGGCCCCCTCATAGCGCGTCGCTCTCAGCGGGTGGGAAACCCGCTATGGTTCGCTTCTCTTCAGGTGTCAGGAACGAAACGCCATCGAGGGTGGCCCAGAACTCCGCCCGTTCGCCCTCCAGCGCAGGAACCTGGTCAACCCGGCATCGCAGGGTTGAATCCGGTCCGAAACGGTCCCCCAACCAGTTCGAAAGTGCCGTCGCCATCTTTTCGGCCAAGGGCAGGACCGTCGTCTTCCAGAACGCCCTGTTAGCCTCTCGATAGTTCGAATAGGTGTTATCGCCCGGGATCCCCAGCATCATTGGCGGCACGCCGTAGGCCAGCGCAATCTCGCGCGAAGCGGCATGGCGCGCATCCAGAAAATCCATGTCAGCTGGCGACAGGGACATGGGCT
>JBCBKE010000053.1:0-21150 GCA_038522375.1 Pseudomonadota bacterium
GCACTGGCGGGGCGTGCCTTCGGTTGATTTGTGCGTCATGGAAGATGTATTCACAGGCAGCGTTGAGGGAGGATGCGATGGCTGACGGGCGGGGCTTTCGCCTCAGGAGTTTCGGGAACTATACAAGCCTGATCATGGCAGTGGTCGGGGCTGTCTATGGCTATACACAGGCCGCACTGTCGGAATTCACGCCGATTCAGGGCGCGATCGCGCTGGGACTTGCCGGACTGATCCTCGGCCGCGTGCTGGGCACGGTTATCAAATCGGTGTTCCAGATGATCCTGGTCGTGATCGCGCTGGGGATCGTGGCGTTCTTCTTCCGGGACCAACTCGAAATCTGGCTAGGCTTCGACGTTTTCGCCTGGTTCGAGCAGTTCGTCTCGCCGATGTTGGGCGGAGGCGGGACGGAGACCTGACGCGTTCACGTTCAGAGCGGATCCGGTCTAACCGTCCGCCCAGCTCGGGCGGCGCTTTTCAAGGAAGGCGGCGAGCCCCTCCCTACCCTCGTCGGACGCCCGGCGTGCCGCGATCCGCTTGGCGGTTTCCCGGCTGAGGGAGGCATTGATCTCGAGCCCGGTCACCTCGTGCACCAGCGCCTTGGCCGCTGCGACGGCGCCGGGAGCAGTGTCGAACATCAGCTTGGAGAGATGCTCTTCCATGGTGGCCATCTCGGTCTCGTCGGCAACCGTGTACTGGACCAATCCAATGGTCTCGGCGTAGGCGGCGTCGAAACTCTCGCCCGTGACGAAGAGGGCCTTGGCCATGCGCGGACCAATGGCTTCGATCACGTAAGGACTGATGGTGGCCGGTGTAAGCCCGAGCCGGACCTCGGAAAACCGGAACGTTGCTGACCGCATGGCGACCGCAACATCGCACGCAGCGACCAGCCCGGCGCCACCCCCCATGGCCGCGCCGTGGACCAGGGCCAGCGTCATCTGGGGCAACTCGTACAGGCGGCGGAGCATTTCGGCGAGTGCAAGGGCGTCGTCCTCATTTTCCCTCTGGGTGTAGTGGGCCGCAGCCTTCATCCAGTCGAGATCAGCGCCGGCGGAGAAGGATTTTCCATTGCCGCGCAGGATGACCATGCGGAGATGGTCCTCGCCGCGGAGGTTTTCGAAAGCATCAGTCAGTTCGGCGATGACCATCGCGTTGAACGCATTATGCTTTTCGGGCCGGTTCAGGGTGACGATGGCGACGCCGGCCCGGGTCGCATCGAGGGTAATCGTTTCGTACTCGGCCATGGAGGCTCCTCCGCTGGGGACGCTTGACGTGCTACCCGAATGTTTGCGCGACACCGCTGGAGCCGGGAACTGGACCATGCTTGTTTTCGCGTTGCTGGCTTGGCATCAAACCGACCCAAAGGGCAAAGCCGACGGCCACGAAGAAGCTGATGACCGCCGTGGTAATCATGATTTCATCGGGGTAAGCCCCTTCAGCGCCCATGATACCGCCAATCACCGCACCCATCAGGAAGGTGCCCACGAGGTAGGCGCCATAGATCCAGGCTGACATGCCGAAATCATGGAGCCTTTTGCCATAGAGGCAGATGCCCGGATAGATAAGGACCACACTCAGGATAACCGCAACGGCGGGCCCGGCCGCGCCCAGCATGCCTGCCAGAGTACTGAGGCCGAAGAGCATGGCAAAGCCGATCCAGAAGGGTTTCTGGGCGAGGCGTCCCTTTGGCTGGAAGAAGGCATACTGGAAATTGAACTCACTGGCCTTGTCGCCCGCCCCGCCTCCAGTCGCGGTCGCCGTACCAGCCGCGGCCGTAAAGCCGCGGGACGCGCCGCCATAGCCCGATGCTCCCTGTTGTTGCCCATGGCCATGAGGTTGTTGGAAGGCGGTGGGTTGGACGGGTTGGGGACGCCTTGCCCGGTCTTGCTGTGGGGGTGGAGGCTGTTGGGAACGCTGCTGGGGCTGCGCGCCATCATAAAGGGCGTCGCGAAGCCGGGCCGCCTGCTGGGTTTCGGTTTCGGGTGTCTCGCCTGCCTGGCTGGTATCGGCCCCGTGGTGGCGAACCCGGTCGAGCACCTTGCGCCATTCCAAATCGTTTGGGTCGCCGGTCCAATCGGTGAGGTTCGCTGTCTGGATACGGCTGAAGCCCAGGGGCGGGCCGCTTCGGTCGATCTGGACCGGCACCAGCGCTTTCATCCGTTTGCCAAAGTCCGCCTCTTCCTTCACCCAATCTGACTTGCCTGAAGCTTCAGACCACACGACGATCACGCAACGGGCCGCCTTGAGCTCGCGGGCGATGACATTGTCCCAGGTTTCGCCGGGCGGAATTTCGGGATCCCAGAAGACATCAAGGCCTTCTGCCTCGAGGGTTTCGGCGATCAGGCGAACCCGCGCTTTGTCATTCTGCGAATAAGAGACGAAAATCTCTGCCATCGTGCACTCCTATCGACCCCGCAACAGGCTAGCCGATCGCGTATGCAGGGAAAAGTGCCTTGTCGATTGGATAGGGGTATCGCCTGCTGATCAGGTTGCCCTGGCGCCGAGATCTTTCATATCTGCGAGGATCTTGGCCCGCTCAGCGTCCGTCCTCGACTCGATTCCACCAAGAATGGTGTGGTGAACCGGCTTGAAGCCGGACATGCCAAGGAGCGCCCGCTCCAGGGCCTTGACCGCCCCTGCATCCATGCCGAACCGGTAGATCAGGCTGGGCATGCCCATTGTCACGACGATCCGCGCTGATTTGCCCTGCATGAACTGGGCGGGCCACCCATGCTCGTCGCCACCGGTCTGAAGGAAGAAATCCGCCCGCGCTGCCTGTTCGAAGAACGCGCGGGCCTTGGCCGGCATCGATCCCAACCAGAGCGGAAAAGCGAGGAAGAGGTGATCGGCCTCGGCAATCTTGACCCGTTCGCTCAGCACGGGCTCAGCCGGGGGCAAGGCGAACTCATCCGCGCCCGAGAGCATGGGGATCGATAGCTTGCCGATATCGATGCGGCTCACCGTGTGACCGGCTTCGCGAGCGCCAGCATCGGCAGCGTCGCAAATGGCATGGACGAAGCGTTCGGACGACGGATCGGGATGGGCGTTGATGATGCAGACAGACTTTGTCATGGGCTTTTCCGCAGCACTTTGATGGCGGAAAGTATGGTGGCAAATGCACCATGGTTTTATCCGTAAAACTACCGAGTGGGCCAGAATGAAGCCCGCGGCTCACGGCGTTCAAAGGGGGCGTCTGAGACTACATCCGGAACACGCCGAAGCCTCGATCACGCTGGGGCGCGTTCAGGCTGGCGGCCAGGGCCAGGGCGAGGACGCGGCGGGTGTCGCGCGGAGCAATGATGCCGTCATCCCAAAGGCGTGCAGTTGAGTAATAGGGGTTACCCTCGGCCTCGTAGGTCTCGCGGATCGGTGCCCTGAACGCCTCTTCTTCCTCAGCGCTCCAGGCCTCGCCGCGCCGTTCCATACCCTCTCGCTTGACCGTGGCCAGGACCGATGCGGCCTGCTCGCCGCCCATGACGGATGTCCGCGCATTGGGCCACAGGAAGAGGAACCGTGGGGAGTAGGCCCGCCCGCACATGCCGTAGTTTCCAGCGCCGTAGCTGCCGCCGGTCACCAGGGTCAGCTTTGGCACGGAGGCGGTGGCCACCGCGGTGACCATCTTCGCGCCATCCTTGGCGATGCCGCCGGCCTCGTACCTGGAACCGACCATGAAACCGGTAATGTTCTGCAGGAACAGGAGCGGTGTGCGGCGCTGGTCGGCCAACTCGATGAAGTGGGCGGCCTTCTGCGCGCTCTCAGAGAACAGAATGCCATTATTGGCGAGGATCGCGATGGGCATGCCATGGAGCCGTGCGAAGCCGCAGACCAGGGTCTCCCCGTAGAGTTTCTTGAACTCGTGGAGCTCGGAGCCGTCGACAATGCGGGCGATAACCTCGCGGGCATCATAGGGTTCGCGCACATCTTGGGGCACGATTCCATCCAGTTCTTCGGCGGGGAAAAGGGGGTCGAGGGCATCGGCCATACCCAGCGTTGCGGGTGCCGGCTGGTGGAGCGTACCGATGATGGAGCGAACGATGGCAAGGGCGTGTGCGTCAGAGACGGCGTAGTGGTCGACAACGCCGGACTGGCGGGCATGTACATCGGCACCGCCCAGGTCTTCTGCCGAGATTTCCTCTCCGGTTGCCGCCTTCACGAGGGGCGGGCCGCCCAGGAAGATCGTGCCTTGCTTGCGGACAATCACCGTCTCGTCGGACATGGCGGGCACATAGGCACCGCCAGCAGTGCAGGAGCCCATGACCGCTGCGATCTGGGGTATACCCTTTGCACTCATGTTGGCCTGGTTGAAGAAGATTCGGCCAAAATGCTCCCTGTCTGGGAAAATCTCGGACTGGAGCGGGAGGAAAGCCCCGCCGCTATCCACCAGGTAGATACAGGGCAGGTGGTTCTGTTCGGCGATTTCCTGCGCGCGGAGGTGCTTCTTGACCGTTATCGGATAATAGGTGCCGCCCTTCACCGTGGCGTCATTGCAGATGATCATGCATTGACGGCCCATGACCTGGCCAACACCGGTGATGATCCCGGCCGCCGGGGCCTCGTCGCCATACATGCCGCCAGCCGCCAGCGCTCCGATTTCGAGAAATGCGGCTCCAGGGTCGATCAGACGCTCAACCCGTTGGCGGGGAAGGAGTTTTCCTCGGTCGAGATAGCGCTCCCGCGCGCGTTCGGGGCCACCAAGGGCTGCGGTCGCTGTCTTGGTTTCGAGCTCAGACACCAGTGCATTCATCGCAGTCGCGTTCCGTTGGAAGGCGACCGAGGACGGATCTATCTTCGTCGAAAGAATGGGCATGGGGCCTCCGGGCTTTTCGCTCGCATAGCCGGGGTTCAACGCCCTGTGAAGCGCCGGGAACAAGGCGTGCCTGATCGTAATCGGCGTAATGCCGGTAAAACCTGTTCGACCCGCCGCCGGTTCCTGTAAGGTCCCTGCGACTACCACTATGCTGGAGGCCAATCATTGATCGCACCGACCAGACAACAACTTGATCGGCTCACCACCCGCCGGTTGCACGCGGTCCACGTTGCCGCCTTGACTGAGGGGGGACCGCTTTTCGAGACCCATGGCATTACCACCGAGCTGAGGCTGGCCCACTTTCTGGCCCAGGTGTGCGCTGAGACGGCGGGACTGTCGGCCTCACGGGAGGACATGACCTATACATCTGCGGAGCGGATCCGGGCTGTCTTCGGCACCACGCGGTTTCCAACGGTTGAGCATGCCGAAGCCTTCGTGCGGCGGCCCCAGGCCCTGGCAGAGGAGGTCTATGGCGACCGGCTTGGCAATCGTGAACCCGGCGATGGCTGGCGCTATCGGGGTGGTGGCCTCATCCAACTCACGGGCCGGCGGAACTACCAGATCCATGGGGAGCTTTCCGGGCTTCCACTCGAAAGCCAGCCAGAGCTGATCGAGCAACCCGAGCCCTCGCTCAAGGCCGCGTTGAGTTATTGGGACAGCCTGCGGATCAATGATTGGGCCGACAGGGATGATGTTCTCGCGGTATCCAGGGCGGTGAACCGGGGCAATCCCCAGTCGCAGGGCGAACCGCACGGACTGAACGACCGGATCGAGTACCTGCGCCGCGCCCGAAGTGTCTGGAACGTGCCGGAAGGGCCGGCCCCGCCCGAAGAGTTGACGATCGGTGACCGTGGCGACGCTGTCCGGGCGCTGCAGGAAGACCTCCTGCATCTGGAGTACCTGCTTGGTGAGGTGGATGGGGATTTCGGCTTGCAGACCCACAGGGCGGTCAAGCTGTTCGAACAGGAACATGGGTTGGCCATTGATGGGGTCTTCACCGGGCAGGACCGGGCGGAGCTGGACCGGGTCAAGAACCAGCGCGTTAGAGCCGCCGAGGACCGGGAGCGGGCGCTGCGCGATGCAGGGCCGGCTGCGCCTCTATCGCCTGCCGGGCCCGATGGGGGGCCAGTTCCCGCGCCTGACCCCGGCCCGTCCACGGACGCTGATACACCGCCGCAGCCTGTGTTCGGGTCGCGACCCGATCCCATGGAGCCGCCAACGACCCATAGAGGGGGTTCCCCATCCGATGGCGGCTTTTTTGGCTGGTTTTTGAAATTGCTGCGTCCCGGACAGCGTTAGGCGGCCGGTCTGGCGCGCCTATTCGGCGGCGGCCGGCACGATGGTGACGCTTTCGCCACAACCGCAGGCGTCGGTCTGGTTTGGGTTCCGGAAGACGAACTTTTCGTGGAGCAAGGTGGTCTCGTAATCGACCACGGAGCCGAGCAGGAACAAGACAGCCTTGGAATCGACAACGATCTTCACGCCATTGTCCTCGACCATCTCGTCCAATGGTTCTGGCTGGTCCACATAGTCCATGACGTATTCCATGCCGGCGCAGCCGCCATTGGTTACTCCGACGCGGAGGAACCCTGCGCCCTTCTCCGACATGATGGTGCGAACCTGATCGGCGGCACCGTCGCTGAGGGACACGATCTTGGGGCGTGGACGTCTGGCCATGATCCCTACATGGGCAGCTGCACGGCTCGGGTCAAGCCACTAGGCATTGGTGGTGATCCGCAAACCGACCGCACCGACGAGGATCATGGCGATACACACCAATTGAAGTGGCCCAAGCCTGTCACCGAAGGCAAAAAGACCGATCAGGGCGGCGGCCAGAATACCGACGCCGGCCCAGATGGCGTAGACGACCCCCACCGGAAGGACCTTCATCGCAGGCGCCAGCATCCAGAAGCATGCAGAGTAACAAGCGATGGACGCCATGCCCCAGCGCACATCCTCAAAACCGTTCGAAAGCTTCAGAAGAAACGTTCCGCAGACTTCAAGGGCGATAGCGGCCGCAAGGAAGAGCCACGCACTCATGGCGCAGGCTCAGAGCATGTTCAGCGAGAGGCGGGCCTCGTCGGACATGCGGGACGGGTCCCAGGGCGGCTCAAAGGTCAGACGCACTTCGACATCGGACACGCCGTCCACGCCCTTGGCCGCCGTCTCGATCCACCCGGGCATATCGCCAGCCACTGGGCAGCCGGGCGCCGTCAGCGTCATGTCCACATCGACCTTCCGCGTCGTCTCGTCGATATCGACCTTGTAGATCAGGCCCAGTTCGTAGATGTCGACCGGAATTTCAGGATCATAAACGGACTTGAATGCCGCAATGAGGTCGTCGGTGATCCGGTTCAGCTCATCCTGGGAAATGGATGTTGTTTCCGGTGCAGCCTCAGCCTTGGCAGCACCCACATCAATCGTGTCACGGGCAGTCATATCGTCAGCCATACAAGTCCTCAGGAGTCTCGCAGTTCCAAACGCTTCTCTATCAGGTCAAGACGCGTGTTAATCCTGTCAGTTTCCGATCGTCGCTGGACGTCGGACACGTTGATCGCCGTTATGTGGTGATCGATTACACGAGGGCACATCTTGATATCTGCAACATTCTGGCCGGCGCTTTTATGCCAAGCGCGAATTGCGCTCAGAGGCTCCGGTAGATTGTTGTCCACATCACTGCTCATGAAGGAGTGTCTACCACAGTTACGCCAACATGCCACGGGCCCGGTCAAGCGCCTCTACGAATGCGTCCACATCGGCGGACGTGTTGTAGATACCGAAGCTCGCACGCGCCGTTGCACTTACACCCAGATGGTCCATCAAGGGCTGGGCGCAATGGTGCCCAGCACGAACGGCAACTCCGTAACGGTCGATGATCTGGGCGATGTCGTGGGGATGGGCGCCCTCGACACTGAACGAGAGCACCGCCCCCTTGTCTTCGGCTTCGCCATGGACGCGGACGCCATTGACCCCGCGGATCGCTTCGCGCGCCCGGCGGTAGAGTGCGTGTTCATGGGCCAGCACGTCATCGGGATCGAATTGGCGGGTCCACGAAATAGCCGCGCCCAGGCCCACAGCTTCGATGATGGGCGGCGTGCCGGCTTCAAACCGGTGCGGCGGCGTGTTGTAAGTTACCCGGTCGGTTTCAACGATTTCGATCATCTCGCCGCCGCCCTGGTAAGGCCGCATGGCGGAGAGGGCTTCGGTGGTACCATAGAGCACGCCGATCCCCGTGGGACCGTAGAGTTTGTGGCCTGAAAACACGTAGAAATCACAGCCTAGAGCCTGCATATCGAGCGGCAGGTGCACCGCGGCCTGGCACCCGTCGAGCAGGATTTGCGCCCCCGCGGCGTGGGCCATCCGCGCAAGCTCTGATGCATGCGTCACCGTGCCCAGGACGTTGGACATGTGCGTCAGGGCGACCATGCGTGTTTTCGGGCCGATCGCATCGGCCAGGGCGGCCATGTCCAGAGCGCCGTCCTCATGTAGACCGACCCATTTCAGAACCGCGCCATGGCGCTCCCGAAGGAAATGCCAGGGAACGATGTTGGAATGATGCTCCATGATCGACAGAACGATCTCATCACCTGGCTGGATCGTCTCGGCCAAGCCATTTGCGACCAGGTTGATCGCCTCGGTGGCACCCTTGGTGAAGACGATATTGTCAGTGCTCGCCGCGTTGAGGAAATCGCGCGTCGTCTCTCGGGCCGCCTCGAACGCCTCGGTCGTTTCATTGGCCAGGGTGTGAAGACCGCGGTGCACATTGGCATAGGCGGTGCGCATCTGGTTCGCCATGGCATCAATGACAGCATCAGGTTTCTGCGCACTGGCGGCATTGTCCAGGTAAACTAGCGGCTTGCCGTGGACCTCCCGGGAGAGGATCGGGAACTCGGCGCGGATCGCATCGGCATCGAAAGATCGGTATGGGGTCATGGTATCCATATAGGCGTTATCCCGAGGCCAAAGGTGCGACCCATCAGGCCTTTAGCCAGGTTTCAGATTGGGCCGTGAGGATGTCGCGGAGCGCTTCGGGCGCACTGTCCAGCGCTTCGGCGATAAAGGCCTGGGTGAGCAGGGCCTTGGCGTCGGTTTCGGGCAGACCTCGCTGGCGGAGATAGAAGAGCTGGTCGGGGTCCAGTGCGCCGCAGGAGTTGCCATGGGCGCATTCCACATCGTCAGCATAGATCTCAAGCTCGGGCTTGGCGAACACCTCAGCACCGTTTTCCAGCAAGAGCGCATGGTGCGCCATCTCTGCAGCGGTGTGCTGACCCACCTTTCGGGGCACGTGGAACTTGCCCTGGAAAACGCCGCGGCCTCCATCCAGAACTGCACCCTTGGTCAGTTGGTTCGTCTCGCAGGCTTCGGCACCGTGGCGGACGTGGGTGGTGACATCCACATGGTAATGCGGGCCGGCGAGATAGGCAGCATTCAGACTGGCTTCAGCCCCCCTGCCCGAATGGACGAGCCGGGTTTCGAGCCGCGACACCTTGGCGCCGAAGGCCAGCATGGTCTGCGTGTAGGTAGCGCCTTCCGACAGGTGGACGTCGGCCGTGATGGCCTGGGCCTCCGAACGATCACCGCGCTGGTAGATGGTTCGCCGGGCAGCGCCGCCATCCTGCACGGCGAGGTCGACAAGGAGCGAGGAAAAGCCTGCCCCACCGAGATGGCTTTCGATCAGGTCAACCGACGCGCCGGGCCTGACAAGGACCGTGATCCGCGCGAAGCTGGCTTCTGCTTCGGTCGAGGCGAAAACGACGTGGAGGGGGGTGTCCACCGTCCCTGTCACCTCGATCATCAAAGAGGATGCGCCATCTTTCTGCGCGGAAAGGGCCGCTGTCAGCGCGCCAAGCGGCATGTCTTCCGCTGCACCCAGGGCTTGCGCTTCGGTCTTGGTAAAGGCGTGGATGCCGTTCGGCCAGGTTTCCGGCAAGTGGAATGCGCCGTTCCTAACAGTCACGCGAACCGCATTGATAGCAGCGAAGGGGTCAGGCGCCGCCGAAGTCACCGCCCCCTCGATCGCAGGCAGGGCGGCGCGGAAATCAGTCCATTTCCACGCTTCCATCCGCCGGTGTGGGAGCCCGCTTTCGGCGAAGGCCTCGAACGTCCGCTCGCGCCGGGGGTCCTCCGGCAGCATCGCATACCGGGCAATCAGTTCCAGCTCAGCCGGCGTTGGGTCCTTGATCCTGTCACGAAAGGGCAGAGCCATCAGGCCGCCTCGCGTAGCACGCCGTCATAGCCTTCTTTTTCGAGGCGCAAGGCGAGCTCTGGCCCACCCGTCTTGATGATCTTGCCGTCGGCGAGCACGTGGACCTTGTCGGGGGCGATGTGATCTAGGAGGCGTTGGTAGTGGGTGATCACCAGCATGCCCCGCTCGGGACTGCGAAGGGCGTTAACGCCGTCCGAGACGGTCTTCAGGGCATCGATGTCGAGGCCGCTATCGGTTTCGTCCAGGATCAGGAACCGGGGCTCCATCATCATCATCTGGAAGATTTCGAGGCGTTTTTTCTCACCGCCCGAGAAGCCGACATTCACGGGACGCTTCAGCATTTCAGTCGTGAGCTTCAGGGCAGCACCGACCTCTCGGGCCTTCTTGATGAAGTCGGGGGCGGAGATCTCCGCCTCGCCGCGGGCCTTTCGCTGGGCATTCATGGCGGTGCGCACGAAGGTCATGACGGGCACGCCGGGGATTTCAACGGGGTATTGGAACGAGAGAAACAACCCCTTGGCGGCGCGTTCCTCGGGGTCCATGTCGAGCAGGCTGTCACCTTCAAGGGCTGCCGACCCGCCGGTCACACCATAACCATCGCGCCCGGTGAGGACGTAGGACAGGGTCGATTTTCCAGCGCCATTGGGGCCCATCACGGCGTGAACCTCGCCAGCGGGGACAACCAGCGAGAGGCCTTTGAGGATCGGCTTGGCGTCATCGCCTTCGCCCACAGTGGCGGTGAGAGACTCTAGATTAAGCATCCCCTCCATATGGCGTGGGAGGTCTGAGATTCAAAGGGGCCGAGGCGGCGATTTCGGTCAGTCGCTGACGTCTTCGAAGCTCAGCGTGGGGACTTCACCGGCCATTTCGTCGAGGATATCAGCGATCGTGTCCTGATGGTCCGGGAAAACCCGAACAAGATCATAACAGAAGTCACGGACAGCCGCACGGACGATGGCCTCGCGAAACACGTAGTCATCGGACATGTCGTCCAATTCGGACGCGATGTACCGCATGAGCATTGTGACCCGCTCATCCACCCGTCTGTGCTGGTCATTCGCCACGGATGCTCCTTTGCCAGGACAAGGCCCGGCTGGCGTTTGCCGCCAACCCAGCTCGCGAAACCATAGCGCGGGGGTTTAACACCGATCCGCGCAGCAGGTTAACAGAAAAGATTTGAACGGCCTGGCCGGCACGCAATCAAGCCTATTCCCCTGGCATCGGGCGGTTTGACGGCCATCAAGGGCCTAGGCGAGCGCGGCCGTACAGGTGATTTCGACGGCGGCGCCAAGGGGCAAGGCTGCGACGCCAATTGTGGTTCGAGCTGGCGGATTGGTTGGGAAGTACCCCGCATAGACCGCATTGAAAGCCCTGTAGTCGTCCATGTCCGCGAGATAGCAGGTGCAGGTGACAAGGTCAGATAGAGACAGGTCGAGCCCGGCGAGATTGGCCTCAATGGCGGCAAGCGCGTTGGCGGCCTGGGCGTCAATGCCGGCCGGCAGGTCTCGCGTGCCCGGCGTGAAGCCCAGCGTTCCGGCCAGGTAAACGGTGTCGCCATGGACCACAGCTGCCGAATAGGGCGGGTTGGCGTCAGGCGCCCAATCCGCACCGCGGAGAAATTGGGGCTGTGTTGAGGGTCCTGGCGTTGGCGCGACGCAAGCGGCGAGCATCGTTGCGACGCCGACGACAAGGCGTTGGATAACCATGGCATTCCCCTTTACCGATTGATGACAGGGTTGCAGGTCGCTGGCGGTCAGGCAAGCCTTTCCGAGCGCCCCGGAACAAACGTCTGCCATCAGCCGCGCTCGCTGGCCGGAATGCTCTAGAAGAATGCCGACGCCGCTTCGCAACGGATGCGTACCGGCGCGAAATTCCCATGCTGCCAGTCCAGCCTCTGCCAAGTAAACCGGTCAGCACTGGTCATCAGCAGGCGCCAAGCCACCGGTTCGCCAGCCTCTGTCATCCGTTGTTCGTTATCGTACCGGATCAGAAGCCAGGGTGCCGGGGTGCCGTCGGCGAAGCGCTGGGTGCGCACCGGGACCCGTTCAACGAGGCCCTTGCCGCCGGTTCCTTCCCGTTGGGAATAGTACCAGAGCTCGCCGTCTTCCTCGCGCAGCCAGATACTGATGGCCTCCAACTCACAATCGGAGACGTACTCGCTAGCGCCTTCCGGCAAGAAGGGCACAGACCATTTCCCAGAGATCTGTTCGACAATTTCTCCTGGCGACAGCAGGACGGGATGATCGGATTGGGCATCACCCGACCGGACGAACACCGTTGCGACAAGCGCGAGCATCGCGACAGAAAATGCCGCTCTTGCGGTCACTACCCGACGCTGCCTTCCAGGCTGACTTCCAGGAGTTTCTGGGCCTCGACGGCAAATTCCATGGGCAGGTGCTGGAGCACGTCGCGCACAAAACCGTTCACCAGCAAGGCGACGGCCTCCTCTTCACCGAGGCCGCGCTGGCGGGCGTAAAAGAGTTGGTCTTCCGACAGCTTGGTTGTCGTTGCCTCATGCTCAAGCTGGGCATCGGCCCGGCGGTTTTCCACGTAAGGCACGGTGTGTGCGCCGCAGGACTGGCCGATCAGGAGGGAGTCGCACTGGGTAAAATTCCGTGACTTTTCAGCCTTCTTGTTGATCGAGACGAGCCCGCGATAGGTGTTGTCGGACTTACCCGCAGAGACGCCTTTGGAGATGATCCGAGACCGGGTGTTCTTGCCCAGGTGGATCATCTTCGTGCCCGTATCGGCCATCTGGCGGCCATTGGTGACAGCGATGGAGTAGAACTCGCCAACGCTGTCATCGCCGCGCAGAATGCAGGACGGGTATTTCCAGGTAACGGCGGAGCCGGTTTCGACCTGGGTCCAGGAGATTTTCGACCGCGAGCCGCGGCAATCGCCGCGCTTGGTCACGAAATTGTAGATGCCGCCCTTGCCGTCTTCATCGCCGGGCCACCAGTTCTGGACTGTCGAATACTTGATCTCCGCATCGTCGAGGGCCACCAGTTCGACCACGGCAGCATGGAGTTGGTTCTCGTCACGCATCGGCGCGGTGCAGCCTTCGAGGTAGGACACGTAAGCGCCCTCATCGGCCACGATCAGCGTCCGCTCGAATTGGCCGGTGTTCTCGGCATTCATGCGGAAATAGGTGCTGAGTTCCATGGGGCAGCGAACGCCCTTGGGGATGTAGACGAACGTGCCGTCGGAGAAGACCGCGCTGTTGAGGGTTGCGAAGAAGTTGTCCGATTGAGGTACGACGGAGCCGAGGTATTTCTTTACCAACTCGGGATGCTCGTGCACCGCCTCGCTGATCGACATGAAGATAACACCGGCCTTTTCAAGTTCCTTCTTGAAAGTGGTCGCGACGGAAACGCTGTCGAAAACCGCGTCAACGGCTACCCTGGGGGTCTCGCGTGCCTCGGCTGCGGTTTCGGACGCACCCGCCACGCCGAGCAGGACTTCGGCCTCCCGCAGCGGAATGCCGAGCTTTTCATAGGTCTCCAGGATTTCCTTCGGCACATCATCGATGGAGTCGTACTTGGCGCCTGCTTTTGGGGCGGCATAGTAGTGGTAGGCTTGGTAGTCGATGACCGGATAGCGGACCATGGCCCAGTTCGGTTCATCCATGGTCTGCCAGCGTTCAAAGGCCTTGAGGCGCCAGTCGAGCAACCATTCAGGCTCGTTCTTCTTGGCGGAAATGAAGCGGACAATGTCCTCATTCAGGCCCTTCGGCGCCATGTCCATTTCAATATCGGTTGAGAAGCCCGCTGTGTAGTTTTCAGACTCCAGCGCCTTGGCGGCTGCGACCGTGCCAGCATCGATAGTGTCTTTCACCAGCACTTCGCCGTCTGCGCCGTGCTCGTGGGGCTCTTCAAATCCGCAACAATCGCTCATGTGCTCTCTTTCAGTACGGTCCGTCTTGCCGCCGCTATCCAGGCATCTGCCACGGCGACAAAATCATCGGGCTCGGTCTTCCATCCAAAGCTGGTGCGGATTGCGCATTCCGCAAGGGGGTCATCGTGGCCCATGGCCGCGAGGACAACCGAGCGGCGCACCTTTCCAGAGCTGCAGGCGGCACCGGAGGAGACGGCAACCCCCGCAAGGTCCATGGCCATGACCTGGGTTTCGGCGCGAAAACCCGGCATGGCGAAACAGGTCGTGCCGCCGACCCGGTCAGCATCCTCGCCCATGATCGTGACACCGGCCGTGTCCCTGAGGCGCTGTTCCATGGCGTTGCGATGGGGGGCCAGGGCTTCATAAAGCGGCAGGTGGTCGACTGCCGCCTGCGCGGCTGCGCCGAAGCCGGCAATCCCGGCAACATTCTCGGTACCAGAGCGGAGCGAGCGCTCCTGCCCGCCGCCGAGTTGGAGGGGTTTCAACGGTGCGCCAGGCCGGTGCCAGAGGGCACCGGCGCCATGGGGTCCGCCCACCTTGTGGGCTGACAAGGTCAGGTAATCGACGCTCAGCAGCGCGACGTTCACCGGGATCTTGCCAAGGCCCTGGACCGCATCACACAGGGTGAAACCACCCTTCTCCCGGACCATGGCCGCAGCCTCGGCCACAGGCTGGATCACACCGGTCTCGTTGTTGACCAGCATCAGTGCCAGGAGAGGTGTGCCATCGCGACTATCATCCCAATGGTCCAGCCGGTCGCTCAAATCGGCCAGGTCAACGGTTCCGTCCGGCCTCGCATGGACCGTATCGACCCAGCAGCCTGCCGTGCCAGCATTCTGGCTGACGGCCTCATGTTCGATCGCCGAGACCAGCAGTGTGCATCGCCCGGCCAGCGCGGCCACCGCACCGTGCAGCGCAAGGGCGCTGGCTTCGGTTCCGCCGCTGGTGAAGACCACGTCGTCCGCCCGGGAACCGATAGCGGCACCCAGTTGCTGGCGAGCCAGTTCCACCGCCTTTCGGGCTGCCCGGCCGGGCCCATGCACGCTGGATGGATTGGCACCGATATCAAACGCCGAGGCCATGGCTGCACGCGCTTCAGGCCTTAGCGGTGCGGTTGCGTTGTAGTCGGCGTAGATCATCGGTGTGGGTTAAACCTCTTCAGCCCAAGAGAGAAGATCATGCAGCGCTCCCACTGCGGTTTTGCTTGCAATTTCGTGTCTGGATCGACTATGCCGCGCGCTTCTCAGGACGAAACCTCGCTGACACGGAAACCGCCCATGGCCGAACTCATCATTCCTGGCCCCTCCGGCCGTATTGAAGGCCGCTACACCGAACCGCCCCTTGATGGCGCGCCCATTGCGCTGATCCTGCACCCGCATCCCAAGGCCGGCGGTACGATGCAGGACCCGATCACGATCCGCATGTACCAGATGTTCGAAGAGCGTGGCTTTGGCGTGTTGCGGTACAATTCGCGCGGCGTTGGACGAACCCAGGGCGCCTATGACCACGGCGTCGGCGAACTGGAAGATGCAGCGTTCGTGCTCGACTATATCGAGAACCTTGCCGAAAGCCCGCGCTTTGTCTGGTGCGCTGGCTACAGTTTTGGCGCCTGGATCACGCTGCAGCTCCTGATGCGGCGGCCGGAAATCGATGGCTTTTTCGCCATCTCACCGCCAGCCAACCACTATGACCTCTCCTTCCTTGCGCCTTGCCCCGCCTCTGGCCTGATCGTATCGGGCGACAACGATGCAATCTCGAGTCCGTCCGATGTGGAACGGGCGCTCCAGAAGGTACGCGTGCAGAAAGGAGAGGTCATCGAGCGCGACGTCATCCACGGAGCCAACCACTTCTACCAGGACAAGCACGGCGAGCTGATGGACAAGCTGGAGACCTATCTGGACCGGCGCCTGGAAGAAGCCGAGCGGAAACTCCGCCAGGAAGCAGATCTTGAAGAATAGTTAAAGCTGGCAACTGGCCCTTGCATATCTCTCTCCGCCGTTGCAGTGACAGGAGTGATTCGCGCTAACTTTTCAGTATTCTCGGGGCTGGCCATGTCGATCGCAACCCTGTCACTCAAGGAACAGCTCGCCGAAACGGTGACTTTTCTGGTCATCGGAGCGCAGAAGTCTGGCACCACGTGGCTTTGTGACATGATGCGGAAGAACCCGGCGGTCTTCATCCCCGATTGGAAAGAGCTGCATTTCTTCGACAAGGAAGAAAACTTCGCGAAAGGGTATAGCTGGTATCTCGACTTCTTTCGGGGATCCCGGTCAGCGACCGCAGTTGGCGAGGGCACGCCCAACTATTTCTACAATGTCTGCACGGCAAAAGAGCATCGCGACTGGATCAATCGCGATGTTCCGGCCCGCGTCAAGGATCACCTGCCCCACGCCAAGTTCGTATTGAGCCTCCGCGACCCGGTACAGCGAGCCATCTCGGCGTACAATCATTTCGTGCTGCGCGGGAACCTGTCGCCCAAGATCAAGTTACGAGATTGCTGGGATGAGCGCGGCATCCGCAGTGCCGGCAAATACGATCAGCAGATGGCAATGTGGCTGGAACACTTCGATCTGGATCGCTTCCACATCATCATCTACGAAGATGATATCAAACCCGATGATCGGAAGCTGCCAACGATGAACGCATTGTTCGACTATGTCGGCGTGCCGCGAATGGAGACCGTGCCTGGCCTCTTCGAATCGCGTAATCCCCGGCCGGACGCTGCCCTTGGCCATTTGAATCAACTAGGATTCCTGAGGGAGAACCGCTATGGGCGGAAGATCCGCGACCGAATCAACGGCGCGCTGCCCGCATCCATCCAGAGCCAGCTCGAAGTTACCATCGATCCTGAAGATGTTGATGCGCTGAAGGCGTTCTTCGACCCGCATAACCGTGCGTTCGAGACGATGATCGGTCGTGATCTGCCATGGTGACGGTGATGGACAAGCCTGCGATTTCATCGCTTCACCCGCTTTCACCCTTGAACGTTGACCAGATCCCTGCGCCGAAGCACACCGCCCGCCGGGAGGATGTGGCAGAGGTCGTGAATTTTCTTGTCCTCGGCGTCCAGAAGGGGGGGACCACGTGGATTTGCGACATGTTGCGCAAACATCCCGATGTCTTCATCCCGGACTGGAAGGAACTACGATTTTTCAATCGCGACGCGAATTTCGAGAAGGGTTACGCCTGGTACCTGGACCTCTATCGCGGTTATGGCGATGCCCGGGCGGTGGGTGAGGGAAATCCCACTTACTTCTTCAACGCCTGCAACGTACCCGGAATGGATCAATGGAACCATCCCGACGCTCCCGCGCGCATCAAGGCGGCCTTGCCTGACGCGAAGTACATCCTGACGTTTCGGGATCCGGTGATGCGCGCAATCTCGGCCTACAACCACTTTCTCACGCGCGGCCAGTTGACGCCTTACAAGCCCTTCCGGGACGTCTGGGACGAGTTTGGCATCCGCGCGATCGGCGAGTACGCCCTGCAATTTGAGCGGTGGCTTTCACTCTACCCCCTGGAGCGGTTCCACACCCTGATCTTCGAAGACGACATCGTGCCCGACCATGCCAAACTCGATACGCTGAACGGCCTGTTCGAACTGCTTGGCGTGGACAGGATGAATGACGTGCCTGGTCTCCATGACCGGCTGAATGCCGCCCAGGATCCCGCCTTGGCTCACTTCAACAGTTTCGGGATTTTCAGGAATAACAAACTGGGCCGAAAGCTGCGCGATGGCATCAACCGGCGTCTGCCCAAGGCAATCCAGGATCGACTGACCGTGACGGTGTCGGACGATGATATCGATGCCTTGCGCGAACATTACGCGCCACACAATGCCCGTCTCGAGGCCTTGCTCGGCCGAAAACTGCCCTGGTAGCTTGGCAACGGGCACCTGATCGGCAGGCGACTACCGCGGACGCGCCAAGCCAAGCGCTTCGAGGTTGACCGTCGCAGCATCAAAATCTGTTCGGGCAATCAGTGTCTGGCGCCGGGTGGAAATATAATCGATCTGCGCCCGCCCCTCGTCTTCTTCCCGAAAAATGATCCTGAACAGGTCGCTGGCGCCGTTTTCGAACAGTTGCTGCTCGGCTTCGGTCATTTGGCGGGAGAGGTCGACCTCGTCCTGTGCCAACAGGTAAAGCCGGTAGGATGCCGAGAGCCGGGCAAGGACGTTGCGCAGTTCCAGCTCCACCTCCTCTGTGGCGAGCCGGCGGCGGATCTGTTGCGCGCGGAGTTCAGCGCGCGCCGCCGACTGGACGCCCCGTGCACGGGTGCGCTCCAAGGGGACGGAGAATTCGACACCGGCGACAAAGTCAGTCGAGTCCCGCGAGGCGCCGCCCTCGGCAATCGCGCCAAAGTCCCGCGATAGTTCCACATTGAGATCGAGCTGCGGCCTGAGATTGTTCTCAGCCAGCGAGATGCGGTTCTGGGCGCGCTCGACGCCCAAAGCGAGCAGTTGAAGATCGAAACGCTCCCGACCAATCGACGCCATATCGAGTGTGTCGATCGCCAAGCTGAAATGGTCTGCCGAAAGGGGCTGGCTGACAGGTCGCTGGCTGGGCTTCGGGACCAGTGTGCCCCCCGCAGCATCCCGCCAGAACAGGGAGAGATCGTTCGACGCGATGGCGAAATCCTGCCTGGCACGAGCCAGTTGGGCCTGTCGGTTCGTGACGACGCGTTGGTTTTCCAGCAGCATGATTTCGGCAACGGCGCCCTGTTCGAACTGCCTGGTCAAGGCATCCTGGCGATCTTCGGCGCGTTTGAGCAATGAGCGGAAAACGTCGACGACCTCGCCGCTGGCGATCCAGTTCCAGTACCCCACCAGGGCGGCGCGCTGGATCCCGACCTCGGTCAGCAGGATCTCGATCGCGGCCTGTTTTTCCGCAAGGGCGAGGTCCGAGACCGCGAACCTGTCGCTGTCGATGGCCCTGTCCCGCATGAGGGCGAAAACGGCACCGACCTTGAGTTCGCCCAGATTGTTGGTGAAGTTGACGTCGTCATAGACCGGGAACAGGCCTTCGGCGAGGCGGTAGCCGCCATATATTGAACCGCCCCTGTCGCGAAACCGGCGTTTGACCCCGACATTGGCAACGGAGGTTCCCTGATAGAACCCGGTCAGCCAGCCTTCCGCTTCGCTTTCAAGGAAAAGGTCGAACGCCCCCTGTGCCGCGTCTGCCCGCCCGGCGGCCGCGGCCTGGTCTGCCAGGCGCGCGAGAATCTCAGGATACCGCGCCCGCGCCGACGCCAGCAAGGCGTCCCTGGTCAGGACCATCTCGCCTCCGGTCTCACCAGGGGCGGGGGACTGAACCATAGGCTGGCCCGGCGTCTGTTCCGGGGCCTCTGCAGCAGTCTGGGCCGCTGTGCGGTGCACCAGGCTGGCCAGGATCACCGTCGCCGACAATGCGGCCCGCACTGACCACAACACACACGCAGCCACTAGGTACCTGCTTGCTGGTCCGACGGCAGGGTCGGCGGGAAGGAGTTCATTTGCCGCCACAACTCATAGCCGAGCGGAACGGTTTCCAGCAGGACCCAAGCCCGGGCGGCGGCGCCAAAGCGTACATACCGTTCTTCGGGCCAGGGCAGTTCGGCGTCGGGATCTTCGGCGATCAACACGCGGAACCGGCCATCGGGTTGTGCTGAGGGGTCGACGGCAACCACACGCCCCTCGAAGGTGCCGACGGCCACTGACGGCCAACCACTGAACTGGACGGCCGGCCAGCCCTCGAACTGGATCCGCGCCTCTGCACCGGGCTGGACCAGTGCCACATCGCGGCCGTTGATCAGGATCTGCAGGACCCTTTCGGGTGAACCCGGGACAAAGCGTGCAAGCGATTGCCCCGTTGAGACATAGGTCGATGTATCGCCGCCGGTCACGCTGACGATGACGCCATCGCGGGGCGCGCGGACAATCTGTTCCGATTGCCGGGAGAGGGACGTATCGAGCCGGTTCAGCTGGGCATTCAGTTCAGCAAGGCGCCCCCGGAAGTCTTCCACCTTCAGGGTTGCCTGCTCGACATCCCGTTCCGAGACGAGGCCATCGGCAAGGAGCGACGACATTCGCTCCGCATCCCGTTGGGCGGTTGTAAGGGCAGATCGCGCCGCGCTCAACTGCAACTCGACCTGGCTACGCTCGGAGTTCAGCCGGTCCAGCAGTTGCGGATCATTGTCGGCGATCTTGACGATCGGGTCTCCGCGGGAAACGGAGCTTCCATCCCGGACGAACCATTCCTCGATCCGGCCCGAGACCAGCGCATTGATATCCTGCTCCCGGTCGAAAGGGTCGAGTGACGTGACGCTGCCGGCCCCCGATGCGGTCTGCACCCACGGAACAAAGCTGACGAACACACCAGCCACGGTGACGCTGAGCAATAACATCACCGCAATGGTTGTCATGACTTTCGGCATCCTGATGCCGTTCAGCGTCTTGAAGCTGTCCTTATGCAGATCAATGCTGGCCATCGTTCATGCCTTGCTGCGTGTGCCGCCACCCGGCGGTTTCAAGAGGACAGGCAGTTTTGCGACCTTCTCATCATGTTCGTAGGCTTTGACTGCCAATTCATCGTAGGTGTTGAAAATAACCTGTTCGGTTTCCGAGAGGTAAAAATAGCCGTCGCAACCAAAATCAGTGCGGCGGTCGGAGAAGTAGATCACGGTGGTCATCGGATCGCGTCTCAGCTCGCTCAACGCGGCTGCAAAGTCGGCAGGATCGACAAGGTCAAAGAGCTGGCCGAGGATCACGATCTTGGGCCGTGCGATGACGGCGCCGGCGAGCTTGAGTTGCATGACTTCCGGGATGGACAGGGGCCAACCGGTGCTGGCCAGCTCGGTATCGAAGCCATTGTCCAACTGTGCGATGACCCCGCCAAGTCCCACGAGATTGACAGCGGATACGATCTGTTCGGGGGAAACGCTCTCCCCGCTGATCCGAAGATATTCCCGGATCGTCAGGGGTATGATGTCCGACCGATCGAGGGAAAAGATGTCACGGCGCAACTCATGGGCCGGGCGCTCAAGGAGATCGGCCCCGCCGAGGACAATGTATCCGCCCTGGGGGTTCTGGTGGCGGCGCAGGAGGTTGGTGAAGAGCCGCTGCATACCGTAGTTGGAGGCTGCCGCCTGGAAAAGCGCGCCGCCCGGCAGTTCGAACTTCAGCACCGCTTCGCCTTCGCGTCCGCGACCATGGACGTCGAAAAACGTGAGCGTGGGCTCCACCACGCGCTTGGCCACATCGGCCGAAACC
>JBCBKE010000054.1:0-21080 GCA_038522375.1 Pseudomonadota bacterium
ACGCACACGACCCACGTCGGGTGCGTTACGATATCGACATGAAGCGGGTCAAGCGGGGCAAGCTGGTCCTGGGCATCGCCGACGGGACGGTGATGGCCGATGACAAGATCGTCTATCGCGCCAAGGACATGAAAGTCGGCCTGTTCAATCCCGATCAGATGTAGGCCGTCCAAGGACAGACGCCGCCTGGCCTTCGCCCAAACCGTGGTGCCCCTGGCCCGACTCGAACGGGCACTCCCGAAGGAAACGGATTTTGAATCCGTCGCGTCTACCGGTTCCGCCACAGGGGCAGCACGGGCCGGACATGCCACGGGCGGATCAGATCCGTCAATTGGCTCGACGCCGTTGAGATTCCCGGCTAGGGCGGAGCCATGCTGAGAACTGCTGAAAATGCCCGGCCCAAAAGCTTGCTCGACACGATCGAGACCATGGCCGACGAGGCATCGGCGGAGGGTTATTCCCTGTCTCAGATCATGGACCAGCTCGACGAGCGGGCCTTTGGTGCCATGCTGTTTGTTCTCGCACTGCCGTGCTGCATCCCCTTCCTGTATGGTGTCCCGCAGATCGTCGCATTGCCGATGATCGCCATCGCCGCCCAGATGGCCATGGGCCGGCAAGAGCCTTGGTTGCCCGGCGCCCTTGCGCGCCGGATGGTGGACAAGGCTGGCCTGTCCAGCATGGCCCGCGGCGGCCGCAAATGGTTCGGATGGGTCGAGGCGATTGCGAAACCCAGGCTCACCTTCCTTACGGGTGCCGGACCGGAGCGGGTCCTCGGCGTGTTGCTGTGCGTCTTCTGCGCCTCGATCCTTGTGCCTTTGCCAATGACCAACACGATCCCCGGTTTTGCCGTGGCCCTGGTGGCCTTCGGCTTGCTGGAGCGAGACGGGTTGATGATTATCGGGGGACTGGTCCTTGGCACGCTCTGGGTTGGGGCGCTGGTGACAGCGGTTCTGTGGTTGGTCGCGCAGGGCATGGAGTTGTCAGCCGAGAATGTCGAACTCTTCGTGAAAGGGTTGCTCGGCATGGATGACGAGACGGCCCAGGGGCCGTCAACACCCTGACCCCCCATAGATTGCCGCATCGACAAGTCCTGCCACGATCGGGCAAGAGCGCAGTCATGGCGCTTCTGGGACGTATGGTTGAAGGGTGGCGATGGCCCCTGCTGGCTTCGGGGATGTCGTTTGCAATCCTGTTGATCGCCCACGGTTTCGAGCGGTTTGCGAACCTTCCGCCCTGTAACCTTTGCCTGCGACAGCGGGAGGTCTATTGGGCCCTGATCAGCATGTCCCTGGTGGGCCTCTTCCTGTGGCGGGTTCGGCCCAATGTTCGGTTCCTTGGGGCGTTGAATGTCTTGATCGGCCTGGTATTCGTGACGGGGGCGATCGTGGCCGGCTTCCATGCCGGAGTCGAGTATGGATGGTGGCCGGCGCCGGAGGGATGCACCGCGCCCGACTCTGCCGCGATTGTGGCGGGCCAGGCGCTTGAAGGCGATCTTGAGCTTGATACCCCGGTCTTTGCCCCAGCGTGCACCGATGCGCCCTGGAGTTTCGGTTTGTCCATGGCCGGTTGGAACGTCGTCCTGTCGCTGGGGCTGGCCGCCGTCAGCTTTTTCGCCGCGCGGGTGACGATGCCTGCGGCGCTAACCGCTTAGGAAGGCCCACGCCACCAGTAGTGATCCTGCGGCACCGGCTGTCGCGATCATTCGCAATCCATCGTACCACGCCGGAAGCGCTGCGCGTCCCAGCACGTCCCAGAGCCAATGGGCGACGAGGGCTGCGGCTAGGGCGAGGCAGAGCGTGGCGGTCGAAAATCCTGGATTGAGGACGGCCACTAAAAGGATCGGCCAACCGACTAAGGCGCCGACAACTGAGCCCGCCATCACCATAGCCCGTGGTGCCTGGGGGGTCCGGGTCATTTCAATGCCCCACCGCACACCGCCCAGGAAGCTGAGGATGGTGGCACCATAGGCGATCAGCACAAATGTTGCCTGCGCACGGCCGATCGGATCGTCACCCGATGCCACAATCATGGCGGCGCTGCCCAGGAACGGGATCAGTCCAGACAGGGTCAGCGCCAGGGGGGCGAGGGGAATGGAGAAGGCGCCGGGTCTCAGCATGCCTGATGAATTGGGGTATTCGCTGCAGAAGTGTAGCGTTCGCCCTTTTCCCGCCCATCAAAATCGCGACATTGCAGCGTGATGTCATTTCGAACGTCTGTCATCGCTGCCCTGATCGGTTGCGCTTTCGGTTGTGACCGGGCGCCGGCCAGCCCGTGTGCGCCGCTGACCCATGGGGACATTCCCTATATCGTCTGCACTTTCGACGCCGCCGCTGATGATATTCGACTGTTCCTCAATGCCGATGATGGCGACCCCTATGCCCATTTCGAGCCGCTTGCCGAAGCGGTTGAAGAGGGAGGCGAACGGCTCGTCTTTGCCATGAATGCCGGAATGTACCTCCCCGACCGTCGCCCGGTCGGCCTGTTTGTCGAGGACAGCGAAACCCGCGCGCCTCTCAACCTCGCCGATGGCGACAGCAATTTCACGTTGAAACCCAATGGCGTGTTCTGGACCGGAGGCAGCCAGGCAGGCGTCATCGAGAGCGAAGCCTATGCCATCGGCGATTTGCAGCCCTCCTTTGCGACGCAATCGGGGCCGCTGCTGGTAATCGACGGCGCATTGCACCCGGCCTTCAACGCCGATGGTCCATCGCGATTTCGCCGGAATGGCGTCGGCGTGATGTCCGATGGCCGAACGGTTCACTTCGTGATTTCCGAGATTCCCGTGAATTTTCATACCTTTGCCAGTCTTTTCCGGGATCGTCTCGATACGCCCAACGCGCTTTACTTCGACGGACGCATATCGCTGATCTACGCGCCAAATCTCACGCGTCTCGAGCGGGGCCTCGCCATGGGTCCTATCGTCGGCGTGGTCGAACCCCGGGAGAACTAGATGTCGGACCTTGTCCTGTACGGCCTGAAGACTTGCGACACGTGCAAGAAGGCGATGAAAGCGCTGGAGGCCGCTGGCACGCCTGCACGGCTCGTCGACATTCGTGCCGAAGCCGATCTCGCCGCGAAGGTGCCCCAATGGCTCGCAGCAGCGGGTGCGAAAACGCTGGTCAATACACGCTCCACGACCTGGCGGAGCCTGTCAGATGCGGAAAGGGCGAAGGCCGATGCGGGTGAGACCGAAACGCTACTGATTGCGAACCCGACCCTGATCAAGCGTCCTGTCATTGAAAGCGGAACCGACGTGTTCGTGGGATGGACGACCGAAACCCAGTCCGCCTTGCTCTGACTTTTTTCGGGTCCCTAATTGCGGGGCCGGACGAACCGGGCGCCCCTCTGACGGTCGACGACGCCTTTCTCAATCATCATCCATCGCGCGATGCAGCGTTTGCCCGCGCCGCGGGTGGAATCCCATGCGCCTTATTGGCCGGTGCGGGCGCTTTGTTTGGCGGGGGCCGATGACGAGATGGCCGTCGCCGCCAATGACAAGGCGACCAATCTGACGGCGGGCCCGCGCACAAGGGCCTATCTCACGTTCCGGAAGGTGGCCCTTCTGGCTTGATCCTCAAAGCGATGGGATTGGTTCCATGGGCCGGTCTCCCTCCTCCGCCTTTCGGCCGAGCTTGCCATAGCCATGCTTTTTCAGCAGACCGCGAAACTGGTGATAGGTCAGCCCCAACAGGTCCGCGGCTTTGCCCTGGTGCTGGTCAACCGTTGCGAGGGCGGCATCGATCAGTTGCATTTCATAGGTCGCCACCGCCACATGGAAGTCATCGGGCACAAGGGCCGCTGGCGGCGGGGGGGTATTGGAGCGCTGCTCGTCCCGAGCTGGTGGCGCTGTTGCCGGTCTCGGTCGCCAAGGGGAATTGAAGGGATTCAGCGCTGTGGGGTCGAACCGCACCGGGTCTCCAGGTGCATCGAGGAGGGCCTTGTGGGTGAGCCGTTCGGCAAAGTTCCGCAATTCCCGCACATTGCCAGGCCAGCCATGGGCCTCAATCGCCGCGATGGCCGAGGGGGCGAAGCCGGGGAAATCTGTTCCCATCTCGACCGCCATCCGCCGCGCGAAGTGGTCCGCCAACAGGGAGGCGTCGCCCGACCGTGCCCTCAGGGGCGGAAGCGTGATCACATCAAACGCCAACCGGTCCAGCAGGTCCGCGCGAAAAGTCCCACTTTCCACCGCGGCCGGTAGATCGACATTCGTGGCAGCGACCACCCGCACATTCGTGGTAAGGACCGTCTCCCCGCCTAGCCGCTGATATTCGCCATACTCGACGACCCGCAGCAGTTTTTCCTGTACGCGGCTGGACGCGGTCGCGATCTCGTCCAGAAACAGGGTGCCGCCATTGGCAAGTTCGAACCGGCCCGCCCGTCGCTCGGTCGCGCCCGTGAACGCGCCCCGTTCGTGCCCGAATAACTCGGAATCGAGAAGCTCTTCCGACAAAGCGGCGCAGTTCACCTTGATGAACGGGCCTTCCCAGCGGCTGGAGAGGAAGTGCAGTCGCTCCCCGATCAACTCCTTGCCGGTCCCGCGCTCACCGATGAGGACCAGCGATCGTTCGAGTGGCGCTACGCGGCTGGCGTGTTCGAGAGCCTCCAGCCAGGCGGGACTTTCTCCGATCAGTTGGGGGGCGCGGGCGGTGATCATATTTGGCTAAATACACCAAAACAACTGGCAACGATAGCCAATGAATTGGCAAAGAAGCCTGATGATTCCACAACCACTCCGCAGCGAGTCCTATAAAATTCATTAATTACAATGCGTTATAAAATTAATCTCGGTTTGGCACGGTCCTTGAAACGTAAAGGGGGCTCGTGGCGGTAGGGGCCATGATCAAGAAGGAGAACACCTGAAGATGGATGACCGCACATATTCCTCCCGCACCCGCCATGACGCCGAGCATGGCACCGACGCCGGCCGTTTCGGCCGCTGGCTGTCGTCGCGCCCGGCCGAAAGCTGGATGTTCTTTGCCGCCGGCCTCGTGCTCGGCAGCTTCTTCCTCTGATCGCCCCCCGCACCAACACCAATAAGGAGACCTGACAAATGGGTATGTTTTCCCGCCTCAGTGACATTATCAATTCGAACATCAACTCGATGCTCGACAAGGCCGAAGATCCGGAAAAGATCGCCCGTCTCATGATTCAGGAGATGGAAGATACGCTGGTTGAGGTTCGCACGGCTGCTGCCCGCGCCATGGCGGACAAGAAAGAGATGCAGCGCGAGATGGCCCACTACGCCAGCCAGAAGGATGAGTGGGAAGCGAAGGCCGAGTTGGCCATCGACAAGGGTCGCGAAGACCTCGCCCGTGGCGCCCTGGCCGCGAAGCAGAAAGCCGAAGCCGAGATCGACCGCCGGAAACAGGCGATGGACCTGGCCGAGGAAGCGTTTGAAAAACGACAAAACGATCTTGCCAAGCTCCAGGAGAAACTCGGTGAGGCCAAGGCCAAGCATCGGGCCCTGATGATGCGCCGCGACGCGGCCGAGCAGCGGATCCGCGTTCGCAGCCAGGTTTATGATGGCCGTGTGGACGATGCCCTGGCGCGCTATGCCAATGTCGAGCGGAAGGTCGACGAAATGGAAGCCTATGCCGACCAGATCAAAGGCGCTGAGCCGACGCTCGAAGCTGAATTCGCAGCACTGGAGCGCAATGATGCGGTAGAAGCTGAACTCGAAGCCCTGAAAGCCAAGCGCGGCAAGTCAGGCGGGTCAAAATCCACGAAAGAGGAGGGCTAGGCCATGCTAATGCCCCTTGCTGTCCTGATCACGATACTCGGTGTGCTCACCGCGCCCGGCCTGATCGCCCAGCACTTGGAGGCCCGCAATCAAACGGGCGCCGAGTCCCATGAGGATGCCTAGGCCATGGACATTGAACTGCTTATCCCCCTGGTCGCGATCCTCGCGCTGTTCGTGATCCTGCCAGGGATGGTCTTTCATTACATCACGCTTTGGCGGAAGCAGAGATCGCTTATGCCCGATGATGAGCGGATGCTGGAAGACCTGTGGCGCTCGGCCAAGCGGATGGAACGCCGGATCGAGACGCTGGAAGCGCTCATTGATGGCGACGCAACCGAACGCAGGCCAAAACCCGAAACCACAGACCCAAGGAGATTTGACCAATGAGCCGCGACTTCAACGCTTCACCCAACCCGACCCGTTTCAAGCGGTCGCGAACGGACCGCGTCGTGGCGGGCATTTGTGGCGGGCTTGCCGAACGTTTTGGATGGGAGCCGTTAATCGTCCGCTTGCTGGCGGTCGTCGGGTTCTTCTTCATGTTCGGCCCGCTGATCATCATTGCCTACATCGTGGTGTGGATGATCACGCCGTCCCGAACCCGGGCCGACTATGCAAGGCCCGGCGATGAGGAGGAGGCCGCTTTCTGGAGGGGGGTTTCAGACAGCCCCCGGGCGACATTCGGCAACCTCAAATACAGTTTCATGGACCTTGAAGAACGGCTCCGCCGCCTGGAGCGGGATGTCACATCTGATGAATGGCGTCTTCGGAAAGAGTTCAAGGACCTCGAGAAGAACTGACACGGGACCAAGCCCGGCCCCATCGCAAAGCGGCGGGGGTCGGCAACCAGGAAGGATAGAGCCGATGAGGCAGGGGATGAGGACAAACCGGCGATGGATTGCAGGCCTTGCAGCGGTCGCCGGACTGGTCGCAATCGCGGCCTTGGACATCAGCCAGAACGGCATGGAACTGCAGGCCGGGCCGATCATGGTTTCGATGGACATGCAGCGCGATGACGGCATCGCAATCCGCTTTGAACGTCTTGCCCGCCATACGGTCAAGCGGGGGCTGGCGGAAAAGGCCGCTCCACGCACCGGGATGGCCAGCTAGATGCTACCCAGGGTCGCCAGCGGAACCGCTATGCCGCGCTTGATGCGTCGTTCCAGAAAGCGCAGCGGACTGACCGCTGCTTCGGCGTCTCGGGTGGTGGGAAGGGGATCGCCAGTGATCTGGGCTGTGATCAACTGCGCCAGCCATGGCGCGAAGGTGAACCCTCGGCTGCCGAGCCCCGTTGCGATCCAGACCCCATCAACCATGGGTATATTGGAACCAACTGCACGGCCTTTGCCTAGCGGGGCAAGCGCCTCAACTGCGGCTTCGACAGCGGGCAATGGACCTGCAGCGGGTAGCCTGTCCGGGGTGGTGGCGCGAATGGCCGCGCGCGCACGCGCGCCAGCGTCTCGGACCTGGGGTCGCCACCAGGGCGCGAGGGTTTCCAGGTGAGCCCCGTTCTCGATCGATGCTGCGCGGGAGGTGGTCGCCGCGGTGTGCCCGTCCACCGTCTCATAGGTTGCGCCCCAGAGCCTCACCTTCCCGTGGCAGAGTGCATATGGCCCCGACGCCATCGCCGAGGCGGGCGCATCGGAGGCGTCGGCGACAAAATCCACCTGCCCCAATTTAGCGACCAATCCCAGCCATGGTGCGACTGGATCAACCGCCATCCCATTTGCGAGCACGATGGCATCGTAGCGGCCGCCGTTCACGGTTCTGGTTTTGAGGTCCACCGATGGCACCTTGCCGAACTCGGTGCTGGTGGCACCGAGTAGCGCTGTCACCAGTTCGCGTGGGTTGATGATCAGTGCCCGCTTGTGCAGGAGCCCGCCATCCCTCAAGGCTTCAAGGTCTTCCAGGGGCAAGGGCGGGTCTGCGAGTACCGCCATGAACCTTTTAAGGTCGGCCTCGTTTCGGGCGGACTGCGCCACGTCTGCCAGATGGCATGCGGGAAAGGCGCTGTAGGTGGTACGCGCAGCCACGTAGCTATCGATAAGCAGCCTTGCCTGGACCGTATCGGCAGCGTCCAGCCTCGGCATGACCAGCGCCAGGGGATTACCGCTCGCGCCGGATGCAGGCTTGTCGGCCCTGTCGAAGACCGTGACGGAAACCCCTCTGTTTGCGAGTGTGTGCGCAAGGCACGCCCCCATGATCCCCGCCCCCATGATCGCCACCGACCGGGCAGGGGTCTCGCTTGCGACCTTTATGGTTGGCTCGACGCGGGCGGGAGCGAGCCGCGCTTCCAGGCGTTCCCGTTTCCGCCCGAAACCCGAAACTTTCTCCACCGAAAACCCGGCTGCGGCCAATCCACGCCTCACCTGTCCCGCGACCGTGAACGTGGCTGCTGTCGCGCCCGGCGATGACCGTTCGGCGATTGCCGGATACAGCCAGTCTGACCACATCTCCCCATTCCTTGCGGGCGAGAACCCGTCAAGAAACCACGCATCGGCGCGAAATTGCGCCTTCGGAAGGGCGTCGGCGATATCGTCAATGTGCAGGGTGAGCGCGATCCTGTCGTCGGGCCAGGTCATGTGCTGGACGCCCCGCGCGCGCGTGGGCCAGCGCCCAATCAGCCGTTCGCTTAGGGCCGAAATCTCGGGCCATACGCCCAGGGCGCGGGCCGCATCTCCCCGCTCCATTGGAAACCCTTCAAAGCTGATGAAGTGGAGCCAAGCGCCATCTACCGGCCCGTGTTCTTTCCAGAGCGCCCAACAGGCGAGGAAGTTCAGCCCGGTCCCGAAGCCGGTTTCGGCCACAACGAAACGGCCTCCGGGTTTCCACCGTTCCGGTAAGTGGTTCCCCTGAAGGAAAACCGTGCGCGCTTCGCCCAGGCCATCGCCAGCTGCGAAGTATATGTCATCATGGGCCGTTGCGAAGGGAGCTCCATCGCTCCTCCAGGTCAGGCGTGGGGGAAGCGGAAGTCTGGTCACAAGGACTGTCCCCGCCCCGCGATTTGAAGACGCAGTTCCTTAAGCCCCCATTTTTCACAGGGGAGCCGGCGCGAAGCGTCTGGAACAAAAATAGCATTTAGAAAGAACAAAAAGGGTTATCCAAACTCGTCTCCGGGATTGCTTCGTCCGATTGTGGTTGGGTGGACGCGATAGTAGCGGGACATAGCTCCCTGGCCATGGATGATCTGATTGACGGGATTGATGCTGTGGCCTTCGAACCGTCCCGCCGTGCGGGACTGGCGCGGTTGGCGGCTTTCAAGGCCAGCACGGGCCGGCACTATGCAACCATGCGGAACCACGATTTCGGGCCCGCCGACCGGTCGAATGTATCGGCCCTGTCGCCGTGGGTGCGCAACCGGATGGTTCTCGAACAGGAGGTGGTGCAGACGGCCCTGGACCGGTTCGCCTTCTCAACGGCGGAAAAATTCATTCAGGAGGTCTGTTGGCGGACCTATTTCAAGGGCTGGCTGGAGCATCGACCCGGCGTTTGGGCCAACTACCTGGACAACAGGGATCAGTTCTTCGATCGCCTCGCAACACAGCCCGCATTGCGGTCGGTTTATGACGACGCGGTAACGGGTCAGACCGGGATTGAGGGCTTTGACGACTGGGCGCGTGAACTGGTTCAGACGGGCTACCTGCACAATCATGCGCGGATGTGGTTTGCCTCGATCTGGATCTTCACGCTGAAGCTTCCCTGGGAATTGGGTGCCGATTTCTTCCTCAAACACCTGATGGATGCGGACGCGGCGTCGAACACCTGTTCCTGGCGATGGGTGGCAGGTCTCCACACGGCAGGGAAGACTTACCTGGCGAGGCGATCCAACATCGAGAAGTATAGCGGAGGCCGGTTTTCGCCCGACGGTCTGGCACCTGCTGCCCAGCCCGTGGACGGTGCCGTACCGCCGCCAGGGCCCCTTGGTGCAACGTCGGTGGGGTTTGGCGATAGCCTCCCCGCCGGCGACGTTGCCCTCTTGCTGACGGAAGAGGACCTGCATGGGGAAAGCCTTGTTCCGGACCGGGCGATGGTCCGCGCGCTTGCTGGTGTCAGCTATGCGCATCATCGTTCTCCCGGCGGCGCAGGAACGCAAGCTGCCGGGTTTGTCTCGGGCGCCATGGACGATGGGGTGGCGCGGGGAAAGGCTCATTTCGGCGTCGAGACCGCACCCGTACTGGCGCATGACAGGGTTCTCGACTGGGCCCTTGGGACGGGCTGCCAGACCGTCGTGACGGCCTATCCGCCCCAGGGCTGGGTTCGACCGGCATTGGAAACGCTGCGCAAGGACTTCGAAAGCGAGGGTCTCAAGCTCGTTTTCCTGAAGCGCGACTGGGACACCGCGTTCTGGCCCCATGCCCGGAAGGGCTTTTTTGGATTGAAGAAGCAGATCAAGCCAGTATTGGGTGAACTGGGGATGCCGGTTTAGGGAGTTAGAGGTGACCACACCGCTTATCGATCGGGAAGAGACGGAGACCGGCGGGCGATACGTCACGGTGATTGGCGGCGCGCGGGCAGAGATGACCTATTCGAAAGCCGGGCAGACACGGATCATTATCGACCATACTGACGTTCCCGATGAACTTCGGGGCCAATCGGTCGGGCTCGCGCTCGTCAGGCGTGCGGTCGAGGACGCCCGCGCGGGCGGGTTCAAGATCATTCCGCTTTGCCCTTTTGCAAAGGCAACCTTGCAGAAACATCCCGAATGGGCCGACGTGGTCCAATGACCGAGATCTCGCACGACATGACCGCCCGCCGATACACCCTTTCAATTGATGGGGTCGAGGCCCAGCTTGACTATGAGCGTCGCAGCGATGGGGCCTTACACATTACCCACACGCTCGTGCCAGAGGTCCTGGGCGGCCGGGGGCTGGGAAAGGCGCTGGTGACCCGCGCGGTCGAGGATGCCCTGGCGAAAGGGCTTCCGATTGCCTCGTCTTGCTGGTTCGCAACGGACCTGATCGCCCGGAACCCGATTTGGAAGACATCCCTGGTTTGACCGATCATCCATCGACTGACCCATTCTGGCGGCGCAAGCGGCTCGATCAGATGACCGAAGCCGAGTGGGAGAGCCTCTGCGATGGCTGCGCCAAGTGCTGCCTGCTCAAGCTCGAAGATGAGGATAGCGGTGAAATTGCCTATACGCGCCTGCATTGCCGCCTGCTCGACGCCGACACGTGCCAGTGCGCTGACTATGACAACAGGAAAGCGATCGTTCCAGACTGCATCAAACTGACGCCTGAAACGATCGAGCAAACGCGGTGGATGCCCCGGTCCTGTGCCTACCGCCTCGTCCATGAGGGCCAGGACCTGCCCGACTGGCATCACCTCGTTTGCGGCGACAGGGACCGCATCCACCGGGAAGGGCACTCGATACGCGGGCGCACATGGTCTGAGGATGCCGTTCTGGAAGAAGACCAGATCGACTTCATTGTCGATTGGCAGGGAAACGCCCCCTGAAAAGCTTTCCGGAGCGGACCGGAGTGTAGCCGGACAGCACGGAGAGAGAAGGTCGGCGCGTCAGACGGTTCGGTTCGGGCTCGAGTGTTTCCATTCGCCGAGGAGGGTTCGAAGGGCCGAAACGAAGGCAAGCGGCTGGTCCAGCATCACATGATGGCGCGCATGGGGGATCGAAACGAATGGTACCTGGTGACCCAGGAGCGACTGCATGTAGTCGCCCACATCATCGGGCATGAGCGAGCTTTCCTCGCCGCGGAAAATGGCGATCCTGCAAGCCGTTGATGTCAATAGCTCCGATGGCGACCGACCGGCATCGAAGTGGCGCCAGATTTCCGGGTCGAACTTCCAGGTCCAGCCTGCAGTTCCATTCCCGACATCGGTTTTCTTCAGGCTCCAGCGGGCAATGTAATCCATGGCAAAGTGGTTTTCGCAGAGCTGGGGCGGGGCAAGGCGAAACCGTCCGAGCGCTGATTTCAAGTCGCCGTAGACCTTGTTGGCGCGGGCCGCCCGGGGTGGGCCCCGGTGGGGCCGGTCGGGTGGATTGACTGGACTGTCCACGATCACCGTGCCCGCAAGCCGATCGCCATAATCTGCGCCGGTCAGCAGGGTGACGAAGCCGCCGAAGGAGTGGGCGCAGATGATCGGCTTCACCGGCCCATCGAACAGGCCCGCATCCTCACAAACGGCAATCTGCTCGGCTGCGAAGGTTTCCATCCCATAGCTGTCCCGCCAGCCGCTATCGCCCATGCCTGAGAATGACAGGGCGGCCACGTTGTAGTCCTCGGCGAAATACGGTGCGATGAAGTCCCACCAGTGGGCGTGGGCACCGTTGCCGTGGACCAGCAGAAGCCCAGGATTGCCGCGCTTTCCCCAGCGCTGGTAACGGATATCGACCCCTTGAACCGACACCATATGCGACTCGTAGGGTTGTGACACCGCCGTGAGGAACCAGTCCGGCGCGGGGGGGCGCTCTCCGCCATATTCGGCTAGCGGGCCGCCTTCCGATGGCATTTCCGGCGGCTGTTCCCTGACGAAGTCAGTCTTGTGTGTGCTCATCTGGCGATCCTGAAGGGCCAGCCTTGGAATTGCAATCGGTGACGCCAGGGTGCCGTCTGGATTTCATGCATTTCTGCCGGGGATGAGACCCGGTTTAGGTCTGATCGAACTTGTCTTCCTTCCTGTCGCCAAACAGCATGCGCTGTTCGAGCCGTTGTCGGAGCGCGGCATAGTAGGCTTCCAGGAAATCGGTATCGCGCTCACCTGGGGTTGTCCTCCACCCGATCTTCTGGCGGATGCGGTCAGCGACATCGTTGCGGGTTTCAGGCGTTGACTGGCGCAGGACCTGCTCGAGGACCTGCAACTCATGGATGCCATAGGCGTCGGTCTGCGCGGGTGAAAACGCAAACCGCTGCCGCGCGGCGCTATTGACCCCCGCGGCGCTGATATCGCCAGCCAATTTCACCTTCGGCGCGTGCAGCACCCATGTGCCAGCGATCAGGTCGCCCACCCGCAACCGGTCCCGGTTGAACAGGGGAAAGAACATGAAAACGCCCGCCCAGAGGAAGCCGAACAGGCCGATCCACGCATTGATCGGGTCGTCGCCCATGAACAGGAAACTGATCGGCAACCCGATCTCGATCTCGCGGCTGAAGTTCCGGGCGAGCACCGCGTTAGCCTTGAGTTGCCCGCCATCCCGCGATGCAACGCGCAGCCCGCAGATCCGCTTCCCCGGCGTTGCGGCCCGTCGGCCCATCTCGAAATACGCAAAGTAGAAATTCCGGAAGAGGAAAATCGTCACGGAGATAACGGCGCCGGCCACGTTCCAGGCTTCAAATCCAAGCGTGCTGGTGCCGTAGGCGACGCCGAAGACGACCGCGAGAACGATCGCCCACTGGATCGTGAAGTCGATCAGGAACGCGCCGACCCTTTCCCAGAAGGTTCCGATTTTCAGGGTCAGCGCCGCTCCTTCAGGTGTAACCAGCGTGCGGAGACGTTTCGCTTCGGTTGCCTCACGTTGGCGTCGCAACCGGCGCTGCATCGCGGCTTGCGCGGTCATGGTCGATGGCTTTGGAGCCTGTGGTAGCGGCGTGTCAGCCACGGGGGACATCGCCGGCGCTTGCCCGGGTGCGGGGAATGTAGAAATAGGCCATCCAGAGCGTCAGCGTTGCCAGGGCGATCGCGTAGCGGACCGCATCGGAGTTGATCAACTGACGTCCGAAACCTTCAAGCAGGGCCGCCAGAAAAAGCATGACCACGCACCCTGCCGCAATCAGGGCGGCGCGGTTTCCCGCCTGTTTTGCCGATTCCAGGCGTGACAGCCGGCCCGGAAAGGCGACGCCGCCACCGATGAGAAATCCCGCGGCGCCGGCCAGCACGATGGCAAACAGTTCGGTGACCCCATGGATGAGGAGCCACCCCATGACCTCGAAACCCAATCCCCGGTCGACGAACAGCGCGCAGAATGCGCCGATGATGGCGCCATTGTATGCGAGCAGGAGTGCTGTCGGGACACCGAAGGCAAAACCCAGTGCAAAGGCGTAAAGCGCCACCTGGGCATTGTTGGAGAAGAGGTATCCAGCAAAGGATGCGAGGGCGTCTTCAGAATGGAAATTGTCGGTATAGAGCGTTGAGCGCAGGTATTCGGTGGATGCGTTCGGCGTCCGGTCTCCCATGATCTCGTCGGCAAAACTCCAGAACCACTCCATGTCTCCCATACAGAGGATGAAGGCCAGGACGGCCATCCCGAAAAGGCAGGCGGCCGACAGGAGCGTTGCCCCCCAGGCTTGTCTTACGGCAGCCGGCCAATCGGCACCGAAGAACGTCGCGAGGCGCTGGGATAGTGTGGTCCTGGTGCCGTAAACGAAGAAGTAGGCCCGTGTGCAAAGGCTTTCGAGATAGTCGGTCAGGTTTCGATCGAGGGAGATGCTGCGGGCCACCGACAGGGACGAGACCGCCTGGCGGTAAAGCCCCGGCAGCGTCATCATGTCCTGATCGGAAAGGGCATTGACGCCGCGTCTTTCAGCGACCTCGAGAATACGTTCCAGCTCGGACCAGCCCGCCTGGCGCTCCTCCCGGAACCGGTAGGATTTCAGCATGTCTCTCACAGCATTTCCCGCCGCTTGATCTGCAGGTACCGGGATACCAGTTCAGCGCCGAAAGCACCGGGTGTCGTCTCAATGACCTGTGCCCCGAGCCGTTGGAGCTTCAAGAGCACAACCTCACGCTCGCGCAACAGCCCGTCCGCGATCACGGCGCGGCCCACATCCTCCGGCGTTTCGGGTGGGGTTTCGATGAAACCCGCCAGGGCGGCGTCCTCGAAGGTGGCGAAGACCACGAGGTGGCGATCGGCCAGGCGCCGGACGTTGTCGAGCATCAGTTCAGCGGAGATCGTGTCGACGAAATCGGTGAAGAGTATCACGAGGCTGCGCCGGTTCAGGCGGCTGGCAAGATCGGAGAGGGCGAGTGTGTAGTTCGCTTCCTCAACGGAGTAATCGAGTTTCGATGCGAGCATCTGCAGTTTTGGAAATGCCCGCGTACCCGCGAGATTGCCCGAGGCGAGCCCGGGTTGGGCGTCGAAGCCGAAGACCATCGTCTTGTCCCCCGACCGCAGCGAGACATAGGCCAGGAGCAGCGCCGCATTGATCGCCCGGTCGAGTTTCGAGACACCATCCAGCGGCTCGCTCATGAGGCGGCCGGTATCGAAGGCAAAGACAATGTTGTGATTGCGCTCGGTCCGGAACTCCTTGGCGAGGAGATCCCGGTGCCGCGCCGATTGTTTCCAATCGATGGCACGCGGGTCCATACCGGCAGCGAATTCGCGGAGGGCATCGAACTCTGAACCGTCACCACGCTCCATCTGCGACTTGATCCCAAAATCGGCATCCCGCGAGTAGAGCCTGATGGCCTCCTCCTTTACCCACCGCGTGTTTGGCGTGACGGGCAGGGTGAGGTCGAGGGTCTCGTGGTAGCGCTTGGCCGACAAGCCGAAGGGGCCCTGCCAACGGGCCCAGACGTCGCGGATCTCGGCCATGCCCCGGCGCAACGGAACGAGATTGAACGTCGCCTCATGCTGTCCTTTGGGAAACCCGCGCAAGCGCTTGGTCGGAAGCGTGTCGAGCCGTTCGCCCGTCTCCAGCCTGAGGTCGGCCAGCAGCGGCGCTGGCCCCTGGTCGAAGGAGAGCCGGACGGACAGGGGATCGGTTGCCCCCATGTAGAGTACAGACGGCGCATCCACGGCCACCTGCACCGCGCTGAGCCGGGGTCCCAGTATCGCATCCGCCGCCATCATGGCACCTACGACGGCGATCCATCCTGCTGCAATGGTCCACCAGGCGGGCGCAAACACCGCAATGACCAGCGCCACCGGGACACCAAGGGCCATGAGCGTGATTGCGAGCGGGGTGGGATAGATCACCGGGGTGCCGCCGTTTGTTCGATGATCGCAAGGAGGGTCTCGTCGGTTGTTCGGCCCTCGATTTCGGCAGCGGGTGACAGCAGGACCCTGTGGCGCAAGGCCGGTAGCGCCAGTTGCTTGACGTCGTCCGGGATCACATAGTCCCGACCTTCGAGCGCTGCGCGCGCGCGTCCGGCGGCAGCCAGCGCGGCTGCGGCCCGGGGGCTGGCGCCGGCTTCCAGCAGTGGGTTCTGGCGGGTGGCGCGCACAAGATCGACGATATACGCAATGATGTCGTCATTGATCCGCGCCCGGGCGACCGCGGCTACGGCTGCCATCAGTTCATCGGCATTCACGACCGGTTCCACGCCGAAGGCTTTCGCCGTTGCTGTCCCTGTACGCCGACCATGGCCGGCGACAATCTCGATTTCCTCATCCCGGTTCGGAAAGCTCAGGACATGTTTGAACAGGAAACGGTCCAGCTGTGCTTCGGGCAGGGGGTAGGTGCCCTGCTGCTCGAGCGGGTTCTGCGTGGCGATCACCATGAAGCGCGCGTTCAGGGGATAACGGGTGCCATCGATCGTGACCTGCCGTTCCTGCATCGCCTCCAGAAGGGCTGCCTGGGTCTTTGGCGGGGTGCGGTTGATCTCGTCTGCCAAAAGGATGTCGGTAAAGATCGGCCCTTTTGTAAGTGCGAACGCGTTGGTCTGGAAGTTGAAGATATTGGTTCCCAGCACATCGCCCGGCATCAGGTCCGGCGTGAACTGGATCCGCCCGAATGCCAGTGAAATGGCCTCGGAAAACGTTTGCGCCAGCAAGGTCTTGGCCGTTCCCGGGGCCCCCTCCAGGAGGATATGGCCGGATGAGAACAGCCCGACCAACATCAGGTCGACGGACCCGGCCTGGCCGATGATCGCCTTGCGTACCTCGTTGCGGATACGATCGGCCAACAGGCCGACGTCCTTAATCTCCACGGGTCATCTCCTTGCGCCAGTTGAACAGGCGCCTGGCCTTGATCATGAGGTCTTCGCGCGACGTCGCCGGATTGGCCGACGCGTCCGCGAGTTGGGTATAGCCAGGCTCGTTCTCCGCACTCATCCGGTCGAACAAGCGGGCGAGATCGTCATCCGACAGCGATTTCGGCGCCGCAATTGTCTTTGCCGCCGCACGCTTGGTCAGGGCGAGGTAACCCGGCGCGAGCCTGGGTTCCCGTCCCGCCATGATCAACAACCCTGCCGTGCTGTCAGCGAGCGCCTGTTTGCCGAGCGCGATGGCCCTTGCTTGCCGTTGGGGCGCGCCGAACCGCACGGTGCCGGCCCAGCCGAACATCAGAAACACGCAAACCGCGATAAGCGTCGCTCCGAGAAACGGGATGTCGAAAACCATCTGCAGGACCGATTGAGCCTGCTCGAACCCATGCAGGGTGGCATCGAAGACGATCAGCGAGGCCCGGTCGTCATAGCGGAGCCAATCCACCATCGCCAGCGCCATCTCGGCGCGGCCCAGTGTCGATAATCCGGCGGTGTTGATGAGGTCGGGGTCGGACAGGATAAAAACGTCTTCTCCGGGCAATTTCCCAAGCAGTATCCCACCGGGCGTTCGGATAACCGGTTCGAGGCTGTTTGATCGAATGAGTTGCAAGTCATCGCCAAATTCCGGCCTGAAGAACCCGAAATCGGTTTCGAAGACCGCCGGCGCCCGGACCCGCCAGATCTCTCCGTTGGCATCGAAATGGCTGAGAGCGCCCGCGACCTGATCGGTTGGTGTGTCAAACACCCGATCTTGCCACTTGGGGTTAGATAGATCGCGTGCGCCAGACCATTTCGGCAACACAACCAGCGCCAGCCCCTGAAGCTCCAACTCTTCCAGCGCACTGTCCATGCCGACCGGGGTAAGGGTCACAACCTTCAGCGCATCGGTATACTCGGACAGCTGCCGGTCGAACCGGGTGACCGACACGGGATCGCCCCGTGCCTCGAGGAGGCGCACGAAACCGCCATAGCCGATCGATGACGTCGAATAGGGATGGGCGCCAGCAAGGTTCCGGTCTCTCAACTCCGGCGACCAGGCCGATAGTACGAGAACGGCCATGAAACCGAAGACCGACACAGCGACCAGAACCCCGACCACCACAGCCGAAAACGGCGACCGGTTCGCCGCGCCGCTCACGCCACGGCCTCCCCGAACGCGAATTCCTCATAGCTTGTGCGGGCTGATCGCCACCCTTCGCCATCCACGGTGCGGCCGCCGAAAAAGCTCCGCTCCACGATCTGGATGATGGGCGACAGGCGGTTGCGCGCCCGGTCTGGGAGGGCATCGAGACTGGCGATCTCCCTCGCTGTCAAGCTGACCGGGACTCCCCCCTCATGCTGGCGCTGAATGTCTTCGATCGATCGAAAAAGCAGCAGGTGGACCGCCTCGGCAAACCGTCCACGGGCGGCAAGCGCGTCGGCTTCGTCAAGCAGGGACCGGGCCGCCTGCGCGTCGGGGCGGAAATCGGGCGCAACGCTGTCCTCGACACCTGGCCCCCTGTCGCGTTTCAACCAGGCGAAACGGCTCTCCAGTGCGCCCCGCAGGATGAATGCGAGGATTGCGACAACGCCAGCACCAACGATCAGGTAGAAGGCGAGCCGCAGCAAGGGGCCGAGCGTCTGGAACACGCTCCCAAGGGCGTCGATCAGCCAACGGAGCCAGCCGGGCGGCTCTGCTTGCTCATCCTCTTCGGGCTCGGGTTCAGGAAATGCGAGTTGGAGGTCCTGATCGGTCAGGAACGCCTCGTGCAACGCCTCGATCGAGCCATGGGCGGGCGTGTCAGTGTTGGTTTGGGATTGTGGCAAGGCCGGCGCGCAGACCAACCAAAGGGCCAGCGACAGAATCGCCAAGGGTCGTAACACGCGATGGGGCTCCTGCGTCCGCCGGCTTCAGCGATCAACGATGCCAAACCGCCGCCGTGCCGTCCATGCCCTATCTGCTATGGTCCCCTTGAGTTGTCGGACGTCGGCAGCGATAGGATCATCCATGGACAAGTCTGCGACCTATGCTGGCCTGAAGGAGGAGATCTCCAGCGTCGTCGCCGGCGAAACCTTCACCCCGGCCCGCTACGCCACGGCTGCTTGCCTGCTCGCCCAGGCCTTTCGCCCGCGTTTTTTCTGGACGGGCTTCTACGTGGTCGATCCCGACAAACCCTATGAGCTCGTCGTCGGCCCCTACCAGGGCACGCTCGGTTGCCTGCGCATCCCGTTCGGCAAGGGCGTTTGCGGCACGGTCGCTGCGAGCCGGGAAACCCTGGTTGTTCCGGATGTCCACGTCTTCCCGGGCCATATCGCCTGTGACAGCGCGTCCAATTCGGAGATCGTGGTGCCGGTGTTTGACGGGACGGGCGCGCTGGCAGCCGTTCTTGATGTCGATTCGACCGAATTCGATGCCTTCGACGCCACCGACAAATCCGGTCTGGAGGCGATCTGCGCCATCCTGCTGACGGCGTAGGCGCTCAGGGCATCAGCACCGCGGCACCATCGCCCAGTTTTCCCGTCAGCCTGGCCTGCGCGTCCGCTTCCAGCTCTGCCCAGTGCGTCCGGAGCGTCATCAGGCATTTGGCCTGGTAGCCGAACACCCCCTGTTCGAAGCGCGCACCTTCGATCTCCAGGCTGAAAGTTGTTTCTCCAGCGGCCTGGGCGGCTGCATTGGCGGCCAGGAAAGGGAGGTAGGTGTCGCCGGCCATGGCCAGCAGGGCGGAGACGGCGCCGTTATCCACAGCGTCCTTTGTCCAGGCGCCATCATACCCGGAGGCGTCGTCCACGTGCTCCAGCCAGCGGAAGCAATAGGGAAAGTCGGCGCGCATCATCGCGGCGGGCGTGGGATCAGTCCGCAACTGCCAGAGCTGTCCGTAGAGGCCGAGATCGGCGAGGGAGACCCTGTCGCCGAAAAGGAACACCGTTCCGTCGGTCGCGGCCCTGTCGAGTATCGACAGGACCCGCCGGGCCGATGCCTCGATGATCGGTGCAGTTTCAGGCGTGCAGCCAACAATCGGCATGCGGCCGATCTGGCGCTTTGCAATTTCGGCGGCGAATGCGGCGATATCCGCCCGTGTTGCGCCGGGACTGTTGTCAAAGATGAGCCATGTGGAGAGCTGGTCGGCGTCTGGTCCGTAAAACCAGCGATAGTGGAACATCGCCTTTGTAACCCATTCGTCGGCCATGTCTTCGATCAACAGACAGGCGAACCGGTCTGCCGGATCGTCGGGCAGGAGCGGCCGGCCTTCGCCCTTGGCATCGAGCGCCAGCAGGAAGGGCGTGGAATCATTGCTCCAGTTGCCATCGGGATGTTGGATGACCGGGATCACCGGCGCCTTGACCTTGCCCATCACCTCGGCCCGGCGCGCGCCGTCCATCATGACCCAGAGATGGGCGAGGCGCTTGGCACGCAGCGCAGCACGGACCTTGAGGGAATAGGGAGAGCCGAGGGAGCCATAGACGGTGTATTCGCTCATTGTTTCTCTCCATGCAGCCATAGGGGGCGGGTCACGATCAGGTCCTGGCACAGCAGCCCCGCATCCCGGTGCCGCGACATGGCCTTGTAGTCTTGGTGGTTCAGCGTTGCGATAAACGCCTGCCGGTTGGGAAACGTGTTCACGAGGACGCCGTCCCAGTCCCCGCCGCCGATGAAGTACCGTTCAACCGACGAGAGGAGAGAGGTGGTTCCGCCGACTTCGGCCGCCGCGGCCGAGAAAGCTTCGGAGTATCGGATATAGGCCTCTTGCCCGCTGATGCTCTCCCCGAATTCGGGGTCTTTCGGCTTGTATTCCGCTTTGACCCGAAACTTCAGGAGGTTCACCTGCGAAACGGGGCCACCATGGGGGTCATCCCGGAAGGCCCGGAACTGGTCGGCGGTGGGTTGGAAAGCGGGCATGCTAGAGCATCCCCGGCGTGGTTTCGATCAGGTCCTGGTGCAGCAGCCCCGCTTCGCGATGGTAGTGGATCGCCTGATAGTCTTCGCGTTGTGGCATCTCGATGAACGTCTGACGGGACGGATACCAGACCATGGCCACGGTGTCCCAATCGCCTTCGCCGATCATGAAGCGCGCCACAGGTGCACCGAAGATCATCTTTGCGCCGATATGCTGGAAGACCTCCGTGACCCCTGCACCATAGCGCGCATAGGCCTCCAGACCTGTCAGGCCCTCGGCCGCTTCCGATGTCCCTTCGGCGTAGGCCGCCTTGTCCCTGAATTTCAGCAGATTCACCATGCACACGGGTTCGGTCATGTTCGCGCCAAGGAATGCGGTCAGCTGGTCTTGTGTGGGCTGCATGGCTGGCATGGGTGGGATCCTCCTGTTTTTTGGTCACCTTGATCGCGCGCGCCCCGCCACGTCAATCGTCCTTCAGATGCCGGTCGAGGAAGGCCATACGGGTCTTCATGAGGTGTTTCTGGAGGGCCTCGCCCCGGATGCCATGGCGCTGGCCGGGATAGGTCATCAGCTCGAACGGCAGTTCT
>JBCBKE010000055.1:0-21033 GCA_038522375.1 Pseudomonadota bacterium
CGCCCTGCTACCGGGATTTTCCCGGATCGCTGTGCATGGGCCGCTGCACCTCCTGGAGGTTGGCGCCAGCGCCGGGCTGAATCTCAACTGGGACGCCTTTGGATATGATGGCGGAAGCTGGTCTCGGGCTGGCCATCGGGCAGGTCCGACCATGACCACGCATTGGTCGGGGCCGCCGCCTCAACTTCCCCCCTCCTTCGACGTTGTGAGCCGGCGTGGATGTGATCGTGATCCGGTGGACATCAGCGATCCCGGTGCCCGGCTTCGCCTGAAGGCCTATATCTGGCCCGACCAGCCGGACCGGATGTCCCGCCTCGACGCCGCGCTGGCTATGGCTGACAGGTTCCCGGTGACGGTGGACCGGGCCGATGCGGCGCCCTGGCTGGAGGATCAACTCGCGGGGCCGCTTTCAGAAGGGACCACGGTGATCTATCACTCGATCGCCTGGCAGTATTTCGATGCAGACACCCACGCCCGAGCGAAGGCCGCCATCGAAACCACTGGCGCCCGTGCGGACGACCGGCACCGCCTCGCATGGCTCCGCTTCGAGCCCGCCCGCGTATTCGACCCCGTGGATCGTTCGGCCAAGACCCGGGTCGATCTCATCACCTGGCCCGGTGGTACCCGCCAGCTGATCGCCGATGCAGATCCCCATGGCGCACGTGTGGCCGCTATCTTCTGACGCCGGCGCCCGTCAATCGACGACGCACGCCCAGAGGCCTTCTCCCTCGACCACGTTCATGCGGGCCTGCAAGGTTCCCGCGCGGCGGGAGACATAGGGACCGGGCGGATCGACCCGCCAGGTGTGTGGATTGGGTAGAACAGCCGCGAGAAGGGCTGCCTCTCGGCGGGTCAGGTCCTCCGTGGACTTGCCAAACCGCGCTTGCGCCGCTGCTTCGGCCCCGAAGATCCCGTCGCCCCATTCTGCGATATTCAGGTAAACTTCCATCACCCGGCGTTTACCCCAGACGAAGTCGATGAAGACGCCCAACCAGGCATCGCCGGCCTTTCGAACCCAACCGCCGCCATTCCAGAGGAACACATTCTTCGCCGTCTGCTGTGTGATGGTCGAACCGCCGCGGAGGCGCTTGCCCTCCCGGAACTCTTCCAGCGCCTGTTCGATAGCGTCTGGGTCAATGCCCTCATGGCTGCAGAATTGGGAATCCTCGGCGGCGATAACGGCGCTGATGAGGTTGGGTGAGATCGCATCAAGGTTCACCCAGTCTCGCCTGACATCATCGCCACCGGCCCACCGCTCGACCATGGTTAGGGTCAGGGGCGGGTCCACCACCCGACCAGCGACGGCGTAGAGGTGCGCCAGAACAAAGATTGCGAGCGCGCACTTCAGGACAAGGACGGGCCAGCGCCGCCACCGTGGTACGGCCTCAGGCAGTTTCCCATTCTGCCACAACGTCTTCAGCGGGTTCCGCGCCCACATGGGTTTCTCGCTCCTTTTCAAAGCGCGCCCGGTCGAGCTGCGCCAGCGCCCATATGGCAGCCCCGCGCACCGCTGGCGAGGGGTCTTTCAAGCGGGGGATCAGGCTGGTGACGAGCCGCGGCGCCCCAGAATTTCCAATCGCGACGCAGACATTCCGGACAAACCTGTCCCTGCCGATGCGCTTGACGGCTGACCCGGAAAAAACCTCCCGGAAAGCGGTGTCGTCGAGGGCTACAAGGCTATCCAGGTCCGGCAGGACCAGCTCGGCCCGGGCGTGGAGCTGTGCCTGTCGGCTCCGTTCGGCAAACTTGTTCCAGGGGCAAATGGCGAGGCAGTCATCGCAGCCATAGATCCGATTTCTAATCGCCTTTCGAAACGCAGTGGGGATCGGTCCCTTGTGTTCAATGGTGAGGTAGGAAATGCAGCGGCGGGCATCGAGTTGGTAGGGGGCGGGGAACGCATCGGTTGGGCAGATGTCGAGGCAGGCCCGGCAGGAGCCGCAATGATCGGTCTCCGGCGCGTCGGGGGCAAGGTCTGCACTTGTCAGCATCACCCCGAGGAACAACCAGTTTCCAAGCTCGCGGGAGACAAGGTTCGTATGCTTGCCCTGCCAGCCGAGCCCGGCTTTCTCCGCCAGCGGCTTTTCCATCAGCGGGGCTGTGTCCACAAACACCTTCACCTCGGCCCCCGTCTCCGCCGCGAAGGTCCTGGCGAGTTGTTTCAACCGCTTCTTCAGGACGTCATGGTAGTCCCTCCCGCGGGCATAGACGCTGATATTCCCCTTGCTGGCATGCGCGAGGGCGTCCAGCGGATTGTGATCTGGCCCGTAATTGAGTCCGACGACCACCGCCGATCTTGCACCGGGCCACATGGCGGTGGGAGCTTGGCGCCGGGCCAGCGTCGTCTCCATCCAGCCCATCTGGCCGTGCCGGCCTTCGGCGACGAATTCGGCGAGCCGCGCTCCCGCCGCCCACGGCTCGTCTGCCCGGGTAATCCGGCAGGCATCAAAGCCGAGTGCAGCGGCCAGCGAGGAAAGCGTTAGCGTGTCCATGGAGGTGTCTTAGCGCCGACCGGGTCGGGTGTCTGCTGGAGGCAGGGCGGCAACGCCCGATTTGGCCCGGATCGCGCTGGCGTCGAGCGTCTTGCCCACGAAGTGCGAACGCGTATGCTGGCCGCTTGCTGGAGACAGGTGCTGACCATGGCAACACCAAAAGCCCTTCCGACTTTGCCCGCGCAGCCAGTGGATGTGCCCTGGCCGACGGAGGCCTGGCCGGCAACAAGTTCTCGATCACACCCGTCAGCGCGTGAGCTGAACCCGCTGCTCGATCTGGCGTTCGGTTCGAAGGACTCGCTGGGCGATACCCACGCCTTTCTCGCCGTGCAAGGAGGCCAGCTCGTGGCCGAGCGGTACGCCGAAGGGCGCAGCGCTGCCGATACGTTCCCATCCTGGTCGATGGCAAAGTCGATTACCCATGCGCTTGTCGGTCTTGCCTACGGAGATGGCAAGATCGATCTCGATGCGCCGATTGGCGTTCCCGAATGGCAGGACGGTGGCGATGTCCGGGCCGGCATTACGTGGAACCATCTGCTGCGCATGTCATCGGGACTTCAGTTCACGGAAGACTATGTGGACGCTGGGATTTCCCATACGATCGAGATGTTGTTCGGTTCTGGCAAATCCGATGTTGCGCGGTTTGCCGCCGACAAACCGCTGGAGCAGTCGCCCGGGACGTCCTGGCTATACTCCAGCGGTACCACGAACATTCTTGCGCGACGGCTGGCCGATGTTCTGGGGCTTGATCGGGCCGGATTTGAAACCTTCATGCGCGAGCGGCTGTTCGACCCGATCGGCATGACATCCGCTCTTCCGAAATTTGACGAGGCCGGCACGTTCATTGGTTCGAGCTTCTGTTACTGCACCGCGCAGGATTTTGCTCGCTTCGGCCTGCTGTACCTGCGAGACGGGCAGTGGGAGGACACCCGCATCCTGCCGGAAGGTTGGGTCGATCATGCGCGGACACCGACACCGCATGTTCCAGATGACGAGCCCATGGGCTATGGCGCTCACTGGTGGCTGGGACTGGCGGGACCGGGTAGCTTTTCCGCAAACGGTTATGATGGTCAGTATACGGTGCTGGTGCCGGAGAAAGACCTGATCCTCGTGCGCCATGGGGCGTCGGAAGCCCAGAAGGATGCCGTGCGGCGCTGGCTTGCAGACGTTGCGGCCTGCTTCTGATCGCCGCCCAATACCGTATCACTCGCACTCAGGCGGTCGCGAGTCGCGCCGTCAGCTCCTGGAAGATCTCAACCCCTTTTTCGAGTTGGGACGCCGCGATGAATTCGTTCGGCGTATGGGCCTGGTCAATGGATCCGGGACCGCAGACCACTGCTGGAATGCCGGCGGCATGGAACTGGCCGGCTTCTGTCGTGTAGGAGACCGCCCGCTGGGCATTGTCACCTGTCAGTGACCGGACCAGGGTCTCGGCCGGACTCCCCGTCTCGGCGCTAAGTGGCGGAACATTCGTCAGCCGTGTGACCCGGACCCCGGCCTCTGGAAAACGCGCTTGCAAGCGCAGGTTCGCAGCCTCCACCGCGTCAGAAAAAGGTGCCAGGATTGCGTCCACATCGTCGCCCGGTGGACAGCGCAGGTCGAACAGGAAGGTGCAGTTGCGCGCGAGGATATTCGCGGCCGTCCCGCCCTGGAGTTGGCCAACCGTCAGGGTCGGGTAGGGAGGATCAAACGCCGAGCCAGCACGGGGATTGGCCACCAGGTCCTTCTCGATTGTCCGGAGAACGGCCATGAGATCGACCGCCTCACCAATGGCGGAAACGCCGAGTTGGGGCAGGCTGGAGTGTGCCTCGCGTCCGGTCACCCCAACCTCGGTCAGTACGATACCCTTATGACTTGAGACGACCTGCCAGAGCGTCGGCTCGCCAACCCAGACAGCCTCCGGACGTGCCCCAGCCTCAACGATCCTTGAAATCATGGAAGGAGCGCCCTGGCAGCCAACTTCCTCATCATACGAAAATGCAAAATGGATCGGGCGGCGCAGGCCCCCCTTCGCAAACACCGGCGCAAAGGCCAGGCAAAGCGCGAGAAAGCTCTTCATGTCTGCAGTGCCGCGGCCATAGAGCAAGTCGCGGGCTTGTGTGAGTTTGAACGGATCGGTGTGCCAATCCTGCCCGTCGATCGGGACCACGTCGGTGTGACCGGACAAGACCAGGCCGCCCGGCTCATTGGCTCCGATCCTCGCCCATAGATTTGTCTTTGATCCGGTCTCGTTGGCGATCCGCGTACAGGATGCGCCGAGGGGAATCAATTGCGCTTCTATCCAATCGATGAGGTCGACGTTCGAGTGTCGCGATGTCGTGTCGAAACTGATCAGCGTGTCGAGTTTTTGGAGGACAGTCGCCAACGTGCTCATGGAGCGTGCATGGCATCAACACGAGCGCGCGGCAACGGTCTAGAAGTCCAGGTCGTCATAGTGGTGGGCCGCACGGGCGCCCTCAATGCGCTCGGCGAGCAAGGGGCGGAAGCTGGGCCTCGACTTCATTCGGGCATACCAGGCCTTGAGGTCGGGTATGCTGGACCAGTCCACATCGCCGAAATAGTCGAGGCACGAGAGTTGAGCGGCCACGGCGAGGTCTGCCACGGAAAACCCGCGACCCGCGATATAGGTTCGCTCACCAGCAAGTGCGTTGAGCAAGGTGAGCCTGCCGCGCAGGGCGTGGGCGCCCGTTCTCAGGGCTGCGCTGTCCGGCTGCCGGTCCCGTCGCACCCATTGGGTAATCCGCTCGTCGAGCAAGGTCTCGTTGACGAGCCTGAAATTCTCCAGGGTCCATTCCGTAAGCCGGCGCACTTCGGCCCGGTCCTTGCGGGTGACCGGCAAGAGTTTTGGGGCTGGATAGGCGTCCTCGAGATGCCCGAGGATGGCAGCGATGCCCACCACGTGGATCCGGCCCTCTGCGCCGGCATCGACCAGGGCAGGGGCGACTGCTCCGGGCGCCAGTTTGTCCAGCTCGGGGTTGGCCTCGCCGGGGATGACCGCACAGCCGGTGTATCCCAGCCCTTTCTCGGAAAGGGCGAGCCGGGCGATGCGCCCTGTCGGATCAAGGGGCCAGTGGTAAAGCCGTTTCATCCCTCCACGGACTAGACGATAATGGTTAAGGTCCGACGACCAATTTCACAGTCACACGGGTCTGGTCCGATGGTTGAATGCGCTTAACACGCGGCGAAAACGCGCTATGACCGCGCCAAACCTTTACTTCTGCTCCGGAGGGATGTCCCCGATGTTGAAAGCTACCACCACACTCGCCGCCGTTCTGGGGCTGGCCGCGTGCCAATCATTCACCAACCCCCTGAGCACGGCACCTGCTCCCGTAACGACAGCCAGCGAGCCGGCGTCTGTTGTAACGGCGCGGCCTTTCGATGCTGCCGAAACCCAGCGCATCTATGAGTGGTTCGAGCTGAAATATGATGAGCGGGTCGCCCGCAGCCCGATGACCCAGACCTTTCTGGGCATCAAGGATGATTACGACAAATGGGACGATGTTTCAGATGAGAACCGTCTCCGCGAGTTGGAGATCCGGCGCGCCGATGTTGCCGAGATGCGCGCGAGTTTCGATTTCGACCTGCTCGATGATGAAGCCCGGATCTCCTGGCGGTTGATGGAGTACCAGCTTGAGCGGGCGGAGGCGGCGTTCCCGTTCCGCTATCACAGCTACACCTTCAACCAGATGTTCGGCGCGCAATCGCGCATCCCCGCCTTCCTGATCAACCAGCACCAGGTCACCTCCCGGTCCGATGCCGAGGCCTACATTGCCCGCTTGGAGGCTGTAGAGACGTTCCTTGGCCAGCATATTGCGAACGCTGAGGAGAGCTCCCGCCAGGCGATCCGCCCGCCGCTATTCGTGTATGACTTCGTTCTGGGAGATGCCCGCAACGTGATCAGCGGCGCACCGTTTACGGTCGAGGATGATGGTGAGATGAGCCCCATCATGGAGGATTTCTCTGACAAGGTGGACGCCCTTGTCCAGAACGGCGATATCTCCGCGACCGATGGCAACGGGCTGAAGGACCAGGCCGCCGACGCCCTGTTAGGCCATGTTGGGCCCGCCTATGAGCGGCTCATCAGGCTGATGGAGTCCGAGAAATCGGTCGCCACCACCGATGATGGCGTCTGGAAACTGCCCGATGGGGAGGACTACTACGCCGTTCGCCTGAAGCAGATGACCACCACGGATATGACCTCCGATGAAATCCACGAGCTGGGGTTGTCCGAAGTCGCCCGTATTCACGAGGAAATGCGGGCGATCATGGTGGAGGTCGGATTCGACGGGACGCTGAACGCGTTCTTCGACTTCACCCGGACCGACCCACAATTCTTCAAGCCAAATACGCCAGAGGGGAAAGCCGAGTACCTCGCCGAAGCCACGGCGATGATCGACACCATGCGCGAAGCCCTGCCAAGCCAGTTCAACACCTTCCCCAAGGCGGACATGATCGTGAAGGCGGTGGAACCGTTCCGAGAAAGGTCTGCCGGCAAGGCGTTCTACCAGCGTCCCGCACCCGATGGTTCACGTCCCGGCATCTACTACGCGAACCTTTACGACACCGCGCAGATGCCGATCTACCAGATGGAAGCCTTGGCCTACCACGAGGGCATCCCCGGCCACCATATGCAACTGGCCATCTCCCAGGAACTCGAAGGCATTCCGCGTTTTCGCAGGTTTGGCGGGTTTACGGCCTACACCGAGGGGTGGGGGCTCTATTCCGAGTATTTCCCAAAGGAAATGGGGTTCTATGAGGACCCTTATTCCGACTTTGGCAGGCTGGCGATGGAGCTGTGGCGCGCGGCCCGTCTGGTGGTGGATACCGGCCTGCACGACAAGAAGTGGACCCGCGAGGAAGCGATCGAGTACCTGGTCGTCAACACGCCGAACCCCGCCGAGGACGCCCGCAAGGCCATCGAGCGCTATATCGTGATGCCGGGCCAGGCGACGGCCTATAAAATCGGCATGAACAAGATCATCGATCTCAGGGACATGGCCCGCACGGAACTGGGCGATGATTTCGACATTCGTGACTTCCACGATATCGTTCTGAAGAGTGGTCCGGTGCCGCTCGCGATCCTCGAGGAGCAGGTCAAGGCCTGGGTCGCAGCAGAAAAAGCTGCATAAAACATAGGGCAGAGCGGGGATCAGGCAGCTAGAAGGCAAGTGCCATGTCGGGTCCCCTTTTGCCGTTTCGGATCATATTCGCCATCCTCCTGGCCCCAGCCCTCGTCATGGTCTGGGTCGGTTTCTATCCCTCAGGATGCCTGGCCTTGGTGCCGGTGGCCGCCATGGCTGTCGTCATTTTCAGCTATTACTGGGCATGCAATGCGGTGCGCGCCCGGTTGATCGCAGACCTCTATTTCGAGCGCGGCGCCCTCTTCAACATCATCATGTTCTCCCGCATTCGGCTGCTCCTGGGAGGGTTGGTCTACACGGTGTCGCTGACGGCCTTCCTGGCGTTTACGGCGGTGATGTGGGGGGAGACGGCGGTCTTGCTGCTGGCGGCCGACGCGCTGGTGGTCTTCCTGCTCCTCATGCTGTTTCGTAGCCTGGCGCGGGGTGCGCTCAGGGCCACCGACGACCTCGCACCGATCATTGCGCGCCAGTTTGCAGCCCGTGTGAACGCCGTCCTTCTGACCGGTGCGCTCACATGGCTCGCCCTTAATTCGGCACCGCCGGACTATGCGACAGGGCAGGACAGCTTGCGCGGTGCGCTTGGGGCGGCTGCCCAGGGGCCGTTCTCCCAGTGCGGCTGGATCGATACCCTTGTGAGTTGGGGCCGCCAGGTCGATGCCCTGAAATGGTGGACCATGACCCAGGCCACGGGACAGCTTTCAAGCCCGGATCTTGTGCTGGGCGCCTGGTTGTTGTTCCTTCTGTCTGGCGGCGTTGCCGCGCTGGGGTTCAGCGTGCTGGCCGTGCAGATCAACCACGTCGTTCTGGGTTGGGATGGGGGCCGCAACGACCATGTCTGATGCCGCAAACACATCATCCCGGCCTGCGGGGAACAGGGCTGCACGGCGCGCGTCAGGCATGGGGTTCTGGACGATTTTCTGGTCGTTCTTCCTGGCGACGTTCCTGCTGCTGGCGGGTGTTTACGGCTTCCTGCGCTTTACCACGGGACCGGATGTCTACCTTGCCGAGGACGGCCAGGTTTATGCCAGCAAGAGCTTTATCGATGCCCTTGAGAAGGAGCTGCCGGTCGTTGTCAGCCTCATGGACGCGGAATTCGATGTCGCCGCCATGGACACCGATGCGCGCATCGATGCCGAGGTGGATGCCCTGTTCAAGCGTGTCTACGCCGCCGTTCCGGCCTACCTTGATCAGCATTACACCGTGCGTGGGGAGTACACCCAACTCTTCACCGCGACCATCGCTTCCCAGTTCCAGGATGAAACCGAGAGCCTCTTCGAAAGGATTCTCTTCAGCGAAACCGACTTTGTGGACGCCAAGGCCGGCGCCGTCGCGCGGATTCAGAGCTTCAGCGACGGCGAAGTGGACACAGTGCTCACCAAGGTTTCGGACAAGCTGACCGAAGACCTTGCGCTTGATCCCGAGGAAATGACGGTGCTCAACCAGGTGGCGACGCTGACCCTGGACGATACCAAGAGCCGCATCTCCGATACGGCGATCTACCGCGGCGCTGCGGCAACGGCAGGCGCTGTCATGGTGATCCGTCTGCTGTCGAAGCGGGTGGCTGCCAAGGCCATCGCCAAGGGGACAACAAAAACGGTGGTGAAGACCGGCATGGGCGCTGCGGGCGGGGCGGGGGCCGGCGCGGCTGGCGGGCTGATCTGTGGTCCGGGCGCACCGGTTTGCGCGGCCGTGGGCGGGGTGATCGGCGGGGTGGCCGGCTGGTTGATCACGGACAAGGTGATTGTCGAGGTTGACGAGGCCATCAACCGCGACGCGTTCGAGGCCGAGATCATCGCCATTCTCGATTCCGAGAAAGAAGCCCTGAAAGCGGGCATGAAATCGTTCTACCGCGCCCGCTATGAGGCGATCGAAGCGTACAACACCCAGACTCTGGAGAACATTCGCTTGCGGGACCAGATCGGCCCACTTTCGCCGATCATGGAAACGATCGAGACCTTCCCCGACCGGGTGCGCGAGGCGATCAGCGAGTAGCGGTTCGCCGTTCAGCCATCTGCCGATTGATCTTCACGGAAGGCCTCGCCGCCATGGGCTTCAGCTCCGCGCGGGTCGGGATGGATCAGGACATCGGCGGCGGGAAACTCCGACAGGATCGCCTGTTCTGCCATGATCATGCGCTGGTGCGCGTCCTCGAGGCTCAGCCCTGTCGGCATGTCCGCATGGAACTGGATGTGAACATAGGGGCCAGACGCCCGCGTCCTGAGCTGGTGGATATCCATGAGCGCCCCGGTCGATAGTGCCAGCTCCCGAATGCGGGCGCGCGCCTCGTCGGGGAGTTCGTGATCCAGGAGCTGGTCCCAGCCGCTCCGCGCCACGTCTACCGCGCTCCAGGCGAGCCATGCCGCAACGGCGAGCCCTACCACGGGGTCGGCCCAGCGTGCGCCGGCATACGCTGCGGCAGCCACGCCGATGATTACCGCAACATTGGCACCAAGGTCGGCGGCATAGTGCGCCCGGTCGCCCTGGGTCGCGACCGAGCCGGTCTTGCGGATTGCCCGAGTCTGGGCCCACAGCAATGCTAGGGTCAGTGCGATGGATACCACCATCACGCCAATCGCCAGCGGCCCCTGGGTCACCGTTTCCGGCGATCGGAATCGCGCGACGGCTTCGATGGCCACGAAGGTCGCCGACACGCCCACCAGGATCGCCTGCACCATCGCGGCAAAGGCTTCGGCCTTGCCGTGGCCGTAGCGGTGTTCCTCGTCAGGCGGCATGGCCGCGTAGGAGACCGCTATCAACGTGAAGAGTGAAGCCACGCCGTCGAGACTGCTGTCGGCCAGCGATGACAGCATCGCGACCGAGCCCGACGCCAGCCAGGCCCAGAGCTTGAGTGCGATAAGCACAAGGGCCGTGGCCACCGACAGCCGCGCCACCGTCTTGGTGATCTTCGCTGCCGATTGGGCCGGCACGGCGCCGGGCATGGCAATGTTGGCGTCGTGGGGCATGGCCCGCTCCATCTCTCCTCGATTGTGAGATGGGCAGGCCGAACCAGAAAGTCAAAAACCATTGTATTACAAGACTTTATATGCGACTGAAAGCTATTCCCAGTCGCACCCACAGCGGCGAGTGATCAGCCCTTGGCCACATAGATCGATTGCGGGGCCATGAACTCCAGCAATCCATCTTCCCCATTCTCTGCCCCGAAGCCGGAATTCTTGTGTCCTGCGAAAGGGGTGTCGGGGCGAAGGTTGAGGTTCTGGTTGACCCAGATGGTGCCGGTTTCCATGCGCCGGGCAATCTCGACGGCCCGGTCCGTATCCTTCGACCAGACCGCCCCCGCAAGCCCGTATTCGCTCGCATTCGCCCGGTCGATCACATCATCAACATCCTGGAACTTCAGCATGGGCAGGATCGGACCGAAGGCCTCTTCCTGAACGACGCGGGCGTTCTCCGGGGGGTTGTCGACAATGGTGACAGGAATGAAATACCCGCCGCCATCGGGGATGTCTGCGCCCTCCAGCATGGTGAGATCATTGGCTTTCGCATCCTCGAGGAGGTCCATGACGCGGTCATACTGACGCTTGTTCTGGATCGGACCGAGATTGGTGCCCTGTTCGGCTCCATCGCCAACCTTGGTGGCTTTTGCGATGGCAACAAGGCGGTCGCGCAGGCCTTCATAGACATCCTCGTGGACATAAAGACGCTTGGTTGCGACGCAGATCTGGGCTGTGTTGAAGAATGCGCCGAAGAAGATCTTCTGCGCGACATCATCAAGGTCCACATCCGGCAGGACGATGGCTGCATCATTCCCCCCCAGTTCCAGGGTCAGCCGCTTCAGATCCTTGGACGCGCTTTCCATGACCCGTTTGCCGGTGGCGGTCGATCCGGTGAAGGAGATCTTGTCGAAGCCGGGATGGGCCGTCATCAGCGGTCCCAATCGGTCACCGCCCGTGATGATATTGAGCACGCCAGCGGGCAGGATGTCGGCGAACAGCTCGCCCATCTTCAGGGTGCAGAGTGGGGTGAAGGGCGAGGGCTTGAGAACCATCGTGTTTCCGGCCAACAGGGCCGGCGCGATCTTCCACACCGCAAGATTTATCGGGAAGTTCCAGGGCGCGATCGCGCAGACAACGCCCAATGGCACGTATCGGGTCTCGATGAACTGGGCATCGGAGTCCTCTGAAACATGCACAGGCGGCCGCATCTCAGCGACTGAATGGAGCCACTGGCCAGCCCCCATGATTTCCATCTTCGCCGCATCCACGGGGCGGCCCTGCTCGCGGGTGAACAGGCGCGCCATGTCTTCGGCCGCGCCAATGAGCGCATCGCCGGCTTTCTTGAGGAGGGCCGCGCGCTCATCGATCGGTGTTGCGCGCCAGGTGGGGTAGGCCGCCCGCGCCGCCGCCACGGCCTCGTCGAGCTGGGCCGGGGAGCATTCGGGCGCGCGGTCGAACGCTTCGCCTGTTGCCGGGTTGAAAACATCGAACGTGCCGTCCGCGCCATCAACACCGGTGCCGCCGATCGTCATCTTGAAATTGCTGGTCATGTCCATGGGGCTCTCCTCCTGCCTGCCGGCCGCGCTTTTGCACGGTCTGGAATATCCTGCGCCCGATTTGATACGAGGTTCAGGGAAAGTCCAACACCTGGCTCTAAATCACGGGTTTGACCCACCTGGCCACCCGCCCTAGCGTCCGCAGTGCAACCTAGCCTTTCCAAGGATCCGCACCGATGACAGCCCGCACCCCCCGCCAGTTCTTCAAACCCCTTGCCGCGGGCGCGCCCGAGCCCCTGCGCGAGCTGCCGGTGAAACTGGAACGGATGATCCACTTCGTCCCGCCCCATCTCGACAAGGTACGCGCCAAGGTGCCGGCCATGGCCGACCAGGCCGATGTGATCCTCGGCAACCTCGAAGATGCGATTCCAGCCGACGCCAAGGACGCAGCACGGGCCGGTGTCATCGAGATGGCATCCATGGTCGACTGGCAAGCCAAGGGCACGGGGTTCTGGAGCCGGGTCAACCCGCTCAACTCGCCCTGGTTTCTCGATGACGTCACCGAGCTGGTGATGAAAGCGGGACACCAGCTGGATGTGCTGATGATACCGAAGGTCGAAGGACCGTTCGATATCCATTATGTCGATCAGTTCGTGGCGCAGCTCGAAGCCAAAGCCGGGCTGACCCGCCCCATCCTGCTCCACGCCATTCTGGAAACCGCGGAAGGCGTTGCCCGGGTTGAGGAAATCGCACTGGCCAGCCCGCGCATGCAGGGCATTTCACTGGGCCCGGCAGACCTCGCCGCCAGCCGGAAGATGAAGACCACCCGCGTCGGCGGGGGCCATCCGTTCTACCGCGTGATCGATGATCCGACCGAGGCCGGCGGCCCCCGGGCCACCGCCCAGCAAGATCCCTGGCACTACACGGTCGCCCGCATGGTCGATGCCTGCGGCATGGCCGGCATCAAGCCGTTCTACGGTCCATTCGGCGATATCGCCGATCTCGACGCTTGCGAACAGCAGTTCCGCAACACATTCCTGCTCGGTTGTGTCGGCACCTGGTCGCTCCACCCGAACCAGATCGCCATAGCGAAACGGGTCTTCAGCCCCGATCCCGAGGAAGTGAAGTTCGCCCGGCGCATCCTCGAGGCACTTCCCGGTGGCCGCGGTGTCGCGATGCTCGACGGCAAGATGCAGGACGATGCCACCTGGAAACAGGCGAAAGTTATCGCAGACCTGGCAGACCTCGTTGCCGCAAAGGACCCCGATCTCGCGGCGGCGTATGCAGGGTAGACCGCTTCCGTTCCTGACGGAAACGGTCGTTGGTTTCGCCTCGCTCACGGCAGTTTGGCGATGCCAAACGCCTCCGCGGGGGCGGCCTGACCGGCCGGCGGGCCTTGCCCGCTGACACGTTTCCGTCAAGGACGGAAACGGTCTAGGCTGAAGGGCCTTCCGTAAGGGCGGTGATGACATCGCTGTACCAGATGGCGTTCAGGCCGAGTGCTTCGTCCAGTTCGGGGTCGCGGGTACTCGACTCGAGGCGGGCCGAGTGCACCCCAAGCAGCCGCCAGGGAAGATCGTCGGGCCCAGGCCCGTCAGGCTGTCTTTGAACAACCGGCGCGCCGCTGAGCCCGCGATGGGTTCGCGCATCGATCAGGAAGTAGCCCTTGCCCTTGAAGCGAAGCCCGAATGACGAGGCCAGCGAGGCCTGGCGCGCGACCGGCAGGTGATGAAGCGTGTCTTCGAACCCGAGAGGATAGCCGACCGCCAGTAGCGTGCTGCCAATTGCGACCGGATCGCTTGGCTTCTGCAGGTGGTCAGGCGTGAAGGCCCTGTAAAGCGTCGGCGAGGGAAGGGCCCACTGATTGACCTCGATGGCGGCAACATCGATGCTGCCGTCAGCATCGTGGGTATCGCGCCACCCCTGCTTGCCGCGGGTGAAAAGTGGGATGGAGAACCCGGTGGAACGACCCAGGTCGCTGGCGTCGATATGGATCTCGATTTCGATCCGGTCGGGATGGTGGTTGGTTTCGGCATCCTCGAACACATGGCGGGATGTGATCAGGTATAGCCGCCCTTCCCGTTCGAAGAAGAACCCGCTGGCAGTGGTGAGCCCGAGGGTACCCTCGAATGTGTTGATGCGTACCGTCGTCAGGAGAAGGGGATCGATCACGATTTTGGTTCCCAATGTTTGCAACGGACGCTCAGACGTTTGCCAGATCCTTCAGCCCAAGCACATCGTGCATGTCATAGAGGCCCGGAGGCTGTCCGATGGCCCATTCAGCGGCAGCGAGGGCGCCATCGGCAAAGACCGAACGGTTGAGGGCGGCATGGGAAAGGCTGACCACTTCTGTCTCGCTGGCAAAGGTCACTTCGTGGTCGCCGATGACGCCTCCCGAGCGGCGCACCGCAAAACCGATCTCGCCGGCCGTGCGTTCGGCTGCCGGGCCCAGGTATGGTGCTGCCTGCACATCGGTGAGCGCTTGCCCGTGCCCTGAGGCAGCCGCCTCACCGAGCATCAGGGCCGTGCCCGACGGCGCGTCAGCTTTCCACCGGTGGTGGGTTTCCAGGACCTCGATGTCCCAACCCTGGCCGAGCCTGGCCGCCGCGAGCCGCGTGAGGGCCGTCATGAGAGTTACGCCGAGCGAAAAATTCCCGGCTTTCACGATCGCAAAGCGGTTTGCGTAGCTCGAAAGGGTCTCGGTCTGTTGGGCATCGAACCCCGTGGTGCCGATGACCAAGGCGCAAACGCCGGTGTTTTCGAGCCGCTGGAGCGCATTCAGGGTGGCAGCCGGAGCGGTGAAGTCGATCCAGGCCTGCGCATCCGCTGCAGCCAGGTGCGCTTCGGTCTGGGGTAATAGGTTGAACGGCTTCGGCGCGCCGATCAGCACCCCGATATCGGTCTGCAAAGCCGGTGACCCGGGCGCCTCGGTTCCCCCGGTCAGGATATGTCCACGCTCAATGGCTGAACTTGCCACCTGTTTGCCCATGCGGCCGGCCAGTCCCGCGATCGCTAGTTTCAAGGGATGATCCATGGCATCTTGTAACCCCCTGGACCCCTGTCCGCCATAGGGCGCATCCCGGATCCCCCATGCAGCGCAGAAAGTACGGGGAAATGCGTGGTTGCGAGGCGCTTCTACCTGTGGATAACTCATCGGCGTGCCGCTGGATTTTCGGTCAGCTCGCGCCGAAGATGCGCCCAGTATTGCGGCCTTGCACCGGGAGGCGAGAGCGGTCGCCATGCCGTGGCTTCCTGCAGTGCATACACCAGAAGAGGATAGGTTTCATTTTCGCCGCAAGATCGCGACGGAGGCTCAGGTCACGCTGATCGAGGAAAACGATTGCGTCATCGCCTATCTTGCAACGCGAAGGGGCTGGATTGATGATCTCTATGTGGCGCCGAACCGGTGGCGGTCGGGCCATGGCAGGCGGTTGTTGACGTTCGCCCAGGCGATGCAGGATGCGCTTCAGCTTTGGACGTTCGAGCAGAACACCGCTGCCATTGCGTTCTATACGGCCCATGGGTTCGAGGTGGTCGAACGAACGGATGGATCGGGAAACGAGGAAGGCCACCCAGACCTGCGCATGGTTTGGGTGGCGACGTACGAACCTCTTGCATGACCCGGTGCAAACCAACACAATGACGCGATGACCCCCGCCGACGATATGCTGCCATCGCTATCTTACGCTGACTACTTCGATCATCCGCTCAAGAAGCGCCTTGTTCGCGCGGTCGAGCGGCTATCGGGCCAGCCCCGCATCCAGAAACTCTACCGGCAATATCGTCAGGACCTCCAACATGTCCCGTTCTTCGAGGCGGCAGTGAAACTGCTCGAATTGCGGGTCGAGATCGACATGGCGCGCCATGCGGCCATCCCCAAGACTGGCCCTCTTGTTGTCGTCGCCAATCACCCGTTCGGAGTTCTGGATGGTCTTGTCATCTGCCAATTGCTGTCGCTTGTCCGGACCGATTTCAAGGTGCTGACCAATGCCGTCCTCGACGGTGCGCCCGAGGCCTCGAATTGGATCCTGCCTATCGATTTTGAAGGCACAAAGGCGGCGCAGGCCACCAATATCGCGACACGGAGACGGTCCCTGGAAATCCTCAAGGACGGGGGATGCATTGTTGTGTTTCCGGCCGGCGGCGTATCGACCGCGCCAACCGTCTTTACCCGCGCTGCCGTGGATGACACCTGGAAACCGTTCACAGCGAAATTGATCACCCAATCGGGCGCCGATGTGGTGCCGGTTTATTTCGAGGGCCAGAACTCGCGGCTTTTTCAGCTCGCCAGTCATCTCTCGATGGAACTGCGTCTCGCGCTGATCTTCAGGGAAGTGAACCGAAAACGCGGCAAACGCATGCCGGTTCACATTGGGGAGGTGTTGACCTCCGAGGACCTGTCGAACGCGGGCAAGCGCGAGCAGCTCATGCGCTTTCTGAGAGAGGCGACCTACGCCATGGCGCCGCAGAAGATGCAGGGCCGCTTGCGGCGGGCTGAAAAACGATGGCAGGAAAAGCCGCCGAAAGTGTTCCGTTAGCAAGCCGAAAAAAGTCCGAACCGCGAACCGGACAAACCGGAGGAAAACAGAGATGGCCGATACAGAACACCTTGAACGCCGTGTCGACACCCTCGCCGCCGCGCGCGCCCTGGCGCCTGAGATCGCTGCGCGCGCCGAAGAGATTGAAACAGCCAGGCGCCTGCCGTCAGACCTCGCGCAATCCCTCGCGGCTGCCGGCGTGTTTCGCATGGTGACCCCGGACTATCTGGGCGGGCTGGAGCTCACGCCCCGGCAGATCGTTGAAACCGTGGAAGTCCTGGCGACGGCGGATGCCAGCACAGGGTGGTGTGCCATGATTGGCGCGACCACAGCGCTGAATGCCGCCTATATGGACCGGGACACGGCCCAGGAGATCTACGGCGATCCCATGATCATCACCGGGGGTGTGTTCGCGCCCATGGGCAAGGCGATCGATGAGGGCGACCATTACCGCGTCACCGGACAATGGCAGTGGGGCTCGGGGTCAGCCAATTGCACCTGGCTCTGTGGCGGATCGTTTATCGTCGAGGATGGCGGCTTGCGGCGGCTGCCTTCCGGCGTCCCGGAAAACCGGATGATGGTGTTTCCCGCTGGCGATGCCGAACTGCTCGACACCTGGCAGGTCATGGGCCTCAAGGGCACCGGGTCGGGTGATATCGCCGTGGCCGACATCCGCGTGCCGAAGACGAGATCGGTCTCGCTGGTTGCCGACGTGCCCACCACCGACGGTGCCCTCTATGCTTTCCCGGCATTCGGCCTGCTGGCGCTTGGTGTGTCCGCCGCCGCACTTGGCAACGCCCGCGGTGCGCTGGATGCTTTCAAGGCATTAGCCACCACAAAGAAGAACCAGGGATCGACCAAGACCCTGGCCGAACGACAGGTGATCCAGGCCGAAGCCGCGAAGCTGGAAGCAAGCTGGCGCGCAGCTCGCGCATACCTGTTCGACGAGATCGACCAGACCTGGGCGGTTGCCCAATCGGAGGGCGAGATCCCGATGGAGCGACGGGCGGCCTTGCGCATGGCGTGTACGCACATGGTACGGACAAGTGCTGACATCTGCCGATCGACCTACGATCTCGGCGGCGGGGCTGCGCTCTTCCTGTCGAGCGAGCTGCAACGGCGTTTCCGCGATAGCCATGCCATGACCCAGCATATCGTCACGGCTCCAGCCACTTGGGAGCTTACTGGCCGCATTCTGATGGGTCTGCCAACCGATGGGGCAATGGTGTAAGGCCCTGGCCTAGGCGGTATGTCGTGCTTGCAACTTACCTCGCACCACCCCAAATCCCATCTAGTCATCGGGGCAGTGTTGAACGGCGCGTGAGAGGTCATCAAAGAATATGAGCAAACGCGACTACTATGAGACCCTCGGCGTTGACCGCGGTATTGATGCGAAGGCCCTGAAATCGGCCTATCGCAAGCTGGCGATGAAATACCATCCCGATCAGAATCCCGACGATGCGGACGCAGAAGCCAAGTTCAAGGAGGTCGGTGAGGCCTACGCAGTCCTTTCTGACGCGGAAAAGCGTGCAGCCTATGACCGGTTTGGCCATGCAGCCTTCGAGAACGGGGCGGGCGGTGGTCCTGGCGGACCGTTCGGCGGTATGGACCCCGGCGATATCTTTGAAGACATCTTCTCCCAGGTGTTCGGCGGTGGTTCTGGTCGCGGTGGCCAGGGCCGGCGACGGCGCGGGGGGCCAACGCGCGGCTCAGATCTCCGCTACGACATGGATGTCTCCCTCGAGGATGCGTTCCGCGGCCTGAAAACCGACATCACCATACCCGGCCTCGAAACATGCGACACATGCAGTGGGTCTGGTGCCGAACCGGGGACGAGCCCTGAAACCTGTACCACCTGTGGCGGCAGCGGCCGGATCCGTGCCCAGCAGGGCTTCTTCACGATGGAGCGCACATGTCCGCGCTGCTCTGGCCGTGGCCAGGTTATCCCGCATCCCTGCAAAACCTGTTCAGGAACAGGGCAGGTGCGCGTTGAGCGAACCCTTAACGTGGAAGTTCCTGCCGGTGTCGAAAGCGGCATGCGGATCCGTCTCCAGGGCCAGGGGGAGCCTGGTGAGCAAGGCGGACCGCGCGGCGACCTCTACATCTTCATTGAGGTTCCCGAGCACGACATCTTCGAACGCGACGGACCCAATCTCTACTGCCGGGCGCCTGTGCCGATGGTCACCGCGGCGCTCGGAGGCGAAATCGAGATCCCGACGATTGATGGTGGCCGGGCGAGGGTGACAATCCCCGAGGCCGCGCAGACGGGTCGAAAGCTGCGCCTGCGCGGCAAGGGCATGCCCAACCTCCGCGGAAACCAGCCCAATGGCGACTTGTATGTTGAGCTTTTTGTGGAGACGCCTCGAAACCTGTCGGGGCGACAGAAAGAGATCCTGCGGGAGTTTTGCGAGTGTTCAGGCGCCGATTGCCACCCCGAAAGTGAAGGCTTCCTCGGTCGCGTCCGTCGCTTCTGGGACGACCTCACCGATGCCGACCACGAAGAGAAACGTCCTCATTGATTGCCCCTCACGGCCGCCGAGGCCGGGGTACGCCTTAAAGCTGCATCATTCCGGCGAGGTTGTTCTTCTGCATGTCGCTTGATCCGCCGACTATGGGCATGCCCAGCAGGTCTCTTACATGCCGTTCCATGTCATAGGCATCTGACAGGCCGTAGGCGCCCATGACCTGCTGGCACGTGAGGGCGATCTCCACACCCATATCCGCGCAGAAGAGTTTCGCCATCGAAGTTTCGACTGAGCATGGCAGGCCTTCATTCGCGAGCCAGGCGCCGTGATAGAGCATGTGCCGGCAGGCAGCGAGCTTGGTCTTGGCGGTAACCAGCTTGTGCCGGATCGCCTGGTGCTGGGCGATGGGTTTTCCAAACTGCACCCGCTCTTGGGCATATTGCCATGCTTCATCGACCGCGGCGCGGGCAATCCCGTAGGCCACTGCGGTGATCTCGATTTTCTCCACGTCGAGGGCCCGCCCCGTCAGCATCTTGAAGCCGCGGTTCCAGTTCTCCTCGCCACCGACGATGTTGGAGATGGGCACGCGGACATTGTCGAAATAGACGTCCTGGGAGTGGGTGTAGCGTAAATTGGCGTGGGCCAATGGCTGCATACTGACCCCTGGCGCATCGGTCGGGATCAGAATGAAGGTGAGGTTCTCGCGCTTGGCTTCCGGCGGGCCGGTCCGGACGAGGCAATAGATGTAATCGGACCAGTCCGCACCGGTGCACCAGCGCTTGGACCCGTTGACGATGATCGCGTCGCCGTCCCGTTCGCCGCGGGTTTCGACGCTGGTCAGGTCGCCGCCCACGTTTGGTTCAGAGAGCCCGTAGCAAAAGAACATGTCGCCCGAGACGAGTTTCGGCAGGTACTCCGCTTTCTGGGCGTCATTGCCGTTCTCGGCGATGTTCATGCCGCCATAGAAGGCGGCGTGGATGTAGGGCCCTGCCATGGTCGGTCCGCCCTGGCACAGCTCATCGATGACGGCCGTCGCTGCGACAATGTCCTGGCCTGCACCGCCATAGGCTTCCGGGATGGTGAGGCCGACGAGGCCCATATCGGCGATCTGGCGGTAGAGGGCGCGGTCCCAGGTGGCCTCCCGGTCCCATGCGATGCGCTTTTCCCGCGGCATCTTCTCGGCGACAAAGCGCTGGAGTTGGCGCCTGATCTCGGACACGTGGTCGGGCTCTGGGGCGAAGGAGGCGTGCGTCATGGCTAGTTCCCCGTCAGGTTTGGCTTGCGCTTTTCCATTGTGGCTTTCACCGCTTCCCGCCGGTCGTCCAGATAGTTCGACACGCTTTCCCAGCCGACCGAAGCGTCCATCAGCTGGGCGGCAAGGGCGCGGAGGGGGATGTTGGTCACGGTCTTGGTCCAGCGGACGGCCCATTTCGGGTTGGCCTGGAGCTTGCCGACCAGTTCGCCGACCTTCGCGTCCAACTCATTTGCAGGCACCGCGTAGTTGATGAGGCCAAGCTCTTTGGCCTCCGCGGCCGTCAGCAGGTCGCCTGTCATGAGCAGTTCCTTGGCCTTCGCGTAGCCGATGAGCTGGGGCCAGATCAGCGCGCCGCCATCGCCTGCCACAAGGCCCACCTTCACATGGGGGTCGCCGATCTTCGCGGTCTCGTCGGCGATGATGATGTCGCAGAGCAGCGCAATCGTGGCGCCGAGCCCGGCGGCTGCGCCATTCAGGCGGCAGATCATCGGCTTTTCCATCTCCAGCAGCGAGGTGACGATCCGCTTGGCGTCCCAGGCGATGGACCGGAATTTGGCGGGGTCCGAGATCTGTTCTTCGAACCAGTCGAAGTCACCGCCGGCGCAGAAGGCGCGGCCCTCGGCGGTGAGGATGATGATGTCGCTTTCGCTGTCGCGCTGGAGGTCTGTGAAGATTTGGGCGAGTTCGTCATGCAT
>JBCBKE010000056.1:0-19771 GCA_038522375.1 Pseudomonadota bacterium
TCGCCGGACTTCGCGCTCCTAGCCCTGACGAAAAATCCAAGCGGCCAAGTGGTGCAATTTGGTCGGAAACCGCCCTAAGCAGCGTCGGCTTTCGCCTTGCGCAGGGCGCGGCGTTCGGCACGCGCGGCCTCCAGTTCCTCAATCTTGGTCTTGCAAAACGCTGTCAGATCCGGGCTCCGGGGCGCATCGTCAAGGCCCAGTTTCTCGAGGATGCCTTGAATCGTTGGCTTGTCGGCGCCCATGCCCACGGCGCGGCCAATGCTGACAGCCTCAGCGCACAGCCGGTCGCCGCGATAGAAGTCATGGGCGAAACAGACATAGGCGCCCGTCCACCCCGATACCCGCGTGCGCACGTCATAGGCCTCTGGAAACTTCAACATCCGGTGCAAGGTCACGCCCCGATAGACAATCACTGGCGCATACCCCGCTTTCCGCATGGGGCCGAGCACACCGATCTTCGTCATCAGGTCGATCCCGGAAAGATCGCAGATCGAGTTGTAACGGCTGTTGTTCATGTGCATGAACGCGTCCTGGTCCGTGATCCAGACCCGGAACCGGAGAACGGCGGTATCGAGATAATCAATCCGCTCGCGGGAGATCGCGTTTCGGATCAGCAGGGCGATCAGGCGGAAGAAGAGGTTCATGCCGCTATCGGTGCCGGTTGGTATCCCGCCGTTTTCAGATCGTTCGACATCAGCCTGGCCAGACCGCGGTTGAAGGTGAGGATCCGCCCCACCGCCTCATGGGAGAAGGTGCTGCCAGTATAAAACGTGTTCTGGTCGCCTTGCATGCGGACCATCGTCTCGAGAAGTCCGGCACGGATCGCGTCCGGTTCGTATTTGGGAAAGTACTTCCAGATCTTCTGTTCGATGACAGACGTGACCGCACCGCCATCGGCAGCGATCCTCGCCCGGGCGATCTCGGCCAGTTCTGGCGCGGTGTATTCCCCTGGAATCTGGCCCAAAAGGTACAAGTGGCCGTTGAGGGCCTTGGCGTAACCTTCTCGCCGGGCCGACAGCAGCATGCCCTCCAGGCGACTGGCCAGCAGGGCATCGCTGAAGTTTCGGGACTGTTCCTTCGTGAACCAGCCATCCACAGAGCAGAGTGTCGTCGCATAGCGGCCCCAGCTGACGCCATCCCTGACAATGGTTTCGCTGGGCGTCGGCGCCGTCAACTTGCAGAAATCATCGACCGGCATGGCGCAGACCACGCGGTCGAAACGGTCGACGCCGTTTTCCGTGTGGATCCACACATCGTCCTGTGTCCGGTCCACCTGGCGAACCGGCGTGTTGAGGCGGACGTCGAAATCCCGGCTGAGCGTTTCCCAGAAGTGCGACCAGCCATCGTCTGGCATGCGCAGATCGTTCAGCACACCCGATGTGATGAGGCTCCAGTCGATCCAGCGAAGCGCATGGAGTGTGGGCGTGTTGTCGAGATACCCATACCCCATCACGGTCAGCGCTTTCAGGCAGAACCGTTCCATTTTCGCGAGGCCGTGACCTGCGAGCCATTCGCCGACCGGGCTTGCCAGCCTGGCGAGGACTTCGGGGTTGTCCGGGGTTGCTTCGTGGGCCGCCAGGAGCTGCTGTCTGAGCCAGAGATACTTGATGACCTGCCAGCTCAAGGGCGCTCCCGGAGCCTTCTTGACGAAGGCGTCGAACGGCTGGCCATCCATCCGGGCCTTTCCGATCCGGGACGACTGGATGCCCAGTCCGTCCATCCATTGACGCAGCACCTGGTCGCCACGCGTTGTATAGCAGGTGCCCATCTCGCAGACGGTGCTTTCGATGATCGTGGTGTGCGATTTTCCGCCAACCCGGGGGCCGGCTTCGAAGAGGGTGACCTCGGCCAGGGCCTCGCTCGCCAGCAGGTTTGCCAAGGTCAGCCCGCTGGGGCCAGCCCCAACAATTGCCACACGTGCCACGCGAAATCTCCAAAACGGCGAAGACATAGAAAGGTCGATTGATAAGTATAACCTGATCAATGCTTAATCATACAGGCGAAATCGCGCAGCAGAACATGAACGGACAGCAAGGTTATCAGGGTATCACTACGCGTTATGCGAACCTACGAGTCCATCAACTCGAAACTGCTATTGCTGTTCGGTCCGCTTGTGCCACCTGCGACCCCGTTGGAGCACAAGATCGCGGTCACGCAGCAGAATCTTATTGTCCGGACAGCGCCACTATCTGCAATCATCACAGCAGCGAACGCCCTGCTCATCGCGATCACGATGTGGCCCTATATTCCCAGCCCGATCCTGTTGGTCTGGATCGTGTTCATGCTGTCGTTCAGTGCCCTGAGCGTCTCGCTCTGGTACCGCTTCGCAAACCGCCCGCTGCCAAACAAGGCCAGTGGAGAATTCCTGCTCAAGACCGAAGCGATGGCGGCGGCGATGGGCGCTGCGTGGGGGGCTTTGAAGTTTGGCCTCGTTACAAGCTCGGTCGAAGCAAACCTTTTCTTTATGTTGGTGGCCGCCGGAACAGCGGCTGGTTTCTGTGCCATCGCCAGCCAGATGCCGCGGGTTGCTGTCCGGTTCAGTTCGTTCGCGCTCCTGCCCATTCTCATCGCGACGGTCATGGAAAGCGACGAGTTCGGGCCAGCGATCATCGTTCTCGGCCTGGCCTTGTATATCTCACTGGCGAAGGGGTCGCTCTACAGCTTTGCGCAACTTCGTGAACTCGTTACCTCGTCAATCGACGCCCGCGAAGCCCAACGCGATCTTCTCAATGCCGTTGAATCCATCTCGGATGCGTTTGCGATTTACGACGAAAACGGCAAGCCGCAGCTCACCAACAGTTCTTTCCGGAAATGGTTCGATGAGGGATGGGCAGCGCAGTTGGGCGATGACGGGGTCGAACAGCGCATCGCGGGCAACCGCTGGGTGATCCACTCGGTCAGCGAGCGACCGGTCGGCGGCTGGGTGAGTGTCCACAGGGACATCACAGGGCTCAAGGAGCGGGAACGGGATCTCCATGTCGCACGCCGCGAGGCCGAAGAAGCCAGCGCTGCAAAAGGGCGCTTCCTGTCAACCATGAGCCACGAACTCAGGACACCGCTGAATATAATCAACGGGTTCTCCAAGCTCATGACGCGCCGATCCAGTGTCCCGCTGGATGAGACAACCGTCCGCGAATATGGCGATTGTATCCATGAAGCGGGTGAGCACCTGCTCAAGGTCATCAACGATATCATCGAGTTCTCGGAAGCGGGATCGGGGGCGACGAGCTACGACCCTGTCCCCGTTGATCCCAAGTCCCTCCTCGCCAGCGCGGTGTCCCTTGCGGTTGGATTCAACCGGACCGGTTCCCTCGACGGGATTCGGGTTTCAGTATCGCCGGCGCTTGGGGAGCTGATCGTCGATGAAATGGCGATCCGCCGGGTCCTGATCAGCCTCGTGAGCAATGCGATCCGGTTCGGGGGATCGCCGCTTGCGGTTACGATCCGGGCCCATGTGCGAGACGATGGCTGCCCGGTCATATCTGTCAGCGACAATGGCGGCGGGCTTTCGCCAGACGAGATCGAGCAGGTCTTCCGTCCCTTTTTCCAGTGCGATCGCCACCGGGGCGGAGATTTCGCCGGGACGGGGCTCGGCCTGACCATCAGCCGCCAGTTGGCGCATCTGCATGGCGGGGACATTGTCATGCGAAGCCGGCCTGGAAAGGGCACCACTGCAGCGCTTGTCCTGCCGGCGGCAACCCACTTACAGGCTGGCTCCAAGCAGCCAGCGTCACGACAGGCGGCCTGACAGGACCGTTCGGCCCGACGGACCCGCCGCGTCAGCTCCCCTCTGGCGGGCCGGCATTGGGAGCCGACTGGAGCAGCGTGTAGTTCTCGATCCCGACCCGTCCGATCAGGTCGAACTGGGTTTCCAGATAGTCGAGATGTTCTTCCTCATTGGTCAGGATCTTGCCGAACAGGTCCCGGCTCACATAGTCGCGCACCGTCTCGCTATACGCCATGGCATCGCGAAGCAGGGGAATGGCATCGTGCTCCAGCGCCAGGTCACATTCGAGGATTTCCTTGACAGTTTCGCCAATGCGCAACTTGCCGAGGTCCTGCAGGTTTGGCAGACCGCCCAGGAACAGGATGCGCTGGATCAACCAGTCGGCATGCTCCATCTCCTCGATCGATTCCTTGTATTCGTAATCGCCCAGGATCGACACGCCCCAGTCATGCAGCATGCGGGAGTGAAGGAAGTACTGGTTGATGGCCGTGAGTTCATTCTTCAGCGCGAGGTTGAGAAATTCGAGGACCTTGGCGTCGCCTTTCATGGGGACAATTCTCCATTTCCATATGGTCCGCGACCTAGTGCGTTTGCCGGGCCGGATCAACGATTAAGCGAATAAAAACAAAGAATTATGAGGCTGCGTCTTAGTCGCAACGCCTACTCGGCTGGAACCAGTCCAAGGGCAGCGCTACCAGCTTCGAACTCATCGTCGAGAATGTCGGCCATCGCGCAACGGCACTTGCCGCAATTGAAGGTCTCGCCGTGGAAAGCCTGGACCGCGTCAGGGTCTTGCGCGCCGGCCCTGGCCGCTTCGCGGACAGCGGTTTCATTCAAGCGGCGGCATAGACAAACGATCATGGAATGAGTGAACTGCAAATGAGAATGGGTGTCAATAACGAAAATGCCGGAGTGGTTTCCGACTTTGGTCGTAGGAGACGCAAGGATCGGGCCTTTGCGCGGGTGTTAACCATCTCCCGCAAATTCCAGACGGCGAAAACGCCGAATATTCAGGTGTTTATGCCATCACCATCTCAGCAAATGGGAGGGTTGGGCGCATGGGTTTTAGTCGCCGCATCGATGGCAACATGGCGATGCTCTTCGCGCTCGCCCTGGTACCGATTGTAGGAATGGTTGGATTCGGTATCGACTCGAGCCGCCAGTTGTCAGCCGCCAACCATCTCCAGAAAGCTGTGGACACGGCTGTCCTGTCCACGGCTCGGACAATGGTCGACACGTCACTGACCGAGGTGCAGCGCAAGGCTGCGGCGATCGACATGCTCACCGCCAACTACGCCAGCAAGGGCGATGTCACCCTCGGTGTCCCAGTGGTGACGTTCCCGGAAACGAACGCCATCCATGTCGAGGTTGCAGGCACACTGCCGACAACCTTCAGCAGCGTGTTCGGGGTGAGCGCGCTCAACATCGAAGCCTCTGCCGGCGCCCGCTACACATCGGCGTCCACGGTTGAGGCCGTCCTCGTCCTCGATACGTCTGCCTCCATGCAGGGAACGCCGCTCGACGACCTCAAGGTCGCCGCCAGTGCCTTTGCCGCCGACCTCCTCGACCCCACAAAACCGGAGATCAAGGTGGGGATCGTGCCGTTCAGCGAATACGTCAATGTCGGCATGGGTAACCGGTCCGCCACATGGATCGACGTGGACGCCGATTACACAGACAGCGGCACCAGCTGTCATACGCCCGGCTGCACATGCCAGGCCTCCTCACCGACAAGCTGGACCAACCCTGAAACCGGCGAGACGGGAACAGGGTCGAGCTGCTCCAGTTGGTCCTGCCCCGTGGGTGCGACGCCCGTGTGTTCCACCTGGACCAGAGACTATGCCTGGTATGGTTGCGTGGGTTCCCGGACGCCGCCCTGGGACGTTCAGGACACCCGCTGGGACGTCGACGTGGAAGGGCTCCTTGACACGAATGGCAACAAGTGTGGCGCGCCGCTCATGCCGCTCACAAACGTCGAAACGAACGTTTCCGCTGCCATTGCCGGTCTGTATGCCCAGCACGAGTGGACAATGACCTACATGCCGGCCGGCCTGTCCTGGGGGCTCCGCGCGCTCAGCCCCGCTGCACCGTTCACCGAAGCGATGTCCGACACCGATTTTGCCGCAAACGGCGGCAAGAAGCTCATGGTGCTGATGTCGGACGGTTCGAACACGGCGTCCCGGTCGTCGAACGGCGAGCATGATGACAGCGATACCTCCGCTGCAAACGCCACGACCCTTGCCGCCTGTACGGAAGTGAAGAACGCTGGGATCGAGCTCTTCGTCATTGCGTTCAACGTCACCGATGCCGATACGATCACGATGCTGCGCGAGTGCGCGACCACGTTCACGCACTACTCGGCCGCGACCAACGTCGCCCAGCTGACCAACAGCTTCAAAGCGGCCAGTGCGTCGATCGCCGACATTACGCTCTTCGACTAGGCGTTCCCTAGCGCGCGGCCTTCAACCCGCCGCGAATGCAGCCAGGGCCGCCTCCGCAACGGGGCCGCCCCATTCCTGCACGAAGTGGCCGCCTTCGGCTATTTCCATTGGCGGGGGGCAGCCCCGGATGATCCCGCGCAGTTCGTCCATCGCCGGCGGACCGAGCACGGGGTCCTGCATGCCCACCGCCATGAAGCTTTGTCCTTCCCAATCATTCGCCCACCAGGATCGCGCGCGCTTCGACAGTGCGACGCCGTCCATACCGGGGGCCACCATCACAAGTTCCGGAAACCGGCGAACGCCGGCCTTGTAACGGATATCGGGGAAGGGGGCGGCGTAGGCCGCCGCGTCCGCGTCGGTGAGCACCGGCGTGCTCCGCTGCATGAGGGCAGCAATGTCCATGTCTGGCTGCGACCGGTTGAACGCCTTCCACGCATCGAAGCCGGCGCCGGGGCTTTCGCCGACCGGTATCGCCGTGTTCATCACGATCAGCCGCGAAAACCGCTCAGGCATGCCCATTGGAATGGTCAGGCCCAACAGGCCACCCCAGTCCTGGCAGACCAATGTCACATTTCCAAGATTGAGCCGCTCGATCAGTTCCACCATCATCTGGCGATGGAACGTGTACGTGTAGACCGCATCCTCCACGGGCTTGTCAGACCGGCCGAAGCCAAGCCAGTCCGGCGCGATCACACGCCCGCCCGCCGCCGTGAAAACCGGCAACATCTTCCGGTAAAGGTAACTCCAGGTCGGCTGTCCGTGCAGGCAGAGAAAAGTGTGCTGCGCATCACTGGGCCCTTCATCGACGTAGTGGACCCTGAGGCCTGAATAGCCAGGCAGATCGTCGACGTAGTGGGGCGCAAAATCGTAGTTCGGCAGATGGTCGAACCGGTCATCCGGCGTCCGCAGGGCTTCGATTGTCATGGTCACCTCCCTCTTTGTAATTCATTCAGCCTGAGGCACGCTCGCGCCGTTGCCAAGAGGAGAACCAGAACCATGGCGAAAGTGATCGGAGTGGGAGGCATTTTCTTTCAGTGCAGGGACGTGGCGGTGACCCGCGAATGGTACGCCCGTGTGCTGGGACTGGAAATGGCCGACGGTGTGGGTGCGATGCTCGCCTACCAGCCTGTGGTCGACCAGTATGCCGGGGGCGCCTTGTCCATCGTTTCCCCCTTCGCCAGCGACACCGACTACTTCGCCCCCTCGACGGAAAACCATATGGTGAATTTCATTGTCGATGACCTGACAGCGATCCTCGCGCGCGCCGCCGGGGAAGGGGTGGCCGAAGCCAAACCCCGGGAAGACCATTCCTACGGATCGTTCGGGTGGGTGATGGACCCCGATGGCCGGAAGGTGGAGCTTTGGGAACCGAAGGGCGAGCCCGCCTGAGCCTACCGGAGCCCGGCCGAGGCGTCGCACCGCCACTGACATCCCCACAAAAAAAGACCGCCCCGGAGGGCGGTTGCAGGTGAGTGCTTGAGGATCGCCAAAGAGGTAGGCCATCACTGAGAAAATATATGGGAACGAATGAATATTGTTGCTAGTGTTCAGTGTTAAATTACCGAAGTTTTATGTCGACTTTCGCGCCCCGCTCCTCGAATGCCGCGTTGCGTCGGGCCGCACCTCAGCTATCGTTGGGAAATAGCAAGCACGAGGCCGGGCCCGCCAGAGGCCATGGCAAAGGGAGGACTCCATGGATTTCAACATACCGGCAGACCTGAAGGACTACCTTGCCGAACTCGACGGTTTCATCGACGCCGAGATCAAACCGCTCGAGGAGCAAGACGACAATATCCGCTTCTTCGACCACCGCCGCGAATGGGCCCGGACGGATTTCGAGAATGGCGGCTTGCCGCGCGAGGAGTGGGAGGACCTCCTGCGAGAGGCAAGGCAACGGGCCGACAAGGCCGGACATCTCCGTTACGCCCTGCCGAAGGAATACGGCGGCCAGGATGGCACAAACCTCGGCATGGCGATTATCCGTGAGCATTTCGCCCGTAAGGGGTTGGGCCTGCACAACGACCTCCAGAACGAACATTCGATCGTTGGCAACATGCCACAAATCCTGATGCTCCGGGACTTCGCTCGCCCCGACCAGCGGCATCTCATCGACGATGCGTTGGAGGGCCGGTTCCGCGCGACCTTCGGCCTGACCGAACCCGACCACGGCTCAGACGCGACCCATATGGAGACCCGCGCCGTCCGCGAAACTCGCGATCGTGTCGATGGCTGGCTGATCAATGGCGAGAAGATGTGGACCACGGGGATGCATGTGGCTTCACACATGATGTGCTTTGCACGGACCTCGGGCGAGGACGGCTCTGCCAATGGAATCAGTTGCCTGCTCGTGCCGGCCGATGACCCTGGCGTGGTGATCGAAGAATACATGTGGACCTTCAACATGCCCACCGATCATCCGCGGGTCTCGCTCACCAATGTCTGGGTGCCCGACACGGCGATCTTCGGCCCGCCCGAAGGCGGTTTGGCGCTGGCCCAGCATTTCGTCCATGAAAACCGGATCCGCCAGGCGGCCAGTTCGGTAGGGGCGGCCCTTTACTGCATGGATGAGAGCATCGATTATGCGCGCACGAGGGCGCCGTTCGGCAAGCCCCTCGCCGTGAACCAGGCCATCCAGTTTCCCGTCGTGGAACTCGTCTCCGAAGCCGAGGCCCTCCGGCTGCTGATCTTCAAGACCGCCTGGGAAATGGACCAGATGACCAAGCCGGAAGTGGCCATCCACCTCTCGGACAAGGTGTCGATGTGTAACTACCGGGCCAACCGGCTGTGTTGCGATGCCGCCGACCGGGCCATGCAGATCCATGGCGGCATCGGCTATTCCCGCCACAAGCCGTTCGAGCACATCTACCGCCACCACCGGCGCTATCGCATCACTGAAGGCTCGGAAGAGATCCAGATGCGCAAGGTCGCCGGACACCTGTTCGGCTTCATGGGCCCCCGCAAGGAAGAACTGAAGCGCGCCGCAGAGTAGCGCGCCCCAGGCTCTGCAACCGTGCAGAACGCCTGGGGCTCGCCGGGATCGGCTGCTCAAGACCATCACGTGGGTAACGGAGCCCTGCTGCTTTCAGCCCACGTGACGTCCGCGCAGCCGGCATGGCGGCTGGCTTTGGCCAGGGATTGATCAAACATACGGCAGCCACATGAACGCTACCGTTCCGAAGACGCCGATCGCCGTGATACCGGCCGCCGCAAAAACAAGCCCTGCCGCTGCCACCTTGGCACCCGTTGATGAGGACAGCCGCGCTCTGCGGTAAAGCTCGTAGACGGCGAGCGGTACCAGATAACAGCCGAAGATCATGACCACGTCGGCTGGCCCTGACATGGTCCGGTTCATGCCGACGGGCCCTTGCGCAATAACGATCCACGCCATCATGGCGATCCGCAGGAACCAGACGCCGTTCGCGACGAGGAACAGGCGCATGGCCCACACCTGATGCCTGCCGATCTCGCGCCGCACCGCGTGACGGATCGTCAGCGCGGCGAAGGCGAGGATCAGCAGTCCATTGATGGAAATGGCGTAGCCGCTGATCAGGGACAGGTGCGTTTCACGAACCCAGCTCAGCCAAAGCCCACCGAGCGCAAGAAGGCATGCCGTTACAAGAAACACCCTGCCCGAATAGCGATGCAGCGTTGGAGACCAAGCCCGCACTTGCGGCGTCAACTGCATCAGCCCGGCCAGGGTCATGGCAATCGCCAGAAGCGCATGGCTGGCAAACATCATGTTACCGGTCGCATCGCCCTCGATATGGCCATCGATCAGGGGCTTGTCATTCCACGCCGCGAAGTCGCCTGCAAACGTGCTCACGCCATAGAACGCCGCGATGAAGGCCATGAAGGCCAATTGTCCGATTGCCGCGGTCACGAACCAGGCGCGCCCCGACATTTGCAGTAGCCTGTCACCATGGATCAATCGGGTCGGTGCGGTTTGAACGCTATCGGTCATGGCAGTTTTGGCCTCTTTTCGGATGATGGAGTGGGGGTCACAGGACCGAAAACGGCATTCCGACAGCTTTTGTCTTGCCGATTTCAACATCGGCGATCATTTCTGGCGTATACGGGCGTGCCAGTGGTTGCTGACCAGCCGCGATGAAGGAGGCCGCAATGGAATTGCCCTATCGCGCCGGCGAACCCCAGCGTCACCCAGCGCTTCGGCTTTGGGAGACGCGGGCCGTCGATGTCGCCGCGATCGCTTTCTGGATCTCTATTGCATCATTTCTCGTTTCAACGGCCTTCGACCTGGGCATTCTCGGCGTTTTCGTCGGCATGGCTGGTACGGCCGCCTGCGGTTTCTCGTGGCTGCTTGCGCGGGCGGTGTTTCGAAGCGACGCCGGCCATGAGATCTGGCCGTTGGCGCTCGTCGGCGTCCTCGTCAGCACGGGCCTCCTGCTCACGCTCTCTGGCGACGCACGATCGGGGTCAGGTCCCGTCGCAATCGGATTGGGCATGGCGTTAAGTCTGCACGGGCTGCTGAGTTCGACCGTCTTGTTGTTGGCGCTCGTCGAAGCCTGGCTCGGCTATCGTGATGATTTGCCCGATCGGGAAAAGCGGTTCCGACTGGCCTTCGCTCTGGCCTATGGCGCCATGTTGGCCACGTCCGTCATCTGGCTCAGTGCTGCGCCCGAGGGCTCGTGGGCGGATCGCTCGGGTGACACCATTCGGATGATCTGTGCTGGCCTGGCGGTTGTCCTGAGTGTCTGGGCCTGGCGCTTCAGGAAGCAGCATGCCTTCCCAAAGACGAGGCGACGCCAGAGAAGCGCAGGATCAGTCTCCGACGAGGAGGCCGTGCTTGCCAGCCTCATTCTGAAGCAACTGACTCAACACCGCATTTTCCTCGAACCCGACCTGAAACTATCTGATCTCGCCACACGGCTCGGTGAAGCCGACTACAAGGTTCGCAATGCCATCACAGGCGCGCTCGGTTTCCGGAACTTCAACAACATGATCAATCACTACCGCGTTGAAACCGCGAAAGATGCGCTCATCGCAGCAGATACGGCGCAACGTTCAATCCTGACCATCGCCCTCGATTGCGGGTTTTCATCCATCGGCCCGTTCAACCGCGCATTCAAGCTCGAGACGGGGCAGACACCGAGCGCTTTTCGGCACGAGATGCTAGGGAAGTTGTCGACCTCAAATCCTTAGCGGACCACCTTTTACCCGTGCGCCAATGGGTGGCGCTGTCTCAATGTCATCCCTCAGTCCTTCGTTACCGATTCGCTTGGCGCTGGCGGCGTGTCCTCGCCGGTGGCCCATGTGCCTTGATCGCTCGAAATGGTGGACGTCCGGCATTGGCACTCGCCGCTTGTGGGTTGGCAATGCGTGCTTCGCGGTCAGTCATTTCGTTGACTGGAACATCGGCATCGCATTGCGGCCTTCGGCAACGGCTCCCTTCATTGGGGCGCTTCTTCCGGCCTTCTCGCCTGGGCAGTTCTGCCAGTCCGTGGGAACGAGCCTTTTTTCCGCATGCGGACAAATGTGCCGATTGACATCGTGAGCGGCTTCGATGCCCACTGATGTTCACGGTTCGGGCGGCCTGTTTCGGCGCACACCGGCCTGATTTCAACGGGAGGGTAACAGCGTGAGTGTCGGCCAAGAGACCCTGGACCTTAGCGAGAACCTATCCGATACGCAGGACAACGTCCGCGACGCCAAGCGCCCGGTCACGTCGGCCCGCGAAACAGCCCAGGATGCCGAAGACATTCTTGGCGTGTTCGAGGACATCGCAAACCGTGCCGACGATATCGAAGATACACTGGAAAGCCTCGCCAGACTGGTCGAGCAGCTCGGCAAGGTTCCCAAACTGAAGAAGGCTGCCGACGCGTTCAGCGACTTGTTGAAAGACGTTGCGAACTACGCCGAGCGGTTTGAGGACCGCGCACGGGATATCCAGAAGAAGATCGATCCGATCGAGAACAAGGTTGAAGCGGGACGGAAACAGCTTGAATCGTTCGAGGAGCAATTCGATTCCGTTGACGATGGTATCGGGTCCGTGCGCGACAGCGTGGACAGCGCTGCCCAGACCATCGACCAGATCGCTGATTTTTCCGTCGATGCAGCCCTATCGATTGATGCGCTGGCGGCAGTGCCGAATGACGCCGTTGAAGAACTCAATGACCTCTACGATCAAACCCGGGACCGTGCGAACCAATTGCTGAACGCCCTTAACGATGAAACGGGGATCGTCGACGAAATCAAGCAGATTCAGAGAACGCTGGAGAGTATTGCCGACACGCTCGCTTTCCTGCGCGAACCCCTCGCGGGCATCAATGCAGTGTTGAAGCCCGTCGAATGGGCCCTGGATGCGGCGGACCTGATTTACGAAACAGTCGTCAGCCCCGTCCTCGATCCCATTCTCGAAGCTGTCGGCATCAACAGCCTCTTCGATGAAGCGGAAGCCTTCATCAGGAACCTCCTGCCCGACATCAACCTCCTCGACGACGCGCAGGACTACCTGGAAGATGTCAGCGATGCGATCGATATCGACCTCGACACCAGCTTCATCGGCCGTCTCACTGACCCGCTGGAAGACTTCGTCGACGGTATCGTTGTGGAGCTGCTGGATCCGTTCAGCCTGGAGCCGGGGAAGAACCCACCCACCAGCGGCGATGATGTCCTGTTCGGCGACGAGCAGGCCAATACGGTCGATGGCGGCGCGGGTGATGATGTTATCAGCGGCGGCAGTGCGGATGACACGCTCAGAGGCGGTGCGGGCGAGGACTTGCTTCTGGGCGGAGCAGGGAATGATGATCTCGACGGTGGGGACGGGGACGATGCTGCCGTTTATGGCGACGTCCTGTCCAACTACTATGTCGCGCGCGATGACGAGTCGAACACCCTCGTCCAGATCACTCACGACTCTCCGCGGAACGTGAACCGGGATGATGGGATCGATGATCTCGTCGCAATCGAGAACTTCGTTTTTGAAGATATCTCGGTCACCCTGGATGACCTGTCCCGCTTTCGCTACGCCGACAGTTCGGGTGTCTTGTTCGGCACGTCTGAACGCGATTTCCTGTTTGGCCGGTTCAACGCGGCCGACACGCTTTATGGCTATGATCCGAATGCACCGGGTGCCGACACCGATCCCACCGATGACGACTACCTGGCAGGACGTAGCGGCAACGATACCCTCCTCGGCGGGGGCGGCAACGATCTGCTCGACGGCGGAACGGGGCGGGACACGCTCGACGGTGGACTGGGGATCGATACGGCAAACTTCCTGTCCGAAACCGGCGGCATCGCCGTCGCGATGAATGCCAGTCTCCCCACGGAGGCAAAGAACACCAATCGGATATCAACGATCACCGATACGCTGATCAGTATCGAGAACGTCGTCGGGTCCGACGATCCGGATACGATATTCGGTGACGACGGTGAAAATGTCATCACCGGCGAGGGCGGGAGTGACTGGATCCACGGGTTCGGTGGAAATGACGAGATATTTGGTGGGGATGGAAGCGACCGGCTGGCGGGCGGTCGCGGCAACGACGTCATCGATGCAGGCGGCGGCACAGATACGATCGGCGCCGGAGCCGGCAATGATCGCTATGATGGCGGTGCGGACTTCGACAATATCTATTACACGTCGGATCGCAGCTTCATCCCAACCGAGGCAAGCGATGATGTGGCGGCGTTCATCGATGCAAATCTCGCCACCGGCATCGTGCGCAAATTCAATGCCCAGGGCGACCCGGTCGGCGTGGACACCATCGCCAACATAGAAAGCCTCGACGCTACCGACGGCGATGACCGCCTGACAATCGCGCTGGTCAACCCCAACTCATCCACGAGCATCTCCGGGCGGGCAGGCGACGATACGTTCTTCGCGCCCGACGCGTCGGTCATCCCGTTCGGGTCGCTCATCGTCAATGGCGATGCGGGCGACGATGTCTTCCACATGACCAACCGTGTCCTCGCGCGCGGTGGCGACGGCGATGACACGTTTTTCGCGACCGACTTTGACGGTGACGCCTTCGGTGATGACGGCCGCGACACACTTGATTTCAGCCAGTCGAGCTTCGGTTGGCGGCTATCATTGAATAGCGGGGCGCAGGGTACAGCGCTTCCGTTCCTCTTCGCCGGGCAGGCAACCACCGTTGATCAGGGGATCGCGGTCCGTGACGTCGAGGTGCTGGTCGGGTCTGATTTCGACGATGAATTCCGTGCGCCGAACGCCACGAGCGTAACCCCGTCCATGGAGATATTTGGCGGCGGGGGAAACGACACAATCATTGGCGGCAACAAGGGGACGACGCAGAATCCCGGTGGCACGGGAGACCAACTCTTTGGTGGCGCTGGGGATGACTACCTGGAAGCGGGTTACGCCCGGAACCAGAAACTGTTCGGTGGAACAGGCAATGATGTCCTGAATGCCAGTCCCGGTGTTGTCCAGGTCAACGGTCAGTCCTTCTCCGCTCCGGAAGTGGAGATGAATGGCGGCGCAGGCGACGACCGCTTCGAGATCGGCCGTGGCGAGCAGGTCGTTATCGGTGGCACCGGCATCGACACAATCGATTTCTTCACCGACGATGGCTCTGTTGCCGTCGCTGTCGACCTGGCGCTCGGCGGGGAAATCGACACCAATGACAATCTCCGCGTTGATGGCGACGAGTACGTCAATATCGAGAATGTTTGGGGATCGACAGCCGGCGATCGCATTTTTGGCAACGATAAGGCCAACCTCATCCTCGGGCATGACGGGCAGGATGAGCTCCACGGCCGCGGCGGCGACGATGTTATCTATGGCCACGAAGGCAGCGATGAAATCTTCGGCGGCGACGGCAATGACCTCATCCATGGCGGCGACGAACAGGACTTCATCGACGGCGGAGACGGCAGCGATACGATTTCCTATGCGCCGTTCACCCTGAATGGTGACACCTTAAACCGTATCAACGACAAGGATCTGGTTGCGATTTCGGCAGACCTCCAAACCGGAATCGTGCTCGTTCCCGGCTCAGGCGGGATCGGGCGCGACGACATCATCAACATCGAAAACGTGATCGGCAGCGTTGCCGATGACGAGATCTTCGGCAACAGCGTCCGCAATGTCCTGAACGGTTCCGATGGGGACGACCTTATCGAAGGCCGGGGCGGCAGGGACGTGCTCCTGGGCGGCGATGGCGACGACATCCTGCGCGGCGGCACGGGCGACGACACAATTCTGACGGGCGCGGGGAACGATGAAGCCATTGGCGGCAGCGGTTTCGATACGCTGGACTATTCAGGCAATGCCGGAGGCCTTGTCTTCGATGCGACTGCCCGAACCGTAACGAAAACTGATCTTGTTGAGACCCCTGTCTGGGAAGATCTCGGCTCGGCGGAAGCGATGGAGTCCATGGAGCAGCGTCTCTGGCGCCCCAATCCCAGCGACAGCCTTCGCGCCATCACGCCTCAAATGATCTTCGAGGCCGATCCCCTGAACGCCAACAGCCCGGATGATCTTGATCGCGATCTGCCGAACAGCTCCAAGACCGATGATCAGGGCCGTGACCTGGGAATCGACGTGGTGATTCAGCAGGTGACGAGCACCGATACCTATAGTGGTATCGAACGCCTCATCGGTGGCGCTGGCGATGACACGCTTCTCGCCGGCGATGGGGCTGTGAATTTCGATGGTGGCGCTGGCGCCGATACCGTGTCGCTGGCGAACAAGACGACGGGTGTTTCGGCCAATCTGGCGGCGGGGACGTTCTCTTCCGGTGACCGGATTACGAATGTTGAGAATGTCGTCGGGTCGGGCTTTGCCGATACCTTGGTCGGGGACGCCAATGACAACGACCTGAACGGTGGAAACGGCCGGGATGAGCTCACCGGTGGCGCAGGCGACGACACCCTGCGCGGCGGTGGTGGCGGAGACACGCTCACCGGCGGCGCAGGCAATGACGTGATGGCCGGCGGCGTCGGCAATGATACCCTCCTCGCGGGAAGCGGTGATGACCGACTGTTTGGTGGAAACGGTCGAGATTTTCTCGCGGGCGCTAGCGGCGATGACAGGCTCGTTGGCGGGGATGGTGCCGATGAACTCCTTGGCGCCGCAGGCGATGACCAGCTTGAAGGCGACGCCGGTGACGACAGTCTCAACGGTGGAGCCGGGAACGACACCCTGTTCGGAGGGGGTGGCGACGATGAACTGACGGGCCTGACTGGCAATGACACGCTCAACGGCGGATCGGGCAACGATCTCCTTCTCGGCGCACGCGGTAGGGATGTGCTGAATGGCGGAAGCGGAGACGACACCCTGAACGGGGGTTTTCAATCCGATACGCTGCTGGGCGGTGATGGGAACGATCAAATCAATGCCGGCGATGGAAATGACGATGTCCAGGGCGGCGCGGGCAACGATGTGCTTGGTGGGCAGGATGGCGCCGACGTTGTTCTCGGCGGGATCGGCAATGATACGGTGAATGGCGGTGGTGGAAACGACCGTCTGGAAGGTGGGGCCGGCAATGACACGTTGAATGGTGGACAGGGCAATGATGTCCTGATCGGCGGCGAAGGCCGCGACGACCTTCGGGGCAACGCAGGCGAGGATACGTTCGTGTTTCGGGCAAACGAAGTCGGTGGCGATACTGTCCTGGACTTTGCTGCCGGTGAGACGGTCAGGCTTGAGAACTTCGGCTACGGCAGCGTTGGCGAGGCGCGAAGCGACTTCTCCCAGTTCGGGAATGACGTGCTTTTCTCGAATGCGGGGGTCGCCATCACATTCAAGAACGCGCAATTGAGCGACATTCGCGCCGGTGTCGAGATTTCGGGGGCGCAGCAGTCCCCCTTGGAGCAGTCTTTCACTTTCGAGGGGCTCGCGCGGGTTGAACCCGCGCCTTCCGTCCTCGATCCAGGACTCGTGCACGAGCCCCAGGGTCAGGGCGCCGTCAATTCCAATGGGGGTCGCCAGGACCTGCCCTTGTTCGAGGTCGAGATTGACTGGCTGGGCGACCACACGGAAATCGCCTGAGCCCCTCCTGCCTTACCGTCTCGCTGGGCCGGCGGCCGCCGGTGCGGCTGGGCTTGTCGGGGAGCCAGGCTAGCGTTTCTTCCGGAAGTGCTTAAAAACAGGGACGTAAAGCGTCGGCCTGGCGTGAAACGAAAGACCAACGCCTTAGCGTATCGGTCTTGGTCAAGCGGGGTTTGGTGTGCTCAACTCAGCTTGCCTCGCAGACATTGGCTTGCCGGGGCGGGGTGACACAGCGGCCGAAATCCTCATCCGGCGCCGTTGCGGGCAGGAACAGGATATCTTCCGGCAAGATGCAGTGGGGATCGTTCCGCCGGACCGGTGAGGTCCGAGTACCGAACACATCCCGGTTCCGATCATAGATCATGCAGGCTGCGTCGGTATCACCGTAATAGGCTTCGGCAATCTTCGACAGGGCGACATGGCCTGAGTCCCGCACACGCAAGCCGCATCCCAAATCCTCGGGCGTGCTGAAGCCCCGCGTCGGGCAGACCTTCAGCGCTAACTTCGGCACCGGTCCAAAGCTGGCATCGAGCACGGGCCGGAAACTCTGGTCCAGCCTGCAAGGCGCATTGGTAATGCTCTGGTCCGCGCGGTTGATGCGGCAGTCAGCCAGCGTCGATGCTGCGGGGGCAGGGCGCTCGCGCGGCACCATCTCCGCGTCGAGTGTCCGGCTATTGTTCAGGGCTCGGAAGTTTGCTGCCAGCCTGCATGGCGCGCCCGTCACCGTACCATCCACCATGCTGATCGTGCATCGGGGGAGCGGCGGGGGCGCTGAAACGGCCGTCTGTAGGAGACAGGGCGCTCCGGTCACGCCGCCATCATTGGTGACAAAGCAGGGGCCGGGCATCTCGGGGGTCGGCGGAGCAGACGCCGTACCCACCCCATTGGCGCGCAGGATCGCTGGCAGGTTGGCGCCGAACCGGCACGGCGCCCCGGTGATCGCCCCATCATCACTGCGCCGGCAATCGGGCAGCGTCTCGACCGGCGGCCCCGCCGCGCCAAGCAGGTCCATCGGGCCTGCCACATCCATGAACGCCGACAGCGTGGCCGCACTGAGTGTGCAAGGGGTCTCGTCAATCGCGCCCCCGGCCGTGAGCGAGCAGGCCTCCGCGCCGGCGCTTGCTTCCGAAGCCGTGCTCAGGCCAGAAAGCGCCGGGCGCGCCGCGCCGCCTCCGGCCATGCCAGCGCCGATCACCCCAAACAGCAAGCCCAGGATCAGGCCCAGAAAACCCCACATCATGGACTGCCAGCGCCGGTCATCATGCAGGCGTCCCGGCGTCTTCGTCGACTTGTGTTTCCCGCCGCCCAAATTGGGTTGGTTGTAATAGCCCATGGCCGGGGCCCCTTCTTACCACTGGAACGCAGTGAGCGGCGTCCGGTCCCCTGACCCCACGCGTTTCGTCCCGGACGCCACCGATATCAGCAGCTGCTACTCGTGTTTATACTAGCACGCCGCAAAGCATAGAAGAGGAAAAAGTTGACAGCCATTAAGACTCCCTAACCGAAATTAAGAACTCATCGTGAAAAATGAACAAATCGAGGCGAGCGATTAACGTCTTGCTCACGCAGAGCGGCGAATCTCCACGCTGTACCGGGTCAACCGGCAAAACAGAAAAACCCGAAGGACTGAGCGATGATGAAAGACCTCATCCGCCATTTGGCGACCGAGACCGGCTTGACCCAAAAGGCTGCCAGGGCCGCCTTGGGGACCGTTCTCAGCGCCGCTGAGCGTCGTGGATCACCGTTCACGTCGGCCCTGTTCAAGCGCCTTCCCGGTGCCCGTACCCTCTCGGCCCGCACCGGCTCGGAAACCGGCGCGCCAACCGGCGTCATTGCCCAACTCATCGAGCAGACCCCGGGCGGCAAGCGCCATGTGTCGGCCGGCATGCTGCGCCAACTCCACGACCAGGGCCTCGGCCACCGCGAGGTCGGCAAGCTGCTCCCCGCAATCGCCGTCTATACCGAAGACGCCTACGGGATCTCGGCCCTGGGCCATCTCGGCGACCTGGTGGCCAACGACATGGCCTCCGAAGCCCGGGCAACAGCCGATGCAGAGGCCCGCGCGGCCTGACCGGCCCTGCCGCGACACCGGCGGCATCTCCATCCATCCAAACCTGGCGGGCTGGCCTTCGGGTCAGCCCTTTTTCCTTGCGGCCCATGCCGCTGCCGTCCCGGGAGTGTTTTTCGCCCCGTGGTCGGGTTAGGATCGGACCCAAATGGAGGCGCGAACAATGACGGCGACACACACCTATAACGGCATCGAACTCGACGCCCCGGGCCGGGGGCGGACCTATGGCTCGATCCTCGAAACCGTTGGCAACACGCCGCTGGTCGATATCCCCCGCCTATCGGAGGAGGAGGGGCTCCAGGCGCGGCTTCTCCTGAAGCTCGAATTCTTCAACCCGCTGGCCAGTGTGAAGGACCGGATCGCCATCGGCATGATCTCATCGCTAGAGGCGGCTGGTCAGATCAGCCCGGGGACGACCCTCGTCGAACCCACATCCGGGAACACCGGCATCGGCCTCGCCATGGTGGCGGCGGCCCGCGGGTATCGGCTTATCCTCGTGATGCCCGAATCCATGTCCATCGAGCGGCGGAAAATGCTGGCGCTTCTGGGCGCGGAGCTGGAAC
>JBCBKE010000057.1:0-19351 GCA_038522375.1 Pseudomonadota bacterium
GGTCGAACGGTTTGTCCGCATGGACAGCGCGCGAACCCTGCCGGGGTCCGGGCTGGGGCTGGCGCTTGTAGAGACCGTCGCTGACGTTCACCGGGGGGAGTTCCTCTTGCTGGATGGTCGGGGCCCGCCTGACCGGCCGGGGCTTAGAGCGATTTTACGCTTGCCACTTGCGTGAGCTAGAGAGGGGCGATGCTGACCATTCGCCCCCTCGCGTCGAACTTTGCTGACCTTTGCCAGAGGGCATCCGGCCATGCGCCTTACCTGAAGCGGTTGATCGATCGGGACCTACCCCGGCTGGGGATCGAAACCTGCGATCAGTTGGCGGGCGCCTTCACCCCATGGCTCGCGCATTGGACCGAGACCGTCGCCGCTTGCAAAGACAAGGACACCCTGATGGCCGCGCTGCGCCGGGGCAAGCGTGAAGGCCACCTCATCCTCGCGCTTCAGGACCTGGCTGGGCTCGCGGGCGTCCCCGATATCACGGCGCGACTATCGGATATGGCAGACACCGCAACAGAGGCCGCGATAGCTTTTGCAGCGGCGTCGAGGGGGTTGCAGACCGATGGACTTGCCATCCTCGCCCTGGGAAAGCACGGCGCGCGTGAGCTGAATTACTCAAGTGATATCGATCTTGTGGCGATCTACGATCCGAAACGCTTCGATGGCGGAGAACGCGATCCCGCCGATGCCGCCAGTCGCATCATTCGCGACATGATCGCCTTGCTCGAAACCCAAACCGCCGATGGCTACGTCTTTCGCACTGACTTCCGGCTCCGGCCCGACCCATCGTCCACCCCCGTCGCGGTATCTGCGGTGATGGCCGATGCCTACTACGAGAGCGTCGGCCAGAACTGGGAGCGAATGGTCTACATCAAGGGCCGGCCCTGCGCGGGGGACAAGGAGGCCGGGGCACATTTCCTGCGCGAACTCGATCCATTTGTGTGGCGTCGGCACCTCGATTACTGGGCGATCGCCGACATTCACGCAATCAAGCGCATGATCAATGCCAAGGTTGGCGACCCCGACCTTGGAGATGTTGCCACGGACCTCAAGCTCGGCCCTGGTGGTATTCGCGAGATAGAGTTTTTTGCGCAGACCCAACAGGTTATCCTCGGCGGCCGTGATCCGACCCTACGCGATCCGACCACCTGCGGAGCGCTCGTTCGGCTGGCCGACGCCGGCGTTGTCAGTTGGCCTGTGACCCGAGAACTCACGGCAGCCTATGAGGCGCTCCGCGCGGTCGAACACAGACTTCAGATGTTGAATGACGAGCAAACCCACTCGCTACCCAGAAGCGAACGCGCGCGCGACCATGTCGCCGCGCTGTGCGGGTATGATAACCGGCTGCGGTTTGAGACTGATCTCATCGCGGTACGGGAAACCGTCCATGTTCACTACCAGGACTTGTTTGCTGAAGAGGAAAGGCGCACGTCGGCGGCGAACCGGGGCAACCTGGTGTTCACCGGCGTCGATACCGATCCTGCAACCGTTGCGACCCTCCGCGCAATGGGCTTTTCAGATCCGCAGCGCGTGATCACGACGGTCCAGACGTGGCACCGCGGCCGGGTGCCCGCAACCCGCGCCCATCGCGGACGGCAGCTGCTGACGGCCCTGCTGCCAGACTTGCTGGAGAAAATGGGCGAGACCGGAGAGGCCGACACGGCCTTCACCCGCTTCACGACCTTCTTCGAAGGGCTTCGTTCCGGTGTGCAGGTGCTGTCGATGTTGCTGGCCGAGCCTGACGTGCTTGAGGACCTTGTTACGACGCTTGCGCTTTCACCGAAACTCGCGCTCACCCTCTCTCGCAACCCGACTTGTCTGGACGTCCTTGTCGATGGTGGCCAGGGCGGACGTTTGGCGATTGCCGCGGATGTGGACTTTGAAGCCGCCATGGACGAGGCACGGCGGTATCACCGTGAGGCGAGCCTGCTCATAGGGCACCGGCTCCTGCACGGCTGGCTTCCCGCGGTTGAGGCCGGCAACCTATGGTCAGATCTTGCTGATGAAACAATTCAAGCCATGGTCGATGCAGCAGAGCGCGAATGCGCCCGTCGCCTTGGTTTGCCGCCTGGACGATGGCACGTATTTGCGCTCGGCAAGCTAGGCGGGCGGGAACTGACGGCCGGCTCAGACCTCGACCTTCTTGTGCTCTATACGGCAGAGGCTGGCGCTTCTGATCCCCAGACCTGGTTCACCCGTTTTACCCAACGCCTAATTGCCGCGCTCAGCGCACCGACGGGCGAGGGCACCTTGTATGAGATCGATATGCGCCTGCGGCCGTCTGGCGGCGCGGGCCCGGTGGCGGTTAGCCTGCCGGCCTTCAAGCGTTACCAGGTCGAGGAGGCATGGACCTGGGAGCATATGGCCCTGACACGCCTCAGGCCCGTGGCGGGAGACCCCGCTCTGGCGGCGGAGGCGATGCGCCACGCGGTTTCTGCGATCACTGCCCGGGCAGATCGGGAGGAGATACTGTCTGATGTCGCGAACATGAGGGAGCGCATGCGGACCGAAAAGCCCGCAGCCGGAGCCTGGGACCTGAAGCTTGCGCCGGGTGGTCTCGTCGATATCGAGTTCATCACCCAAGCGGCCCTTCTCACCGGCGGAAACGAAACACTGATCACAGGGAACACTGCAGAGGCGCTCGCGCGTCTTTCCAATGCTGGTGCGGTCGATGGCGCCGACGCGAAAGCCCTTTCGGATGCGCTATTGTTTCAGCAAGCGTTGCAGCAGGTGATGCGGGTCGCCTTGGGCGATGCGGCAGTCGGCGGTCAGTTCTCGACAGGCCTGCAAGGTCGGCTTGCCCGGGCCGTGGGCGCCGACACGTTTGACGACGTCGAAACACGGCTTGCCGGTCACCAGAATGCTGTTGCTGCACTTTTTCGGAAAAAACTTCCGCAACCCGCGACGGAATAACGAAACCGGTCCGTTCAATGGAGGCTCAGTGGGCAAACCAGAACCAGAACAAGGACCTTTCTCCCATGAAGAAAACAATAACCTTCGCAATCGCTGGCACCGCACTTCTCATCGCTGGGACAGGCGTCATTTCCCACGCCCAGCAAGACCCTGACGATCGCCCCATGGACCGTGGCGAACGCCGCGCCATGATGAAGGAGGCGGCCATGGAACGCTTCGCGGACTTTGACATGAACGCAGACGGTGAAATCACGCAGGCCGAAGTGGAAGCCAAGCGGGCGGCAGACTTTGCCGCTGCCGATACCGATGCAAGCGGCGGCTTGTCACCGGATGAAGTTGCGGCCTGGCAGGCGGTACAGCGGGCCGAGCGCGAGGCGCGCCGGGCCGCGTCCCGGTTCGAGCGGGCCGATGAGAACAGCGATGGTGTAATCGGTCTCGATGAGTTTGGCGACCGACAGGTCACGATGTTCGAGCGCATCGATGAAAACGGCGATGGAACCATCACCGAAGCAGAGATCGAAGCCGGCATGAAGAAGATGGCCAGACGGGCCCGCCACCACCGCGGCGGCGAGGGCCGTGGCCGATAGCCGAAAGGCGTTCGGAGCATCCCTGTGGGGTTTCAGGCCCTGTAGGGGTCGCCGGATGCGGAAGCGACCCCTGTCCCCGCAAACCTCTTCCGCGTCCGGCCATTCTCCGCCACAGTCCTGCTTGTGTCCCTGGTACATGAAAGCGAAGAGATCGCGCGGGCTGCCGGAGGTGATCGGTTGGCCCAGTCTGCGCTGGTCACGCGGCACACGCCCGGGATTTATGCCGTGGCCTTCCGCATGCTCCGAAACAGGGGGGACGCCGAGGATGTGGTCCAGGAAACGTTCCTGCGAGCCTGGAAAGCCATGCCGGGGTGGGAACCGAGGGCGAAACTGTCGACGTGGCTGCACCGGGTGGCGCTCAATCTGTGCTTCGACCGGCTCAGGCGAACGCGGGAACGGGCCACCGATAGCCCCCCCGAACAAGTCGACCATGGCCTCGGACCGGGCGAACAACTCGATCAGGCGCAACGGGTGGCAGCGATCGAAGAGGCGATCGCGAAGCTGCCGGATCGCCAAAGGGCAGCCCTTGTCCTGTGCCGCCTGGAAGGCCACACCAATATTGAGGCGGCAAGTATCATGCAGGTCAGCGTTGATGCCCTGGAAAGCCTGTTGGCCCGCGCCCGGCGAACGCTGAAGATGCAATTGCTGACCGGAAAGGACAATGGTCTTGGGTGACCCTGAACCATCTCTCGAAGACCGGGTGATCGCATTGGTTGAGACCCATGGCGCAGATCCAGCGCTTTGGCCGCCAACAGCGCGCACAGCCGACGCACTTTCATTGATCGCCCAACCGCCCGTGCGGTTAAGCAAAGTCATGGCGGACGAAGCGGCGCTGGATGGGCTGCTGGCTGATGTCAGGCGGCCCGAGCCGTCACCCGAACTAGTGGCCAGCCTCATGGCTGATGCCCCGAGACCCAAATCCTCCGCTTTCTGGGCTCAGATCAAGGAACGACTGCGACGATCGCCCGTGCTCGCGCCCGTTGGCGGAGCCGCCGCCAGCCTGGTTTTCGGCCTGCTGCTTGGCGTTCTTTCTCCCTATGGGGGCAGCACTGGCGATGATGCGGACACCGATGCCATGATCTATGCGGCTCTGGGCATTGATGATTTCTCCGGCGCGTTCGAGGAGTCGGGGTTTGAGTGACACATCGCCTTCCCCCGCCGGGCGCCGATTCTCGTGGATCCTGACAGGATCCTTGATGGTCAACACGCTTTTGATCGGCTTGTTCATCGGCCAGATGCTTTCGGGCGGACCCCGCCCCCAAGATGAGCGACGGGCTGGGCCGGGGCGGACAGAAGCAGCGATCGCGGGAGGCGTGTTGGCAACCGTCGATCCCGAACAGAGAGCAGTGCTCAGGGAGGCGTTCCGCGAGGCTACGAAAGGCGGCCGCCCACGGTTCAATGAGCGGCGCAAGGCCCAGCGCGAACTGCAGGCCGCCATGGTCGCTGACCCGTTCGACCCAGACCGCATGACCGCTGCTTTTCAGGCGTTGCGAACAAGCGAAACAGCGATGGAGCAGGCTATCCAGGCTGTGTTGGTCGAACAGTTCGCAGCGCTCACCCCTGAACAGCGCCGGTCTGCCGCAAAAGCGATTGGCGATCGCCGCCGGGGAGAACGCCGCCGCAGGTTTGAAGAAAGAGGGGGCTTTCGAAATGGTGAGCAGTGAACTGCTTCAGGCTGCCGGTCGCTCCAGATCGGTCGGTGCAGAAATCACTCCGGGTCTGGTCGTCACGACTTCCGGACAGCCAATCCAATAACCCTGGATTAGTGAGCAGCCATAGGACGACACCAGAATTGCCGTCGCTTCGTCCTCAATCCCTTCGACACAGCATTCGATATCGAGGTCCGAGACCAATCGGATCGTCGCGCCAAGCACGTGGCGTGTTCGCGGACCCGAACGGGCCCGGAGCACAAAGGATCGGTCCAGCTTGACCTTGTCCAGAGGCAGGGCGTCCAGCATCGATAGCGACGAGTATCCCGTCCCAAAATCGTCTAGCACAATCTTGAAACCGTTGTCCTTGGCGTCCTTGAGCCTCGCGATGTTTCGTTCGAGGTTGCGAATGGCAATCTGCTCGGTGATTTCGAGTTCGATCCGGTCGTTCGGCACGCCGTGCGACTCCAGCGTCGCCTGCAATCGGTCAAGGAATCCGTCCGAGTTGAGTTGTGATGGCGAGATGTTGATTGCCAGGTTTGTGTGGCTGTTCCTGATTGAGGGCAGGCACTGGTTCAACGTTGTCAGCAACAACCGGTCGAGCAGGCCGAGTTTTTCGGCAACGGGAACAAACTCGGTGGGACTTGGATCGTGCCCCAGCCCGCTGTTCTGCCAACGAGCCAACAGCTCATACGCGACGATTTCGCAGCCTCGCGCACGCGCAATCGGTTGAAGGGCCGCAACAAGCTGGCCGTTCTCCAACGCGCGTTCGAACGCGACCTCCAAAGCCGATGATTTCAGGCGGGCACCGTCGACAGCAACGTCGAAGCGGGCTGGGTTGCCATGGTCGCTCTTGACCCGTCGCATCGCCGCATCCGCAGCAACCAGGAGTTCTGAAACCGTTGATCCGTCTTCGCCGAAAATCGCGTACCCGATTGAAGCACCAATGATAACGTTACCGACCTCAGACGGGATCGCCGCTGTCACGTTGGCATGAAGTTGCGCAATGTAGTGCTCCAGCTGCCGCTCCCGGTCGTCAAAGGACAGAAGGACGGCGAACTCATCGCCTCCGAGGCGCGCCACATTGCGGGTTCCAACCGATGATCGAAGCCGGTCTGCGATCACCGTCAGCACCTGGTCCCCCACCGCATGCCCGTACTCATCGTTGATCGGTTTGAACCGATCGAGATCGACAAAGAGAATGCAGGTGTTCGGCTGCGATTGCAGCCAGGTGTTCACGGACTGAAGGAAGGCGCGGCGGTTCTGCAGACCGGTCAGGGGATCGGTCTCTGCAATCTCGGTGGTCTGCGCGACCAGATCGCTCAGCGCTTCATGGGTTCGAATGTTCTGGACACCTGCTGCCATCAAGTAAGCTGTCACCGTGATCATCGCGCAGACGATGATGAACTTCTCGCTGTAGGGAATACTGCTGTAGGTAATGACATAGGCGATGGTGAGACTGGTTGTGACAAGCACAGGCGCGGCGGCCACCACCGTCTGCAATCGGCTATCTGCGTAGAATACGAAGGCATGGATCAGCGTACCGGTCAGGATTGCGATCGCCAGGAAAAAGTTCGCACCGTTTCCTGTCCAGACCAGCACCATTACCACGGCGCACCATATCGTGGGTCCGGCGAAGATATTGATGAAGTACGGAAACAATCGCGAATGGGTCGGTGCGGTTTCCTGCGCCAGCCGCCGCAGGGCGATACGGTCGAGGATTTCGTTCAGGACAACCGCGCCAATCCATATGATTGCGACAATGGGTAGTCCAATCCAGGCGATCATGATGGCCGCGAGAACGCTTGAAATCAGCCTTGATGTGGAGTCGTCCCTGAGTTTCTTGGCGATCGCCAAAGCGTCAGCCAACTCCCGTTCGATCGTCCACGACTGTCCAAGTATCTTTTCCAAGGTCTTTGCCCGAGCCCGCACTGCGTGACTTTAGCAGACCGCTCTGAAGTCCCGTCTAAGCGCGGAACGCGAACTTCTCGATTGATGTTAACCGCTGCTTTGGGTCTGCCCCCACCCCCACCCCCCAACGGGCAGGGCGGAAGCGGGTAGCATGAGCCGGACGGAGCGCCGAACAAGCGGCTAGTGGAAGAAGACCGGCGGTTTGCGATCAGCCCAGGGAAACGCACGTTCCAATTGGCCGGCGAGGCCATAGAGGAGACGCTCCCTGCCATGGCGGGCGCCAACCATCATTCCGATCGGAAGACCCGATGGCGTCCAGTGGAGTGGGACCGACATGGCGGGTGCGCCGATCTGGTTGAACAGTGCGCAGTGGGGCGCGAAGGTTGAAACGGCTTCGTTGTAGTCGTCCGGGTTTTCCGGGTTCAGGCTCAGGCGGCCCAGTGGATCAGGCGCCCTCGACAGGGTGGGCATCAGGACGACGTCGTAGCGCCCACTATCCATCCACATTTCAAACGCGATCGCGGCCTCTTGAAAGGTTCGGCTCGCTGCCGCCAGCTCCACCATCGGTACGGTGCGACCAAGATTGACCATCTGGCGGGTCACCAGTTCGAGGTCATCTTCGCCAAGTGGCCTGCCCATAACGGTTTCCCGCCGGGTGATCACGTTCGCCATATCGGCGCAGATTGTCATCAGGAATGCCTTGCCCAGTGCTGCTCCGTCCAGTTTGGGGTCGGCTTCGACAACCGAGTGGCCGAGGTCCTCCAACTGGCTGGATGCCTTCTCCATCCCGGCCTGGGCATCGGGATCGGGCCGGGTCCCGTTGGGCGCGGTGCTCCAGATTGCAACGCGCAGAGGCGATGGGTCCTGATCGAGGGCGGACAGGAAACTTCCATCGGGTTGTTCGGTCATGTAGCGGGACCCGGTTTCCCGGCCATGTGTGGCGTCCATCAGGGCCGCATTGTCCCGAACGCTTCGGGAAACGGCATGGACGGTGGAGCACCCAGCCCAGTTCTCGGTCACGCGCGGACCCATGGGGATTCGGCCGCGCGAGGGCTTCATCCCGAAAAGACCGGTACAGGCGGCCGGAATACGGATCGAGCCACCGCCGTCGCTGGCCTGGGCGAGGGGGATGACGCCCGCGGCAACCGCGGCCGAGGCGCCGCCCGAAGAGCCTCCGGAAGTTCGCGAAAGGTCCCATGGATTGCGGGTCTGCCCGTAAAGACTGCTCTCGGTCGATGTCGTGAGCCCGAATTCGGGGCTTGTTGTCTGACCGAAGAGCAGGAGCCCGGCGTCCCGGTAGCGTGATACGATTTCGCTGTCCTGATCCGCCACGTTGCCCTTCCAGCCGCGCGAACCATTGGTGAGCGGTGCCCCCTTGATCTCGACCGATAGGTCCTTGGTGGCATAGGGGACGCCTGCGAAAGGGGAAGCGTCTGGCAGACCTTCAGCGATCTGCTGGCGCGCGATATCGGGGAAGATTGCAGAGAAACAATTCAGCGTGTCCTGGGCCCTTTCGGCCCGCATCAGTGCCGCCTCCAGCACCTCTTCTGCGGTAACCTCCTTTTTGGCGATCAAGGCAGCAAGGCCGAGCGCATCGTATGCCGTGTACTGGTCCATTATCATCCTCCCGTTTTTTTGGAGTTTGCTGGCGCCAGAGCGGTTTGAAAAGAGTAACCCGTTCAACCAGCGTCGAGAACGGCATCGATCTCCTCATCAGACCAGCCGAAATGATGGGCCAGTTCGTGAATGAAAACATGGGCAACAAGATCATCCAGCGCCACATCTCCCCGTTCACGCCATTCGGCGAGAATTGGCTTCCTGTAGAGAAAGATCATCGGGCTTTCGACGCTGGGGAAGGTCACGCTCTCATGCAGCATCGATACACCCATGTAGAGCCCTGTGAGTGCGAACAGGTCGGTCATGCCGAAATCGGCCAGGATCTCGGGCGCGGCAAAATCCTCGACCCGAATCAAAACCCGTTCTGCCGCCGACTGCATTGGGGCAGGCAGACTGGCCAGCGAGGCCTCGCAGACGCTGAGAAAGGCCGCCGGCGAAGTGGGGTCGGCGGTCGTCAAATCCCTTCGGCAACCACGGCTGTGCCCGTTGCGGAAACCATCATCATCGATCCGCCCTGGCCCACGACCTCATAATCGATATCGATCCCGACAACGGCATTGCCGCCCAGGCGACTGGCCTCTTCAACCATTTCCCGGACCGCAGTTTCCCGCGCTTCGCGGATCGTGCTTTCATAGGCTTCTGACCGCCCACCAACAATGTCGCGCAGCCCTGCGAAGAGGTCCTTGAAGATGTGCGCGCCGATAATGGCTTCGCCAGCGACAAGGCCGCGGTAGGCCGTGATCTCATGGCCCTGAATGGTCGGTGTGGTTGAAACGATCATGCCTGCACTCCTCGATGTTTTCCGACTATCGATATGGGGTGCCAAGACTGGCTTGGGAAGATCCTTGAGGTTCGAAGAGCGGCCGCGGATCGATCCTCTGACCACCGTAAGCAAACCCCGGCATGTATAGCAGGTCCGATATCAACGGGTTGAGACCCCAACGATCAGTCAGGTCTGGATTGCGACCCGGAAGGCTGCAAACGCTAGAAGTAGCGCTGTCACTCCGCTGCGACGCCAGCGCCCTCGTCGCCATCCCCATCCAGTGCCTGGAGCATACGGAGCGCTGCTTCCGAGATGACCGTCCCGGGTGGGAAGATCGCACTCGCCCCAGCCGCATAGAGCGCATCGAAATCATCGGGCGGAATCACCCCGCCAACCATGATCTTCGTAGCCACGGCCCCCTCATTGCCCAGCGCACGCTTCAGTTCGGGAACGAGGGTGAGATGACCGGCCGCGAGCGACGAGGCGGCAACGATATCGACGCCGGCGTCCCGGGCAGCCCTTGCCGCTTCTTCGGGGGTCTGGAAGAGTGGGCCGATCTCAACGTCCCAGCCAAGGTCCATCAGCGCCGAGGCGACAACTTTCTGGCCGCGGTCGTGTCCGTCCTGTCCCATCTTGGCGATATAGACCTTGGGCTTCCGGCCTTTTTCCTGCGCAAACGCGGCTGCCATGGCCTCTGCGGTTTGCGCCATCGGTGTCGTCTTGACGCCTGGTCCATAGACCCCCTTCAGCGAGCGTATTACCGCCTGGTGGCGACCCTGGCTCCGCTCGACGGCTGCCGATATCTCGCCCACCGTTGCCTTGGCGCGCGCCGCATCGACGGCTAGCGCAAGCAGGTTGCCCTCGGTTCCGGCTGCCGCATTGGCGATGGCGTCCAGTGCAGTATCCACTTCGGCCTGGCTGCGTTCGGACTTCAAGCGGGCCAGCTTGTCGAGCTGCATCCGGCGCACCGTCGCGTTATCAACCTTGAGAACCGGAACGTCCTCGTCCTCGTCGAGTTGAAACTTGTTGACGCCCACCACGGTCTGCTCGCCGCTATCGATGCGGGCCTGGGTCTTGGCGGCGGCTTCTTCGATCCGCAGCTTCGGCAAGCTCTCTTCTATCGCTTTAGCCATGCCGCCCATGGCTTCGACCTCTTCAATGTGGACCAGCGCCTTCTGGGCGAGATCGTGGGTCAGGCGCTCGACATAGTAGGAGCCGCCCCAGGGATCGATGGTCTGTGCCGCGCCACCTTCCTGCTGCAGGAAGAGCTGCGTATTGCGGGCAATCCGCGCCGAGAAATCGGTGGGAAGCGCAAGGGCTTCATCGAAGCTGTTGGTGTGAAGCGATTGGGTCTGCCCGCCCGCTGCAGCGATCGCTTCCAGGCACGTGCGGATGACATTGTTGTAGACGTCCTGGGCCGTAAGCGACCAGCCAGAGGTTTGCGAGTGGGTCCGCAGGCTGATGGATTTCTCCGACTTTGGACTGAATTCCTGCTTCACCAGCTTTGCCCAGAGCAGCCTTGCGGCCCGCATCTTTGCCACTTCCATGAAGGTGTTCATGCCGATGGCCCAGAAGAAGCTGAGGCGCGGGGCGAATGCATCCACATCCAGGCCAGCCGCCTTGCCCGCCCGAATGTACTCGATGCCATCGGCGATCGTATAGGCAAGCTCAAGGTCGGCCGTCGCACCGGCCTCCTGCATGTGATAGCCGCTGATCGAGATCGAATTGAACCGGGGCATGTTGGCCGACGTGTAGGCGAAGATATCGGAGATGATCCGCATCGAGGGTTTGGGCGGATAGATGTATGTGTTCCGCACCATGAACTCTTTGAGGATATCGTTCTGTATGGTCCCGGCCAGCTTGTCGGCTGATACGCCCTGTTCTTCGGCGGCGACGATGTAAAGCGCCATGACCGGCAGCACGGCGCCGTTCATCGTCATGGAAACAGACATCTGGTCGAGTGGGATACCGGAAAACAGGGTCCGCATGTCGTAGATGCTGTCGATGGCCACACCCGCCATGCCGACGTCACCCACGACGCGCGGATGGTCGCTGTCGTAGCCGCGATGGGTCGCCAGGTCGAAAGCGACTGACAAACCCTTCTGACCGGCGGCCAGGTTGCGCCGATAGAATGCATTCGAATCTTCGGCTGTCGAGAACCCCGCATACTGCCGGATTGTCCACGGCCGCTGGGTGTACATCGTGGGGTAGGGACCGCGGCCAAAGGGCGGCAAGCCTGGAAAGTCGTCGAGGAAGTCCAGCCGCGCTGTATCGGCTGCGGAGTAGCTGGTTTGAACGGGGATGTCCTCAGGAGTGACCCATGGATCACCTTTCGCCGCACCCCCTCCACCAACGGAGGGCGCGCCGAGGTCCAGGGCCGTGAAGTCCGGAAACGTGGTCATTGGACGATCCCCAATTCTGCGTGGGCAAGTTCGAGCGTGTCGATCAAGTCAACGCCCATGAAGATATGGCTGTCGATGCCGTCGGCCTCGTACTTGCCCGCCAGGTACAGCCGCTGAACACCGGCCTCCTTGAGGGCAGCTGCAGCCGCGGCAGCTTCGGCTTCGTAACGTTTGTCGGAGCCGCAGAGCACCGCGAGCCGGCAGTCGGATGCCTTGAAGGCGGCCACCATTTCTGCAGTGGACGTTGGCGTCACCAATGCAGCTCTGGCATCGATGCCCCCGGCGGCAAACAAGTTCTTCGCAAAATCGACCCGTGCCGTGTGCTCGGCCAGCGGTCCGAGCGTGGCCAGGAAAACAGCCGGGCGATCGCCGGTCTTGGCCGTACGGGCCTCGGCATGGTCGCGCAGGCGCTCGAACGGTTCGGCGATGCGGATCGGCCATAGGGGCTCTGCCTGGCTGTCATCCCCGGTGGCGGGCGGTGTGGGTACGATGGCTGCGAGCGGTGAAGGATCGATCGTCTCGGCCCCCGCAGAAAACGAAATGTCGGCCACGGTTGGCGTGATTTCCTCCAGAATTGGAAACTCGCTGACGCCGGTCACGGGTATCTTGCGCCGGGCGACATCCTTGATGCGCTGTGCTCGCGTCTTGGCCACCCTGGCCTGGAACGCGTCTTCCATCAGAGAGGCACCAAATCCTCCCTCACCCTCTATGCGCTGAAATTCGCTCCACGCCAATTCGGCCAGGTCGCTACCGAGGGTGCCGGTGAACCAGGCGCCACCGGCCGGATCGGCCACCCGGCCGAGTTGGCTCTCTTCCATCGCGATGATCTGCGTGTTGCGGGCGATGCGGCGGCCAAGCTCATCGGGCACGCCGAGCGCCTCGTTGAAGGCCCGCACCGTTATGACATCCGCGCCGCCGACAGCCGCCGCAAAGCAAGCGGACGTGCCCCGAAGCATGTTTACCCAGGCGTCATACCGGGTCAGCATTCGCGCCGATGTAACCGCCTGCAGCTTCATAGGGGAAGGATCAAGGTCCAGTGCCTCAAGGCAACGGGCCCAAAGCCGGCGCGCCGCCCGCAGCTTCGCAATCTCGATTCCGTAATTGGCGCCGATCGACAGGGTGAAGAGGATCTGTGGAGCCGCCTTGGCAGGACTGATCCCGAAGGCATCCAGCCGGCGAAGCGTATCGATGCCATGGGCGATGAGCGCACCGAGTTCCTGCGCCTCGCTTCCGCCTGCCTCATGGACAGGCCTTGCATCAACGCGAAGGACCGTGGCGTGAGGATATTTCAAGGCCAGCGCATCGAAGACGCCAGCACAAAGGCCCATCGCACGGTCGATCCCGCCCTCGACCAGTCCAGACCTCTGCAGCGCACCGAGAGGGTCGATATTGAACGCGAATTTCTGCGCCTTTGGCTCGCGCTGGTCTTCTCCCCATCGAGCGAGGAGCGCCGCCGCCGCTACGCCCGTGTCTCCGCCATGGTCCAGGGCAATCGTCGCAATGTCGCCGCGCACGCCTGAAAGCGCTGCCGCGAACGTGTCGGGATCGGCCGCCGCGACGCCGGTCGTGCCCGTGCAATCGAGGCAAAGCTCGATGCTGGAGACGCCCCTTGCCAGGTCTCTGAGTATATCTGCATTGGTCGCCGCGGGGGCGGGATGGGCGAACGCTTGCCTGATGTCCCATGGCAGATAGGCATCGCGCTGGGCTTCCGCGCCGCGAAGGAAGGGGGATTGGCCCGGCATCCCGTCGGGGTTCGCTTGCGCCGGGTGATCGGGCTCGCGGTAGAGGGGGTGAACCGGTATCCCATCCAATGTCTGGCGGACCAGGGCGTCGGGGCCCTTGCCCTTCAATGCCTTTTCGACGGCGGCGACCCATTCGGCCTCTGTCGAGGGCTGGAACTGGTCGCCAAGGGACACAATGGTTTCAGTCATTTCGGACCTCTTGGCTCGGTATGATTAGAAGCCGGGGTTGCCCGCTTTCGTCAAGCGAAGCGACGCCGCACAAGGGCGTCCCAGGCCCGCGTGGACCCCGATGGTGATGCAAAAGGACTCCGGGCTGGCGGGATTCCGTAACGTTAGTGCTTGTTGGGAAGAGAGCAGGCGCTAAGTTCCCATCAAACTTGGCGAGAGGAGTCCTCCCATGGCGTTGCCGCCCATCCTGCAGAACTTGCGCATTCCGGTGATTGGATCGCCGCTTTTCATCATTTCCAATCCCGACCTTGTGATCGCCCAATGCAAGGCAGGCGTGATTGGGTCCTTCCCATCGCTCAATGCGCGGCCGGGCCCGGTTCTCGATGAGTGGCTGGATCGTATCACGACAGAACTCGCAGAGCATGACGCCAAGAACCCCGACCGGCCCGCAGCGCCGTTTGCCGTCAACCAGATCGTGCACAAGTCCAACGACCGGCTCGAGCATGACGTCCAGATGTGCGTGAAGTACAAAGTCCCGGTGATCATCACGTCCTTGGGGGCCCAGGCCTGGCTGAATGATGCGATCCATTCCTATGGCGGAATCGTGCTGCACGATGTCATCAATACGTTCTTCGCCAAGAAGGCCCTCGACAAAGGCGCCGACGGTCTGATCCCCGTGTGCAGCGGTGCTGGCGGCCATGCCGGAACGATGTCGCCCTTCGCCCTGATCCAGGAGTTGCGGGAGTTTTTCGACGGCCCCATCGCCCTGTCAGGCTCCATCGCGAACGGCGGTGCGGTGGCCGCTGCCCAGGCCATGGGCGCAGACCTTGCCTATATCGGCTCGGCTTTCATCGCGTGTGATGAGGCTAACGCGACCGATGGCTACAAGGATGGTATCGTCGACAATGGCGCGGAAGATATCGTTTATACCAACCTCTTCACCGGCGTTCACGGTAACTATCTCCGCCCATCTATCGAAGCAGCAGGTCTCGATCCCGACAATCTCCCCCATAGTGACCCCTCGAAAATGAACTTCGGCTCCGGCGGAAATCAGAAATCCAAGGCCTGGAAGGACATCTGGGGCTGTGGGCAGGGCATTGGCGCGGTAAAATCCCGGGGTCCGGTGGCCGATTATGTCGATAAGCTCGAAAGGGAGTACAGGTCGGCTGTCGGCGCCCTGCAGAACGGTCTGGCCTTCAAGGCGGGTGAAACCACCGTCGCCGCCGAGTAATTCTTCAACGCTTATCCGACCGAAATGGCCGCAGGGTTAATCTTGCGGCCATTGTCAATTGTCCAGGGCGTTCGCCGCTCAGGACCGAACGGATCGGAGCGAAGCGGGACATGTCAGATATTGCCGGATTGGCTGCGAGCGCGGCAGGCGGGGGACTTTTCGGCCTGGTGGGCACCCTATTGGGTCGCATTGCCCAGTACGCCGAGCAGCGCCAGTTGCAATCTCACGAACGGGCAAGGTGGAGCCACGAAAGCGCGCTGTTCGAACTCGAAATGAAAGCTAAACGCGAGCAGGCCGGTGCCGAAATCGCAATCGCCGATACCCGCGGCCGGTGGACGGGCCTTGCCGCTACCGTCAATGCCGACGCGGCGATCGCGCCATCATACAAATGGGTCGATGCTGTGCGGGGTCTCACGCGCCCAACCCTGACCTTGACCCTGTGGGTGATTGCGGGGGGTGTTTATCTCGCAGCGGACCCGCCGGCACGGATGGCGATTACGGAGACGGCGACTTTCGCGGCGACAGCGGCGACGCTCTGGTGGTTTGGCGACCGGGGCCCCCACGCTCGCCGTCTGCCCCTACCGGAAGCCTGATGGGGAAATCATGAAACCCCGTCGGTCGGGCGTCAGGAAAACACCGCGACGGTCTGACGTCCCACCATGATCGGCTCGCCATCCCGGTTCCAGAGCGTCATCGCCTGGGCGGAGTAGCCGTCGATGGCTGTTTCGGCATGGGAGCGGTTCAACCACCAGCCATCGGACGTGGTAGGCGCCGGTGTCAGGAACTCGACCATCCATGTCATTGAGCTGATCATGCCAGGTTGGCGCATCATGCCCATCGCCGCTGGCGGAGGGACGTCCCCGATCGACAGAAGGTGTGTCGGGTCGTAGGGCCCGCTTCGAGCCGCCTCGTCCCGGTGCCGAAGCCAGAGGTAGATGTCGGCGGTCTCGGAGCCGGAAAGCGGGGTCGGTCCGGCGGCATGTTGCATCTCGAAATTCTGGGCAAAGGCTGGTCCGATACCGCTCGGAAAGTATCGGTTGAGGGTTTCTGGTGGCGCAATTTCGACCGGCACAGGGAGATCTTGAAAAGCCAGGTGAGAAGCGCGCGGAGCGGCGAAGGTGAACAGGCATCGGGCTGCGACGCCCTTTTCGCCGATAAGGTCTACCGAAACCGCAGTCGTATTCTTTCCCTCCCGCAGGACGGTCGGCGAGATCACCACGTCACCGCCGGAGGGCCCAACAAAGGCCACCTGAACAGCCTTCAGGGGCCGGCCACCCGCAACCCGTTTTGCGGCCTCATGACACAGCGCCGCCGTCAGACCACCATAGGTGGTGCGCCCCTGCATCCAGTTTTCAGGGACGGCCGCGCGAACTTCGCCGTTGGAAATGGCGTCCAGGCTGGCGAGGAGGTCGGAAAAGGTGGTCAAAGCGCTTGACGGTTCCCGATACGGTCAATCAGGTTCAATGCTGGCTTTCCGGCGTCGTGACGCGCAGGCCGTCAAGCGCATCGCTGATCTGGATCTGGCAGGAGAGGCGGGAGGTCTCGGTAACGTTCTCTGCGAAGTCCAGCATCGACTGCTCCATGTCCTCGGGCTTTCCCACCTTATCCATGAACGCTGCATCCACATAGACGTGGCAGGTCGCGCAGGCGCAGGCGCCACCGCAATCGGCATCGATTCCGGGAATCGAGTTCTTGATCGCGGTTTCCATGACGGTTTCGCCCGCATTTGCATCAATCGTGCGCTCATTGCCGCCGTGATCCACGTAGATGATTTTTACCATGGGTTTTGGTGCTCCCTTAAGCTGCTGCCTTGGTGGCCTCTGCAGCGATTTCTTTCATGGATACCGACATATCCGACAGGACCTGTGGCGCAAGCCGTGCGCGCATTTGAATCAGTTTCTTGGACGCCAGGAATTCGGGGCCCGCATTGACGGCATCTACCGCGATGAGGGTGCCTTCACTCAGGTAGAAAGCAGCAAATGCCCGCGAGTCGGGCTCACCCCGCACGACGACCTGGTCATGGCCCTGGCTCAGTCCGGCGATCTGGAGCTTCACGTCATACTGGTCCGACCAGAACCATGGCGTGTCTTCCGGCGGTCGATCCCGGCCAACAATTGCGGCTGCAGCTAGTTTTCCCTGTTCAATGGCGTTGTGAACACTTTCAAGCCGTCCAACCCGCCCATAATGGACGAGCGGCCGGCGGGCGCAATCGCCGGCGGCGAAGATGCGTGGATCATTGGTGCGCCCATCCCGGTCAACCAGGATGCCGTCCTTGCATGCCAGTCCAGCCTCGGCGGCAAGCTCCTGGTTCGGCAGGATCCCGATACCTGCCAGCACGATATCGGCTGGAATGTCAGCGCCATCGTCAAGGCTGACAGCAGCGGCGGCGCCGGTTTTGCCGGGCTTGATCGCCGTCACCCGCGCCGAGGTTCGGATTTTCACGCCATGGCTTCCATGGAGCGCTTCGTAGAACGCCGACATCAGCGGGCTCGTCACCCGGGCCAGAACGCGGCCAGCCATTTCAAGGACGGTGACATCAAGGCCCTGTTGCCTTGCGACGGCCGCGGTTTCGAGGCCGATATAGCCGGCACCGATGATCGCGATTCTGCGCCCTTCCACCATTTCCGGCCGAAGCCGGTCGACATCTGCCAGGCTGCGCAAATCGTGCACGCCGGTCAGGTCCGCTCCGGGAATCGGCAGCGGTCGCGGGCGGGAGCCGGTGGCGATGATCAGCGCGTCGTAGGGAACCGCGCCGCCATCGCTGAGCGCAACGGTCCGCTGGCTTCGGTCAATTACCGTTGCTATGACGCCGAGATGGGTTGTTATGGATTGGTCTTCGTACCAGTTATGGGGTTTGAAATAGAGCCTGTCCTCGCTCATCTCGCCCTTGAGGTAGGCCTTTGACAGGGGCGGGCGCTGATAGGGGAGGGCGGTTTCCTCGCCGATCAGGGTCAGTGAGCCTTCATAACCCCATTGCCTGAGGGAGGCCGAGGCTTGTGCCGCCGCCTGGCCGCCGCCAATGATCACGATATTCCGGGCGGTCGACAGGTCCACGGTTCAGCTCTCCCACGCTTCGCCAGTCTTCCCGGCGTTCGTTCAGATTGCCAAGTATGACGCTGGCGTCAGGTTTCGCAAGGGCGTGTCAGCTGGTCCCGATGACTTCCGGAGGCATTCGGGCCATATCTCCTGTCAGAAACGAAAGACCTGACCATGCAATTTGCCCTTTCACTTGCCTTTTATGCTGCCATGGCGGGAGTTTTGATCATTCTTGTGCTGGGCTTGGTGAATCTTGTTCGCGCCGATGAGAATCAAGCCTCACGGTCGAATCAGTTGATGCGGCTGCGGGTTCTTGTGCAATTCATCGCCGTCATGATCCTGGTTGCCATCGGATTTTTCTCCGGCGCCATCAATTTCGGAGGCTGAGATGGTCAAGCTCGACAAGATCTACACCAAGACTGGCGATGGCGGCACCACGCGACTTTCGACGGGAGAGCCCGTTGCCAAGCATGGGCCGCGGGTTTCGGCCTATGGGTCTGTGGATGAACTGAATGCTGCGCTGGGCGTTGCAGCGCTCCATGCCGATGGGGAGATGGCGGCCGCGATTGCGCGCATCCAGAACGATTGTTTCGACCTGGGCGCCGACCTTGCCACCCCCGAGCGGGATAAACCGCTCGAATGGGAGCCTTTGCGGGTCACCCTGGCCCAGGTCGAGCGGCTGGAGACCGAGATCGACGCCATGAACGGGCAGATCCCCCCGCTCGACAGTTTCGTCCTGCCCGGCGGATCGGCCCTGTCGGCCCACCTGCACATGGCCCGGACGATTGCCCGGCGGGCCGAACGGGACGTGACCTTCCTCGCCGCCCAGGCGGGGGAAATCGTCAGCGATGCGGCCCGTGCCTATATCAACCGCCTGTCCGATTGGTTGTTCGTCGCCGCCCGGGCGGCCAATGGCAACGGCGCGGGTGACGTGAAATGGGTGCCCGGCGCAAACCGGTAGACCGGCTGCGTCCTTGACGGCCACGCGCAACGCCCACGCTCACCGCACAGCCGCCGGCGCCCGCCCCCGCGTGCAAGCCGGGGGCGGGGACCATTTATGGTTAATCAAAGCCAACGCAGGCGAGGCCCCGGATGGGGGGCCGGCCCCAGCGGGGGTGGCCGGGCCCGGCTGCGTTCGGTGATGGCCGCCGCCATCCCCTCGAAGACCGCCGCGGGGTCCCGCCCCAGGACCCGGCCACTGGCCGGACCGCGATAGACCGGCGCCAGCAGAAGGCCGGGACGCCGCCGCGCGAGATAGAACGCCAGCCGCCTGGCCCGGCGCGCGGGCGCATCGACCAGCGCCTTGAGGGCCGCCAGCCGGCCGAGCAGGGG
>JBCBKE010000058.1:0-18983 GCA_038522375.1 Pseudomonadota bacterium
CGAAACATGCAGCGCCTGGCCGTATCAGGATCGCGTGCTCGCGGTAGGGCTGTAGCTCGGCGATCAGTTCGCGAGCGAATAGGTCACTCTGTGGCTCCAAGAGGCGGACGTCTGCGAGGAACGCCAGGCTCACCAGCCAGAGGTCGTCGCGGGGGATGAGGGCAAAGCCATTGCCGGCCAGCTCTTCGAGCAGGCTGAGGGCGGCGTCGCTCTCGCCGATCTCCGCGAAAAGCAGGGCAAGACCCGGTCGCCAGACCGGAGCGTCGGTGCCGCCCTCGGCCATGGCCTTCAGGAGGGGCGCAAGCTGGCCGAGCCGGCCAAGCTCCCGATTGAGCGCAAACATCTGCATGCCGAACACGCCTTCGCTATCGGCGCCTTTCAGGTTGCTGCCCGCCTCACGCGCGGCCGCAGCCAATCCAGGTGCATCGGCAAACCGCCCTGACATCATCGCCAGATTGAACTTGTGGAGGCGCACTTGATATTGCTCATGGGGTGAGCCGCTGAGATGGACGAGCGTCTCGAAGCGCTCCACGGCTTCGCGCAATTCTGACCCTTCGCCGTTTTCGGCCAAGGTGATGCACAATCCCGAGTGCGCGTAGACTTGCAGCTGGGCGTCGTCGCCCGCCATGGCGAGCGAAACGAATTCACGCGTATGCTGCAACATGGCCTTGCGCTGCAAGGGGTCGTGGCGAAGGGCCATGTTGGTCATGCCAAGCACCTCAACCATGAGGTCTGGATCCCCAAGCCGTCGACCCATAGAGAGTCCTTCTCGGGCTAGGCTCGATCCATTGCCCTTGTCCAGGTCACTCGCCAGGGCTTGACCAAGGGCACACAGCAGTTTCGCCCGTGATGCGCTGTCCCCGTCAGGCATGCGCTCCAGCGCTGCATTGAGGAGCGGCAACGCCGTATCGCCAGCTAGGCCCGGTCGCCAGCGGGCTTCGTTCACGGCGAGTGCCGCGGCCGCGAAGCGCTCGGGATCAGCAATTATTTCGTTCCAGCGCCAGGCTTTCTGGCCACTTTCTATCGCATCGACAAATTCGCCAGCCCGCGTCTGGGCGAGGGAGAGCTGAATTGCAAGGTCGATGGCCCGTCGATCCGGCTGGCGACGGCTGTCCTCGATCGCCCGTAGGGCGACTTCAAGGCACTGGGCTTCGCTGACATGGTCGCCCCTGCGTTTAGCCGTCTCCGCACCATCCACGCTGAGCGAGATGATCCGTTCGATGGCGGTGGCGCGGCGGCTCTCGACCAAATGATCGGCAACCGCTGATAAGTCATTGGGGTCTGAGGGCACCCCGAAACACTCTATGAGCGCTTCTGCGCAGTCGCCATGCAGGCGTAGCCGCCGTGTGGTGGACAGGTCGTCATACAGCGTCTCTCGCAGGAGCACGTGAGCAAACCGAAAGCTGCCGGAGTTGTTGAGGTCGAGCTGGATCAGTCCGGTGGCCTCCGCTTCTTCGAGGGCGAGCACGTCTTCCTCACACTTTTGCCGCCGCGCGACGGCGGTCAGCGTCGCGTAGTCAAAGCTCATACCAATGACGCTCGCCAGCGACAGCACATCCTGGCACGCGGTCGAGACATCTTCTAAAAGGCCATGGAATTCGGCGCGAATGGTATCGGGCACCAAGACGGCAGCCGGCCAATACTCTTCATCCTGTGTATTGAGTTCACCTGTCTCAAGAAGGTAACCGACAATCTCTGTGATGAAGAACGGGTTGCCACCGGTCAGGTCATGGAGCCTCCGAAGATAGGGTTGCGGAGCGTATAGCTGGCTAAGAGCATGGATTAGCTCAGCGGTTTCCTCGACGTTCAATCCTTGCAAACAGATCCGCCGATCAAATGGGATATTTAGTTGCTTCCGGTCAGGCCGTGGGGACCTGCCGACAATGATCACCAGCACGGACAAGTCTTCAATATGGGCGTCGAGCGTCTCCAGTAGGTCCAGTGTCTTGGTGTCGAGGTTTTCCGCGCCGTCGATCACCATGGCAAGCGGACCCCTGTCCGTTGCAGCGTGCAGCGCGCCAAGGAGGGCGTTCAGCACCGTCTCCCCGGCTGGAGCGGCGGTCGCATTATCAATTTCGGACATGATGGCCAGAGCTTCGCGAGCTTGTTCGATATCGTCGAACGGGGGCTTTTGGAGCAGCTGCGCCATGGGCCAGAAGGGATCGTTTTCGGTGGTCTGCGAGCAGGTAATCCATAGTGTTTCGACGCTGGCCTTCGAGGCACGATGGCGGAATGCCTGAGCAATTCGAGTTTTTCCGATTCCGACCTCGCCCTCGATCATCATAAGGCCGCCACTGCCTTGCTTGAGGGCCGCCAGCCGCGCGTCACAGTCGCCAACAAACTTCCCGCGCCCGATCAGCGGGGCCTGACCGACCCGTACATTCGGCTGCGGGCTCGCAATCTGTCTCACGCTCACTCCTCAAAACCGGTATCACAATATAGAAAGCGTCGCTCCAAGCCTCCTTGTGCGTCCACCTCACCAGTTACCGAACGACACTAGATGCCGATGTCTTCACGCGCATCATCCATAATGATGAAGCTATCCGGCAGCGGTCAAATGCAAGCGCGTTCCAAAAACTCAGCGCATCATCCATTCTGAGGATGCGGTCCTGTCCGCGAGTTGTTTTCCTGCCGTGGAAGGAAAACCAATCGAGGAGTAGGGTGATGTTGAAATTCGCACTGATGGCCACGTCGTGCCTTTGCACGGGGATATTGTTGTCATCTACGCCGACGCAGGCTCAGACTGTCTCGGCTGAACAGGAAAACCGGCTCGCCCCGGTCACGGTGACGGCGCAGAAACAGGAACAGTCCCTGTCGGACGTTCCGATCTCGATCACGGCCATCGATGGCGTCCGGTTGGCGGACACGTCGATCCCGCGCCTGGAGGATGCGGCGCTGCTCGCACCGAACACGACCATTGTGCTCGATCCGATCGCAGACAAAATCAACATTCGCGGCATCTATTCTGGCGATCAGGCCGGCCTGGAACAATCGGTGTCGACCTTTGTGGACGGGGTTTATCGTGGGCGCGGCGTGCAATCGCGTTTCGCTTTCCTTGATCTGGAACGGGTCGAGGTGCTGCGCGGTCCGCAAGGGGTGCTTTTCGGCAAGAACACGATTGGCGGTGCCTTCAACCTGACCACGGCCAAGCCAACCGACATGCCCGAATTCAGCCTTGGCGCAGAATACACGTTCGAAGGCGTCGAACAGCTTGATCTCAACGCCGTCGCTTCTGGCCCGCTCGGCGACCGGGCAAGGGCGCGTGTGGCGGTCCTTAGCCGCTCTATCACCGAGGGCTATGTCGACAATGCCTTCTACGGCACCAGCGGTCCTGACCTCGATGAGATCGCTGCACGGGGAATTCTAGACATTGACCTAACCCCGCGCACGCTGCTGCGTACCCGGATCGAATACGGCGAATTTGACCTGGACGAGCAGCCGTTCACCAATCGTCAAGCTGGTCCGCTGGCCTCATTCGGCGTTGTTCCAAGCTTCGACACCTCCCTGATCGGATCGACCAATCCGGTTCTCGACATCGGATCTGCCGGACGCATGGATGGCGACACGTTCGAAGGGGCGATAACGCTCGAGCATGAGATGGATGTGGGCACAGTCACCGCCATTGCCGCCTATTCATCCTATGACTTCACGCGGTTTCTCGACGTCGATTTCTCGCCCGTGGATATTGGCCGTTTTGATGAGGCCGAAGATTTCGACCAGACAAGTTTCGAGATCCGCTTCGCGTCGCCCGAGGATCGCAGCTTGCGATACATTCTAGGTGCCTATGCGCAGACCAGCGACCTGTTTGTGGAAGGGCTCGGCTATTTCAATGTCCGCGCCGATGGTCCTGAACTCGCAAACGAAGCCCTGCTCAACGGCACTTGCCAGGGCGCCATCGCAGCCGGCGCAGACCCGGCCACAGTCGCAGAATGCGGGTTTATTGGATTGATTACGGCGTTCGACGGCACCCCGCTTCAATGGACCGATTTCAGCCGCCTGACCTCGCTCGACCAAACCGACGACCTGTGGGCCATTTATGGCCAGGCGAGCTATGACGTTACCGACCAGTGGACCGCCACATTGGGGCTCCGCTTCACCGACCAGACCAAGGAGGCCTTCCAGTCGGCCCTGGCAACGGACTTTGGTACGCGCAACCGCAATGATGCCATTGGCGACAACGCGCTCTACGCCCCCTTCGGTGCGCCCTCGCCCTTCTCGGGCTTGGCCGAGTCGATCATCCACGAGTTTACTCCCGATGATCTCAGCCGGGACGAAGACGACCTCAGCGTCTCCGCCGACTTGCAATACCGCCCCAACGAAGACGTCATGCTGTTTGCCAAATATGCGACCGGCTTCAAGGCGGGTGGCTTCAACTCGTTTGCACTGGGCGCAGACCCGGCCGAAGCCGAGTTTGAAGAGGAGACCGCAGAGAGCTTCGAAGTGGGCGGGCGCTTCACCCTGTTGGGCGGCGATGCAGACCTGAATGTCACGGCCTTCTACACCACGTTCGAAGACATCCAGACGGCGCAATTCACGGGCGCCGCGTCGTTCATCGTGCAGAATGCCGCCGAGGCTACCTCCCAGGGCATAGAGATTGATGGGCGCTGGGCACCTACAGACACACTCTTGCTGTCCGGCGCGGTCGGGTATCTCGATTTCGAGTATGACTCCTTTCCCAATGCCGGGTGCACCGTGAACCAACTCATTGGGTTCCGTCAGGAGACCGGCAATCCGTTCGCCACGAACCAGGACTGCAGCGCGGTGGGCACTAATGACCTGTCCGGCCGCCCGAGTGAGCATTCGCCGGAATGGTCCGCGACACTGGGCGTGCGCCATGACTGGGCACTTTTCGGGGACTACCAACTGACCACTTATGGCGATGTGATCTACCGCTCAGACCAGTTCAAGCAGATCGATCTGGACCCACTTTCGTTGCAGGAGGCCTACACCAAGCTGAATTTGACCCTGATCTTCGGGCCGCAGGGCGGCAATTGGGACCTGTCGCTCATCGGCAAGAACCTGACCGATGAGGAGACCTTCAGCTTCGTGAATGATACGCCTCTGGTCGATACAGCCTTCCAGATGATCCCGGACCGCCCGCGCACGGTGGCGATCCGCGCACGTTGGCGGAATTAGTGGCCAAAATTGAATTGCCAGTGGGCCTCTATCCTTCGGTTTTTGGCTGAAACCGACGATCGTCCGTCCCAGGGAGCGTATTCACGTATTGTGCGAGGCGGACAACGGCAGAAGAGTAGCGCGTTAAAGCCTCTCACGACGGTGATAGCCACCGGCTCAAATGGGCCAACGCACTAGGGTCGGGACTCAATTAGGTCCACCAGACAGTGGCTGCGACGAGGAAGACAGCTGACAGGTAGATGTCAGCTCGGCGGTCGTATCGCGTTGCTATTCTTCGGAAATCCTTGAGGCGGCAGAACATGCGCTCGACCACGTTGCGCCCGCGATAGGCGGCCTGGTCGTAGGCATGGGGATGCTTGCGCGTCGGGTTTGGCGGAATGACAGCCTCGCAACCGCGTTCAGCCAGCCAGTCGCGCAGCCTCCGGGCATCATAGGCACGGTCTGCCAAGAGTTTCTGCGGCGCTGGGATGCGGGTCAAAAGCTGGGAAACGCCAGTCAGATCGTGGGCCTGGCCAGCCGTCAGGCACAGCGCGATGGGCCTTCCGACCTCATCGGTCAGGGCGTGAATCTTGGTCGTCCGTCCGCCGCGAGAGCGTCCGATGGCCTGGGTGAACTCCCCCCTTTTCCGCCGCTGGCCGAGCGGTGTGCCTTGATCGAGCTGCTGTCGGCGCTGGTGGTCCCGATCACACCGGAAGACCCTGAAAGGACGTAGAAAACATCCTCCCAAACGCCCCGTTTGCTCCACCTGTTGAACCGGTTGTAGATCGTGTGTAGGGACCATAGTCTGGCGGGCAATCGCGCCACCGCGCGCCCGTTTTGAGCATATGGATAATCCCGGAAATCACGCGGCGGTCGTCTACCCGGCGGGCACCGCGTCGCCCCGTTGGGAGGTGCGGCTGGATCATCGCCCACTCCTCATCGCTCAGCCAATACAAGTGTCGCGCCATGATCTCCTCCGCCAATCGCCCGCAAAAAGAATCAGAAGTCACCACAAAAGGGAATCTGCTAATTGAGTACGGACCCTAACGCACTCGCGCGCGAGTGCGTTAGTGCCTTGCGCCCTTTCCCGCTGACCGACGGTACGCCGACGACCGGCTCGAATTCGCCGGGAACGGACAGTTGGAGGTCGGTGCTGAGTTACCGGACTGGGGCGAGAATAGGCCGCTCGCCGCACAACTTTACCACAAGGCTTATGGCCCTCTGCAGGGAGTTGTCGGCGGAACCGGCAGATTGAGTGGGCGGGGCGACGGGTTTAGCCCAACCCTATGTCCCGAGATCTGTTTTGTTACTTCAAGACATCGCCAGATATCGCCCAGCTTGCGGTGATAGTGTATGTCCGCTTCTCGCTGTCACTTCGCAACGTCGAGGACCTGTTGCATGAGCGCGGCGTCGACGTTTGTCATGAAAGTGTGCGGCTCTGGGTGGACCGGTTCGGGCCGATGCTCGCCGGCAAGATCCGGGTCCGCCGGGCCAGCTTCATGCGCCGGATCCCGCAATGGCACCTGGACGAAGTGTTCGTGAAGATCGGGGGAGAGACCCACTATCTCTGGCGTGCGGTCGTCATGTCGGCGAAATACTGAAAGGCTAGATTGCCAAAACCCGAGACAAATCCGCGGCTTTTAAGTTTCTCCGAAAAGCGGTGAAGCGTTATGGCGCGCCCAGGACCATCGTCACGGATCGGCTTCGATCCTATAGCGCAGCCATGAGAGACATCGGAAATCCCGACCGCCAGGAGGTCGGTCGCCACCTCAACAACCGGGCTGCGAACAGTCATTTGCCGTTCCGACGATAAGAGCGGGCGATGTCAAGGTTCCTCAGGATTAGCCAGCTTTAAGAATTCACCTCGACCCATGCCCCGCTTCACAACCACTTCGGTATCGACCGCCACATCAACCGCTGATAGACTTTCCAAGCCTAGCGTGACGCCGCCCTTTTTGAATGGCGCCAGCTCTTGGTTGCCGCACGGATTTCAAGCCCATTCTGCTGGGGCCGAGTTCGCGTTCGACTGACAGCACCCCGCTGGGGAATTCTTCTGGAAGGGCGTCGAATTCATTCAACCTAGGGCTTTTGCCGTTGGAATTTGGTGCTAATCTCCAGCCAGCGGAGGGGACGCGTGGAAGACAGGTTTGATGTATTTCTAAGTCATTCAAGCGTAGATCGCGTGTCTGCGGACCGCATCTGTACGGCCCTTCGCGGCCGACGTCTTAGCGTGTTTTACAGCAAGGATGACATCGTCCCCGGTCAGGACTTCACTCGCCAACTCGCAGATTGCCTGAAAGCCAGCCGAAATCTCTGTCTCCTCGTGTCCCACGCCGCGTTGCAGAGCAAATGGGTCCGTGAAGAGGTGGATGTGGCTGTCCGGGAGGGGATCAAGATCATCCCGCTGCTCCTGGCGAAGGTGGATTTCGAAGACTTCCACCCCATCGCCATGCATGTGAAATACCTCCACTATGCCAATCTCTACGGCGATTTCGATGCAGCCATTGATGAGATCGTGAGGATCATGGGCGGCGGTGAAACCGGCCAGTCTGAGGCACCGGGCGCCGCCGACACCCTGGGTGCGGTCCCGAAAGCGCCTGCCGTTCGACCCAAGGCAAACCCGACCGAGCCCGCGCCGTCGCGAGGGCCCGATGAACAGAATCATGCGAAGCGAACGCCGGCACAGCCCGAACCTGATCATCGGCCATCCGCAACGCTCTCCAACCACCGATCGGCCAAATCGAAGACGACCGTGGATCGCAAACCGGAAAACCACGCCTCGAAAGCGTCGTCCAACAAAAAGTCGAAGGATGCACCCGTCGATCCGGACCGGTTGATCGAACAGCTGACCCGGGACGTCGATCGGGGCGACCGTGAGGCCGCGTACTTTCTCAGCAGGCTCTATGCGTCAGGGCTATATGTGAACCCTGATGACGGCCGTGCAGTTCGTTACCTCCAACTCGCTGCCCAGGGCGCCCGGGGTCGCAAGGAAGCCATGCATGACCTCGCTGAGATGTACCGTCTCGGAAAGGGCGTCGGAAAAAACCCTTCGAAGGCCATCTCACTCCATGAGGACGCTGCGCGGCGGGGTTATGGAGCCTCCTTTTACAGGCTCGGGCGTATCTACCAGGATGGCGAGATCGCCGAACGGGACCATGCGCGCGCTTGGCGACGGTTCGCGGCGGCTGCGGAGCTTGAGTATGCGCCGGGGCATTTTCGCCTTGCCGAGGCCCATCTCACGGGAACCGGGACCGACCAGGATGTCGAACTGGCCTACACCCATGCCATCGCCGCAGCCGACAAGCACTATCCACCGGCCCTGAACCTCGTCGGCCGGTTCCACCGCAAGGGTATTCATGTCGAACAGGACGATGCCGTCGCCTGCGACTGGTATGAGAAGGCAATGCTCCAGGGCAGTCCGGAGGGCGCCTACAACCTGGCGTCCATGTATCGGCGCGGCCTTGGCAGGCCCCGGGACGGGCTCAAGGCCCGGCAGTTTTTCGACGCCGCCTCCCAATTGCTAGCCGGCGCAAACCCGGATGTGGTCCTGAAACAGACGTCGATCCTGGTCGAAACCGAGGGGGGGGCGCCGTGAGCCAGGGGATCGTTCAGCCGCTTCCGGTCGGGTTGGTCCTCGGCGACGAATTTCGCATTGAGCGGGCCTTGGGGCGCGGCACCTTCGGAATCACCTACTGCGTGCTCGCGCTCAAGGACGTGGATACCCGCATCCGGACCGGTCGCCGATATGTGGTGAAGGAACTTGCCATGGCCGATTGTGTCTGCCGCAGTCGCGATGGCGTCGGCCTTGAGCCCCTGGGCGCGAACGATGATGACCGCCGCTCGCTCTGGGCCTATTTCAGCGAACAGGTCCAGAAATTCGATGATGAGGCCCGAATGCTAGCGCGGTTCCAGCACCTCAACATCGTCGAGGTCCTCCTCATTCGCCGGGCCAACAACACGGCCTATATCGTAATGGAGTTCATCGACGGCGAACAACTGTCCGATGGGATTGGGTGGGCTGTCGGCGCCCGAGGCGCTGGACTGACCTGGCCGGAATTCGAACCCATTGCCGCTGACCTGATCACGGCCCTCGATTTCGTCCACCGCCAAGACATCATCCACAGGGATATCAAACCCCTGAACATTATGCTCCGGTCCACGGGTGAAGCGGTCCTGATCGACTTTGGCGGCGCCAGGGAAGGGGCCCGCGCCAGCGGGTCCATGGTGCTTTCGCCGGGCTTCGCCCCGATCGAGCAGATCTACAATCTGCGCCACGCCCGGGACCCGAACGCAAAACTCGCGCCGATCACCCCAGCGACAGATATCTACGGCATGGCGGCGACGTTTTACATGGCAATGGTGGGCGAGGCGCCCTACGCTACCACCCAGGCCTTGGACCGGGCCGAACACCGGCGGCCCCTCACCCAGCATCCCAAGCGCAAGCAGCTCAACATCCCGACCCAGGTGGCCGAAGCCATCGACTGGGCACTGAACTTCGAGAATGCGGCGGCGCGGCCGCAAACCGTTTCCGCCTGGCGCGCCGCTTTCCCAAGTCTGAGGCGGCCGGCGCCCGGTGGTGGGTCAACGCCCCCAGATCCAGCGCCGCCTGGTCAGGACGCCCGGGCCCTCTTCGCCGAAGCCGAGGCGCTTCGAAACCGGTCTCCAAGCGGCGAGCAGACGGTGCACAAGATGCTCCTACTGTACGAGAAGGCCGGCGCAGCCGGTCTTGCCGAAGCGTACTACCGGCTTGGTCGCATTTACCAGGCGGGCCGTCTCGTCCCGGAGAATGGCGCGACCGCGGAAAAATATTTTGCCGCGGCCGCCGAGGCAGAGGACGCCAGGGCCTGTTTCCGGCTCGCCGAAATCCACATGAACAGCCAGGCGGGGCAGCAAAGTCTCAAGCGGGCATTCGGCTACGCTCGAAGGGCGGCCGATGGTGGGTTTGCGCCGGCGATCAACCTGATCGGTCGGTTTTACCGAAAGGGCCTCCACGTTCCCCAAAACGACGAAATGGCATGTGACTGGTATGAGCGTGCCCTCCGCCATGGCAGTCCGGAGGGAGCTTATAACCTTGCAGCCATGTATCGCAGGGGACTTGGCCGCCCGAAGGACCTCGCCCTATCCCAACATCTAGACCGTGCTGCCGAGCGGTTGCGGTCCGGCGCCGACCCCGGCGACGTCCTCAGCGACACACCGCCCCTTGTGAAATCCCGGACATGACGAGCCCCTGTCGCGTACCGCTTGACCTGAAGCCGAGAACCAGCCCATGACCCAGCCCATTCCCGTGGAAGCCCTGCCCGCCGGCCTGCAAATGGGCGACGAATTCCGGATTGAGAAGAAACTCGGCCAAGGCGGCTTCGGCATCACTTATCTGGTGCGCGCCCTGAAACACATCGACGACCGGATCGAGGAGGGCAGCCTATATGTGGTGAAGGAATTCGCCATGAACGGATTTGTGGTTCGAGCCGCCGATAGCGGGCGCCTGGTTCCCGTTGGACTGGATGATGCCGCCCGCGAGCAGAACTGGTTGGTCTTCACCCGTATACGCGACACTTTTCGCCAGGAAGCGCGCACCATGGCAAAGTTCCACCACAGGAACATTGTCGAGGTGCTCCTCGTCCGGGAAGCCAACGAAACGGCGTACATAATCATGGAATACGTGAACGGCCAGCCGCTTCAGGATCGGATTGAAGAACGATTCGCCACCCAGAAGTTTGGCCTTAACTGGCCCCAGCTTGAGCTCATTGTCCACCAGATGCTCAATGCCCTTGAGTACATTCACGACCGGGACGTGATCCACCGGGATATCAAGCCGGACAATATCATGCTCCGGGCGAACGGTGATGCGGTCCTGATCGACTTCGGCGGCGCTCGCACAGCCGAGCGGGCGCGGGGTTCCATGGTGCTGACGCCAGGGTTTGCGCCGGCCGAGCAGTGGAATGCCTTCTTCAAGGCCGGGGACAACGCGCCGACCAGTGTTGGCCCCGCAACCGATATCTATTCCATGGCCGCGGCGTTCTATTGCGCGCTCATGGGAGCGGCGCCCTACGCCATGAACGATCAAGGGATCCCGACAGAGAAACGCCCGCCCCTCGTTGGGCACCCGTTACAGGGTGTGGTGCGGATTCCAGAGGCGGCCGCCCGGGCGATCGACTGGGCGCTGAACTTCGAGGACCTCACCCAGCGTCCCCAAACCGTACGTGACTGGAGGCGCGGCTTTCCGCCCCAAGGGTCTACGGATCCACTCAACCCGCCGTCCCAGCCCGGCTATCAACCCGCCGCGCCCGGGCCGGCGGCCGCGCCCTACGCCCAACCGGTTCCCCAGATGGCTGAAGGCATGACGGCGCCTATTCCGGGCGTTGCGGGTGCACAAGGGAGTCACCCCTCCCTGCAAGACGCAACCCTACAACCCGTCGAGATCAAGAAGAGCCGTGCTTCGACGGTCCTGGGCCTCGTCATGGCTGGGACGGCCACTGTCGTTGCCCTTGGATTGCTAGGCGCAGCAGCGCTGGGGTATTTCAACAATGACGATAGTCGCCCTTATGCGGTTCGGCTTGAGGCGTCTGAGGAATGGGCGTCGCTTGTGGAGCTCATAAACGCGACGGGCCGACCGCTGTCGGGCGAAACGGCGTTCAGTCCAAAGGACGATGTGAGCATCGACACCCTCTCGGTCGAGGATCGGACCGCTACCATCACGATTGCGGCGAACAACCCGTTCCGCATCCGGTTCCGTGACGCCCAACAGGAGTTGCGGGTTATGTTGATCTCGGATGCCAGGAGTTTTCCGAAACTCAGTGCGCGGCAGCTGGAAAACCTCGAAGTCCGGGCCGAGGCCAATACGGTCGAGCTTGTTCTCGCCAACTCCGACTACGCTGCAACCGTCGCCCCGGGAAGCTAAAGCAAGTTCGGAGCAAACGGCATCCGGTCGTTCCGGACCTTACGTTACTGGGCCCCGGTGGTGGCACAGACGGCGATGGGGTAACCCAGCTCGTCGATCACGCTTCGGGCCGTCTGGCATGCATCGTCCATGAAACCCGCTCGGTCTAGCCCGCTGATCGCTCGGGCCCGGTCATCTAGCCGGTCCAGGACTTCGTTCTGGCGCTCCCGGCTCGACAGGGCGGCCAAGGTGATCTCCATCTCGTGGTCGCGGGCATAGGCAGCGAATGCGGCCTCGTCGGCATCTTGGTCAAGGCTGGCATAGCCAAGCGAGGCGAGGTTTGGGGTCATCTGTTTGAGCATCGCATCGACTGTGAGGACCTGTTTACTGGGATCGATCACGACGGTCTCGGTTCGCTCAACCGGTGGCGGCGGTGGCCTCTCCACTTCGCGGACCACGACAACCGGTTTGGGTTGCTCAAGGGCCGTCCATTCCTCTTCGTCCAGGGCCCGCACGCTCCAGCTCGCCGTCGCCGGGTTCATGCACATGCGCCCTACATACTCTCCGAATCCCCGGCTCGACCGGAAAGACAAGCGAAACCGGCGACAGGGGTCGCTGCACGCCCCGCACCGTTCACCCGGGTCGCTGGACGGATACTCCCGCCCGAGGGAGATCGTTCCTCCGCCAGACGCCGATGACGGACTGCCCCAATCGTATCGCCCTTCAGGGACGCGCCGGCGCGCTTCGGCGAAAAGGGCGCTCTCGAAGCTCGAATAGCTCGGAGAGATGCTCCGTGGAGCGCTGGCCTGGGTCACCTGGGCCCCTGCCAAGCCAGCCATGGCACCGGCCAACCCCAGCAACACCAGGCAGGACAGGAGACGGACGGTGATTGTCATCGGACTAGCGGCACCGAATGCGGACCACATTGTTCGCCAGGTCCTTGACCGGTTCCGGACCGGAGATCGTGATGTTTGGCGGGGCGGTATTGTTATCCCCGCCGGCCTGTTTGAGCGCCCCTTCCAGTTCTACTGCATCGGTCGCGACCGTGAGGATCTTGATCGTCTCGCGGTTGATATTCAGCGGTACGTTTGCCGTCACCATGCCAACGACATGGCCCTCACCATCGAGGACCGGTGCGCCGGACGCACCGGGGTCGAGGGGCTCGCCTTCAAGCACGATGGACCGCGTGGGGCCTAGGGGCGCCACATTGGGCGGAGAAGCGGTTCGCGATTTCAGGGACGGCCCACCGGTACGGGTGTTTAGCACGTCGAGGGCGGCAATGCGCACCGCGCCGATCGGCACCCCCTTCGAGGGCTTCAAGAGTTGCAGTCCAGCCCCACGATAGGGTTGACCGATCGGGCCATCGGACTCCGGTCTCAGGACCGCCACATCCCGGCGCGCATCCCAAAGGACCAGGCCTGCCGAACGCTCGCTGCCGCTGCCATCGATGATCGTAAAGTACTGACAGCCGCCCAGCACATGGGCCGCTGTCAAGATAAAGGTGCCGTTCCCCACATAAAACCCTTGGCCGTTCTGGAACAGTGCCGGATCGCGAGGCCGTTCGACAACCTCCCTGACCTTGCCTTCCAAACACGGCGTCTTCTGATGCCAGGCCTGGCTGCGGTCTCCATTATAGGAGTTCGCGCACGCCTTCTCGCCGGTGCTCGGCTGGGCTTCAGCGGTGAATGTCGGCACCCACATCAGGGCACCGACGATTACCGCGCTCAACAGGGAACGCTTAACCATTTCAGGGAGCCCCTAGGCGTTTTCCCACTCACCCGTTTGGGGGTTCTGGCACATGGTGTAGGTTTCGCTGATACCGTCGGCATTCGCCGGGTTGTAATCTTCTTCCAGTTGCTTGCACTGCCAGCCGTCGGAATTGGTGGTCAGTGCGAGCAGGGTGACCTCGCCTTCCGATCCGGTATCAGCCACCTCGTAGGATGTGGTCTGGCCGACAGCGATCTGCTCGTCGGCGAGCACGGTGGCCACCGTGGCGTCGCGCTGCGGCTTGTCCTCGGGGTTGATCCGGTCGGCAATGACATAGCCAGCGGCAGCGCCGGCGAGGACGGCGAGGGCGCATTCTGTGTCGTTGGCGCCTGTCACGCTGCAAACCGCAAGGCCGGCCGCGGCGCCGAGGCCGGTCCCGATTGCACGGTTCATGTCCAGCGTGCCATCGGCGGCGCAACCGGAGAGCATCGAGCTGCCTAGGGCGCCCGCCGCAAGAATTGTAGCAGTTTTGTTACGAAAAACCATGGTTCTATCCCCTTCTAGAAAACGCCTGACCGAATCCACGGCTCTATGGAGGCCAGCGTTCACCCACACTAAAATGCGTTTGACGCCGCTCTGTCAAACTCGTTATTTACCATAATGATGTCGCACTCCGGGGGAACGAACGTGCATATTTTATTACACTTGATGCGGCAGGACCTGGTCATCTGTGCTTTGGCGTCCATGATCCTGTTCATGGTCTCCGCACCCTATGCTGCAGCCCAAGCTGCTGATCGCTTCGTGCTGGGTGTCGAAACCGAAAACGCCGATGGCGAGACCACTTTTTACGTTGGGACGCCCGCCGGCGAGAGCGCCATCTTGATTATCGCACCGAACGGCGAGACCATGCTCACGGACGCCGATAATTCCATCCGGCTCCACGGCATCGGCAGTCCGATCGATGGCGTCACCATCAAGGAGACCTTTTCCAGCACGATCAGTGCGGCTGGCGCCCGGGCGCAGCTCATCCTCCTAGATGTTACGATGCCGGGCGGCACCACCCTCGACCAGTCGCGCCAGGCCGATGAAGTCCTTGCCGACGATAGCGACGTCACTGCCTTCTCGATGCGTAGGAAAGACGAGAGCTGGGGCCGCACGACGGCGCGCCAAAGGCTGGTGGACACCGGAGTCAATGGCTTCACCCTGGCTGGGCCCACCGCATCCGCCCTGACCGCACGTTTGCCCCTGGGTGGGTTCGTTTTCGATGTCTGCGGTAACCTGACGGCCATCGCATCCCGCACCGATAGCGATGCTGCGCCTGTCCTGCTGCCCGTGGATGCGGTGTCCAACATCCTGCGCTCCAATGAAGCGGCCACGGATTTCCCCGCCGCAGACGCGTGCCAGGCGAGCGAGGGAGCCTCGAAGAAAGAGCAACGCGCCCAGGCGGCCATCGATGCGGCTGAACAGCGCGCCCGCGAAAATGAGGAAGAGGTGGCGCGGCTCGAGCGTGAGACCCAGGCGCAGGAAGCCGAACTCCGCACGATGCGCGAGAACAATGCGCGCGCCAGCAATATCGCTGAGGCCAATGAGAGACTGGAAGCACTCCGCGCTGCCCAAGACACAGCGCTGCAGGAGCAGGACAGCATCGCGGCCCAGATTGAGGAAAGTCGTGCACTTCTGAATGAGGCCACTGAGGAGGCCAGGCAACTCGCCGACGATGCGGTCACCCGCGCCGCAGACGCCGAAGGCAAGGTCCAGATCGGAGCGTACATCCTGGCCGGCGTCGGCGCCCTTGCCCTTTTGGCCCTCGGTTTCCTGATCTGGTTCTTTACCCGCTCGCGCCGTCTCAGCAGCGACTTGGCCGCGGTCAAGGACGAGAAACGCGACATCGAAGAAGCCAAGGCCGCAGCCGAGGCGAGCTGGCACGACTGCGTTCTCGAGAATGAGCAGGGCCTGACCGTGAAACTCCCGGGTCGGAAACTCCTGAAAGCCAATGGCGGCGTTACCGTCGGTCGAAGCCGCGAAGACGCCGATGTGGTGGTCGACCGCGACGATGTCTCCCGACGCCATGCCCGCTTCGATGCGGACAGTGACACCGTGGAACTGACGGATCTGGGCTCGACCAACAAGACGCGGGTGAATGGGGGCGTCCTCGACCATGGCGTGCCCCGTAAGCTCTATGATGGCGACCGGATCACGTTCGGAACGAATGAGTTCGTCTTCAGGATCGTAAGATAGTTAGTTTATCCTTGTGGGCGGCCGCGGTCTCCGCGGCTCCTGGGGCTGGACAAGACGCGTCGTGAATACCGGCCTTGCCGGGTGGGAAAATAAAACCAATGCCGCTAGCCCTTGCTGATCTTTCGAGCCTTTCGCCGCGAAAAGGAGGCGAGTGAGCGATCATGAACGCCGTCATTCCACTGGTTGCCGGTATCGCACTTTTCGCGTCCCTGATGCTGCTCCTGTTTGCTTTCGCCCATCTGCGGGACCGGGAGCAAAGTCGGTCGTTGATGGCACCCCGCGCGGCTGAAACGCGCTCGCCCAGCCAAGCATCCGCCCGTAACGCTGAACCTCACCAGGTCTCGCCGTTCAGCTCCCGGATGGGTGAACACTATGTCTCCGGCAGCATGCCGGGCGGCGGACCCGGTGCCGTCACGCCGCCGCCTGTCAACCCTGATGCTACGGGGCGCGTTCCAGCCATAACGGGCTCGAGGGATCCTCGCCCGGGAGTGACGCCCGGTGCCGGCGGCGGGTTGACCATCACCGGGTTCGACAGTGCCGGGTCCAAGGTCTTCCTCGCCATAGAATACAAAGCGATCGCCGATAAACGCTGGGGCGTCACGATCGGACGAGACGGCACACTCAGTGACTTTGAGGTCCGTGACCGAGACAATTATGTGTCGCGACGCCATTTTCGCATCCGGTGGAATTCCACAGATCGGAGCTACGAGATCGAGGACCTCGCGTCGACCTCCGGGACGATCCTAGATGGCCGGCAACTCGAACCGTTCCGGATGGGGCCGATCCGCCCGGGCAGCACCCTGCGCATCGGCAAACTCGAACTCGATGTGGGGAGGGTTTGACAATGGCTGATCCCGGTCGCCGCCCCCGCACATTTGTTATCGGTCGCCATTCCGATTGCGATATCGTGATCTCGGAAGAAACCGTGTCCCGGTTCCATGCCGAACTCGTGCAATCGAGCGATGGTCATCTGTTTCTAGCCAACCGAAATTCCTCCGGCCTATGGGTTGGGCGGAATGGACAATGGGTCGAGTGGAGTCGCCCGGATTATGTCCAGGAAGGGGAATATGTCGTACTCGGAACATACCAAACGACGATTTCCGATTTGCTGCGGCGCGCGCCGGGGCGATAGTCGAAACCGGCATTTTTTGAAGGAAAGGCGTGACAGACGATGAGTGGATCAGGTCCCACCAAACGGATTGAAGATTGGAAGCCAATGGATTCCGGTGACGCCGGAGGGGGCGAGACCCCCGGCCCGGGCGGCACAGGTCCGACGAAAAAGGTCGACCCGCCGGGCTTCGGCGCGCCCGGTGCAGCTCCACCCGGAACACCAGCGAGCGGCGGAAACACCTGGATCGCCGGTGCGCCCCAGCCAACCGGCTCCCCCCAGCCGGCAGGCCCCGGAGGTCAACCGCCCGCCGGTTCGCCCCCCGGTGGCCCCGCCATGGGTTCGGCCCCGGGTGAACCGCTCAACTTCATGAATGACCCGGTCGTCGGTTGGCTCGTGATCACCAACGGACCGGGGAAAGGTCAAGGGCTGCGGCTCGGAAAGGGCTTGAACACCATTGGCCGGGGCGAGACGAACCGGATCGCCCTCAATTATGGTGACAATTCCATTTCGAGGGACAAGCACTGCATCGTCACCTTCGAGCCGAAGCAGCGCGTCTATTATATCCAGAATGCCGGCGGAACGAACCTTACCTATGTCGGCGATGTCGTCGTCCTGGAAGCGCGTCAGCTCCATAATGGTGAAACCATCCAGATCGGTGACACGGAAATGCGGTTCGTCGCCTTCTGCGGTGAGGATTTCAGCTGGGATGACACCCCCGCATGAGCCGGAAGGCCCTACCCGTAGCCGATTGGGCCGAAATCTACGGCACCCAGGAAATCGGGGCCCGGGACAGCCAACAGGATGCCTGGGAATCGGCTTGGTTGCCGGGAGAGGATGATGCCACAACTCCCCGCCTTCTCCTCGTTGTCGCCGATGGCATGGGCGGGCATGCCGCCGGCGATATTGCCAGCCGGGTGGCCCTCAATGCTTTCATGGCTGTCGCCAAGAACGAGCCCCGCACGGCGAGCCAGCCGCTCCTCTTCAAGGGGCTCCATGCGGCGGGGTCTGCCCTGTTCGAAAAGGCAGTCGCTGACCCATCGTTGAAGACCATGGGAACCACCTTGTTGGCGGTGATCGTTGAGGCCAAGAACAAGGCTTTCCAGTACCGCATGGTGAGCGTCGGCGATTCCCCGCTCTGGCATTGGCACCATGGCGAGCAGGATATTACCCGCGCCAATGCCGACCACTCACTTGCCGGACAATTGGCCAAGGACCTGGAAGAGGGCCGAATTACAAGGGCCCAAGCCGAACAGGATCCCAGGAAAGACATGGGCAATGTCCTGACCTCCGCGCTCATGGCGGAGCGGGAGCACGACTATGACATTGATGCCACCGACACTGCACCTCGCCCCCTTTCGGAAGGGGATGTTCTACTCCTCTCAAGCGATGGCCTTGATACCCTGTCGCCCGTTGGCATCGCCGATTGTCTCAAAAGTATCGATGATCGCGCTGGCGCCACTGAGAAGGCCGTCAAGTCCATGCTGGACGCCGTGAGGGCGGAAGCTGTAGCCCACCAGGACAATGTGACGGCGGTTGCTGTCCGGGTCGGTGCTCTGAAAAGGAAGACCGGCTGGTTTGGCTTCAATCGCTAGCCCCTATTCCGAAACAACTGAAGTATTCCGAAAGCTATTCTGGCCGTGCTAGGGCGTTTTCCGGGCGACCTGAATCATTTGGGATTCACAAGGCTGGCGGATTCTGATTCACCCTGAGGGCTGGTGAAGGAGGCCAGCCTGTCATGGGTAAGCCGCTTTCTATTGATCTGAGGGTTCGGGCTCTGGCTGCGGTTGATAAGGGATTGAGCCGCCGGGCCGCCGCAGACCGTTTTGGCGTCAGTGTGTCGAGTGTCATCCGCTGGGATCAGGCTCGGCGCGAGCGCGGCGATTCGGGCCCGAAAGCCCAGGGTGGCGACCGGACCTCCCACCGGATTGAAAAGCA
>JBCBKE010000059.1:0-18789 GCA_038522375.1 Pseudomonadota bacterium
GGCACGAACACTGTCGGTTGTCGGTGACCGATGGACGATCCTGATTCTCAGGGATTGCTTCCTGGGCTTGACCCGCTTTGACCAGTTTATCGACAGTCTGGGTATCACCCGTCATATCCTCGCTGGCCGCCTGAAACGCCTTGTGGAGACGGGCGTCCTGGAGAAACGCGCCTACAGCGAACGCCCAAGGCGGTACGACTATGTTCTCACAGAGCGGGGCCAGGCGCTGGGTGTCGCGATGGCAGCGCTCCGCGATTGGGGCAAGGAGCACATGCCCGTTCGGCGACAGGCAGGCGATGCCGGATGAACGCCATACTCTATGGCTTTCGCGTCCGCCAAGGGCGAAAACTCCCTAAAGAATGAACTTCGAGAGATCGCTGTCGCCAGCAAGGTCGGACAGCCTGTCCCGGACATAAGCCGCGTCGATTTCGATCGTTTCGCCTGCGCGGTCAGGGGCCTCGAAGCTGATCTCGTCCAACAGGCGTTCGAGCACTGTCTGGAGACGCCGGGCACCAATATTCTCGACCGTGTCGTTCACACTGACGGCGATATCGGCAAGCGTATCGATTGCGTCTTCGGTGAATGAGAGACTGACATCCTCGGCGGTCATCAGCGCGATGTGCTGGCGGATCAAGCTTGCCTCGGGCTCGACGAGGATGCGGCGCATGTCGTCGCGGCTCAGGGCGTCGAGCTCGACCCGGATCGGCAATCGGCCCTGGAGTTCCGGCAGGAGGTCGGACGGCTTCGCGATATGGAATGCCCCCGATGCAATGAACAGGATATGGTCCGTCTTGACGACGCCGCGCTTGGTGCTCACCGATGTGCCCTCGATGAGCGGGAGCAGGTCGCGTTGCACGCCCTCCCGTGAAACATCGGCACCGCCGCGTTCCTTCCGGGCTGCCACCTTGTCGATTTCATCGAGGAAAACGATCCCGTCCTGCTCAACGGCACTGATCGCTTCCCGAACGATGGAGTCCTCGTCCAGCATGCGGTCGGCCTCCTCATCGAGCAAGGGTTTATAGGCCTGCCTGACCGTCGTCGACACGCGCCGTGTCCGACCGCCCATGGCTTTGCCAAACAGGTCGCCGAGGTTCATCATCCCCATGGATCCCCCCGCGCCTGGGATATCCATCATCTGCATGGGGTTCGAGGAATCGGCCAGATCAAGGTCAACGGCCTTGTCGTCAAGTTCGCCGTCCCGCAGTTTTCGGCGAAATGCTTCCCGCGTCGATGATTGCGCACCTTCTCCGACAAGGGCGTCCAGCAATCGCTCTTCCGCTGCGTCTTCGGCCTTCGGGGCAACGTCCCTGCGTTTTTGTTCGCGGATCATCGCGATGGCGGCCTCGACCAGGTCGCGGACAATTTGTTCGACATCCCGACCAACATAGCCGACTTCGGTGAATTTCGTCGCCTCAACCTTGAGAAACGGTGCATTCGCGAGCTTCGCGAGACGCCGGGAGATCTCGGTCTTGCCGACGCCCGTGGGACCGATCATCAGGATGTTCTTGGGCGTGATCTCTTCACGGAGACCCTCGGGCGCCTGTTTCCGGCGCCACCTGTTCCGCAGCGCGATTGCAACAGCCCGTTTCGCGTCGGACTGGCCGACAATGTGACGATCGAGCTCAGCGACGATGGCGCGAGGGGTCAGGTCGGACATGGGGTGTACTCCATTTTAGCCCAGCGCACGGCGCACGCACTATACCGGTTCGGGCGGAAACAAGCGGCCAAAAAGTCCACCCCTCGGAAGGACGCCTAGCACCGCACGGCGCGCGGTGGACCATCCCCCGCCCAGCAGAACGATCGCACTTCCGAGCAAAAGGAGCGTGACGACCGTGGTTTGAACCGGGCCGCCGCCGGTGTTTGACACCAAAACCTGCAAGGCCAGGCCGTAACTCAGGAGGCTGGAGGCGATGAGCGCCCGCCGGTTCAGCGCAAGGGACAGCAGGGCAAACCCGACAAGCGCAACCAGCAGGATCATGGCCTCCTCGGGACTCCGGGGCGCGGCGCCAAAACCCGAGATCATGCCCCTCAATCCGAAAATGATCTGCGGTGCGGCGGCCAAATGGAGCCAGAATGCATAATCCGCCTTTCGGGTGGCACGTTTTGGGTCCGACATGTCCAACCCGATGGCGACACCGATCGTCGCGACACCGATCAGAACGCTCAACAAGCCTCCGATAACAAGGCCAACGTCGCCGAAGAAACTGACGCCCGTATACGCCAGCGCAGCGATCGAAAGCGCCAGGATGAACAGGGCAAACGGCAGCCGGAAGCGGACGAAGTAAGCGACCGACGCTGCGGCGATGGCGCCAAAGCCCCAAAGACCAACGCTTCCCAAAGACTGCCATATCCCCGTAAGCGAGCGCAGGTCGGCGGCTTCGTCCGAACCAGCCAGCGCTGCGACCGCCAGGCCCAGGGTAACACTGAACATGACGGCCAAAGCCATGCTGGGCAGGAGCAGGCGGCGCCGTGCGCAGAAGTATTCCGACAGCAGCCAGCTCAACCCTGCGGCTGGGAGCAAGGTGAAAAGCGCAGCATTTGCGGGCGCCCGCATGGCCGTACCCATGCTGGACAAGCCACTGAACAGCAGGACGCCAGAAATCAGGAGGACCAGACCAACGGTTATGAAGATGTCATTGAAGTTAGCGAGGAACCGAAGGGTTTCGGGATCGCTCGCACTCGCTCCGCCCGCGCGCTGCTCGAGGAATCCCTCCAGCCGTTGCGCCTGGTCGCGGCTGATCACGCCCGCATCGACCGCTGCCCGCAGGTCGGTCGTGTCAAACATCCATCGCCTCTATTGTGACGCTGCCATTGGTGTAAACACAGACATCGGCAGCAATCGCCATGGCCTTCCGGGCCAGCGTCTCGGCGTCTGCTTCGTATTCGACAAGGGCACGGGCCGCTGACAGGGCATAATTCCCGCCCGACCCGATGGCAACGACAGGGTGTTCGGGCTCCAAAACGTCGCCCATCCCCGTCAGGACTAGTGTTGTATTGCGGTCTGCCACGATCAGCATGGCCTCGAGTTTCTGAAGATATTTTTCAGTCCGCCAATCCTTGGCGAGTTCAACCGCCGCCCGCTGGAGTTGCTCGGGAAACCGCTCCAACTTTTCTTCCAACCGCTCGAACAGGGTAAACGCGTCGGCAGTTGCCCCGGCAAAACCGGCCAGGACCGTGCCACCACCGATCCGGCGCACCTTGCGGGCATTTCCCTTCATCACCGTCTGGCCCATGGACACCTGTCCATCGCCGATCAGCACAACCTTGTTGGAGGTCCGGACACCGAGAATGGTCGTACCGTGCCAAGGCGTTGAGGGGGATGAACTGTGTGACTCCACATCCGGTATTTGGCGAAGGAAATCGCGAGGCGCAAGGGCCCAGTCCCAGGGCTGGCGGCAACGCATGGCCTAGCTTGCTTTGAGAATACCTTCGACCAGCAAGTCCGGGTTCCAGGTCGCCAGCCTTTCCCGGAACGCGCCCGCCGCAAGGGGGCGGCAGTAATAGAAGCCCTGGGCGAAAACACAGCCCCGGGCCCTGAGAAACGCGGCTTGTTCAGCCGTTTCAATGCCTTCAGCGACCGTTTCGTGGCCCAGGGAATGGGCCATGGCGAGAATCATCTCGACGAGGGCGGGGGCGGACGGTTCCAGCGTGAGTTGCGAAATGTACGATTTGTCGATCTTGAAGACATCGAAGTTCAGGCGCGAGAGTATGGCAAGGTTTGAATGGCCAGTGCCGAAATCATCAATCGCGAGCCGAACGCCCATTTTCCGAAGGGGTAAAAGCACAGCTTCAACATGGTTGGGGTCCCGTATGGCCATCGACTCGGTGATCTCGAGTTCAAGCAGAGCGGGTGGAAGGCCACCGTCCGAGATCGCATCGAGCACCCGATCACAAAAAAGCGGATCGTCGAGCTGGGCGGCTGAAACATTGACCGCGACCGGGACACGCCACCCCTTTTGTACCCAGAGCGCGGCTTCGCGACATGCCTTTCGGAGAATGGTGTCCCCGATATCGAGGATCAGCCCGGTTTCTTCTGCCAACGGGATGAAATCGCCGGGCGATACGGTTGTTCCATCTTCGCGTGTCCATCGCGCCAGCGCCTCACACCCCCCGATCCGTCCACTTTTAAAGTTGATCTTGGGTTGGAAGGCCGGAACGAATTGATCTGCCTCGAGGGCCGCCCTCAGATCCCCTTCGGAGAGCGCGCGCTGTCCCCCGAGCTCATCAATACGCGCCTGGAACACGGCGAAACCCGATTTCTTGTCGTTCTTCAAACTACGGCGCGCCGACGTTGCCCGCTGGACGAGAACCCCGACCTCCGATCCGTTCTCCGGCGCGACGACGATGCCGCCCGAAATGCCCAATGTGATCCAACGGTTCTGGACATGAAACGGCGACGTGAACGCCCGCCTGAGATTCCTGCCCAATTGCAACGCGATGTCGACACCCGCGCCGGGCGGTAACATCAACGCGAACTCGTCGTCCTGAAGGTGAGCCAGAAAGCACTTCTTGTCTTCAAGGATGCCCTGACGGCCGAGCTCACTGATCTCTGCCTCGACCCGGGCGAGGGCCGCAGCGATCAGGGGTGCCGGGTCATCAATTCCCTTGTCTTCCGTGCGAGCATGGAACTTGCCAAGATCCATGCAGACCACGGTGACAGGTGAGTGAATATCAGCGTTCAACAGCGCCTGTTCCACCGCCTTCTGGAAGGCCAGCAGGTTTGGTCGATCCGTGGCCGGGTTTCGGTAGGCGGCCACCTCAAGACGTTCCCGCAGGCGCCGGTCTTCCCGCAAGCGGCGCCGCATATGGGTTCGCAATTGCTGGAACTCTGTGACAGTGACCTTGCTCCAGGTCACGGCCCCGTCGGCTCCGTTCAGATCGCTGAGCGTCCGGTAAACGTCAGATAGCCCGTTCAGGACGAATTCGGTGTAGACCCGGCCAACAGCGTAAGCCGTTCCCAGGGCGATAATGACCAGAACCACAATTGCCTGGGGTGAGAGGACACTTTCGAACTTGCGCAACTGCACCGTCCGCAATTCGGCGATCACAGTCCCATCGCTGCCTGGAACATCGGCGCGGTACAAACCCCGCATCGATACCAGGCCCCGGTCACCAAGCATGAAGGCCCCGTCAGGATCGACGACAGCAAACCTGCCCCCCGTGAGGGTTTCGAGAATCTGTGTCGCGGAATCCCAATCTCCGCTTTCCAATGCCGGCGCCATCGCGCTGGCATAGCGCTCGGCCAGGCGTTGTGACTGAACATCAGCGCGGTACGCCTCGGCCTGGAAGCTGGCCCCGAGGAAAATCACAGCGAGCAGGCCCGCCGCCATCGCTCCGACCATGGGCTGGGTATGCCGAAGACTGATCCGGTCTCGGCGCAGCCGGGACAATAGCTGCTTAAACAAGATCCCTGGCCCCGCAACGCAACGACAATTAACCGGGACAAGTATGCGAAAACACTTAGAATACGGTGAACAGTCGCTTATCTGTAGCAGAACAGAGTGAACACTACATGCTGGACCTCATGCGCACGTCAGAAATCGAACGAAAAACCCGCGAAACATCAATTGCCGTAACCGTGAACCTCGACGGTACCGGCACGTCGGATCTGGATACGGGCATCGGGTTTTTCGACCATATGCTTGAGGCTTTTGCCAAGCACAGTGCCGTTGACCTTACTGTCCGGGCGAAGGGCGACCTGCATGTGGACATGCACCACACGGTCGAGGACACCGGGATTGTCATCGGCCAGGCGATCAAGAAAGCGCTGGGCAATTTCTCAGGTATCACCCGTTTTGGACACGCCTATGTCCCCATGGACGAAACGCTCAGCCGCGCGTCAATCGACCTTTGCAAGCGCCCGTATCTGGTTTGGAAAGTGGACTTTCGCCGCGACAAGATCGGCGACATGGATACCGAGCTCTTCAAGGAGTTCTTCCATGCCCTGGCCGGCAATTGCGGCATGTGTCTGCACGTTGAGAACCTTTATGGCGAGAACCAGCACCATATTATTGAGAGCTGCTACAAGGCCACTGCGCGGGCCTTGCGCGCTGCGGCGGCTGAAGACGGACGGCTGGCTGGTGGAACAGCGAGCACGAAGGGTGTGCTTTAGGGACGCCGGCGCGCCTCGCGCAAGGTGATGTAGAGCGTCGATGCAATGATGATCGCTGCACCCAGCCACACATATACCCCCGGAAGGAGCCGGAAGAGCCACCAGTCGGCCACCGCCGTCATCGGCAACCGGAGATAGTCCATGGGCGACAGGAATGATGCATCTCCCATCGACATCGCCCGAACATAGCAATACTGCGCCCCAAGTCCCGCCAGCGACATCGCCAGGATCAACACCCAGTTGTTCAATGACGGCATCGACCAGTACCAGATGGCCAGGGGCAACAGCATCAGGGTTGAGAGCAGGTTCGCCCAGGCCAGCAATTGCGCAGGGGAGTGGGTCGCCGAGAGGGATTTGACCAGGACAATCGCGCCAGCGAATGCGAACGCGCTTCCAAGTGCCAGTATGGTGCCGAGATCGAAGCTCGTTGTATCGCCCCGGTCCGGCATCCAGAAAAACACGACCTCCGGCACGACCATCACCAGCACGCCGACGAAGCCGATCGCGACGGCACACCATCGCCGAAAGCCGACATGCTCGCCCAGGAGCAAGGCGGCAAGCATTGTCACGAAAAGCGGTCGCGAAAACGACACCGCATTGAACTGAGACAATGGCAACGCAAAGAAGTCCGATATCGCCAAGAGGCTGAGTATGAAGCCAAATGTACCGAAAAGGCTGCGGACCACGATCAGTCCCAGCCTGTCTGTTGCGAAAAAGGATGGTCCTCGCCTGATGAGCAAGGGCGCCATGATCAGCAGGCCGAAGAAGGCGCGGAAAAAGGCGAGAACCATGGGGTGCACATCGCTCGACATGAGCTTGGCGAGAACCACGTAGACCGTGAAGCCGACCCCGGACACGAGCATCCAGAGTGCCCCCTCAAGGTTGCCCGACAGCCTTTTCGGCGCCATTGAGGCGGTCGCAGCAGCGGCCTCGGTCTTTTTGGGGGAGTCATCCATGGACCCGTTTACTCCAGACGAATTGCAGGCAGTTGATCGCCTCTGGAAAAGCCTTCCAGCCGGCCATGTCTGGACGGGCTGGGCCGCAGCCGGTGATGCGCCCAGGGAAGTGTGGATTATCCGAACCCGGGCCCACTGGCGACGGTTCCCGCTCCGAAAGCTTGGCAGCCGGTATGCCCTTTACGACGAAACCGGGCAAACTGTCGCCATTGCCGAAACATTGGCGGCCTTGCTCGATCGGGTCGAGAACCTTCCTGGGTTCAAGGGAATAGCTGGCGACGGCCAAACGCCATCCGATTAACGGGCCGCTTGCATCGCTTCGGCTTCTTCGGCGGAGATCCCCAGCGCGTCCAGGATTGGCGAGACGTCCCCCTCCCGCCAGCTGCTGGTCGGGCCGACCGTTATCCCGCCATCAACCACGAACTCGGCGCCGGTGATAAACGATGCAGCGTCTGATGAGAGGAACGCGGCCATTTCCGCGATATCTCTGCCCTGGCCCGACCGTCCGATCGGTTGAATAGCTGCTCCGGATTGGGAAACCATTTCTGCCATCTGGTCAGCCTGCTCACGGTCGACGCCCAGTGCCGTCCCGAAAATCGATGTCGCGATAAAGCCCGGCAGTATCGCATTCACGCGAATACGATGGGCCGCAAGTTCCGCAGCAGCCAGTTTGGAAAAATGCGCCACACCTTTCTTACAGACCGAGTAGACAATCGGCGCGTACCCGGCGCATACCGCACTGATGGAGGACGTGTTGACCACACTGCCGCCGCCGCGCGCCTTTAGGTAGGGTAGAGCGAGGTGTGTCCCCTGGAAGACCGACTTCAGCAGCAAGGCGACGGTGGAATCGAACCCTTCAGGGTCGAATGTCTCGACACCACCGGGCGTTCCGCCGGCCCCCGCATTGTTAAAGAGAATATCGAGACCGCCGAAAGCCTCGTCGGCGAGCTTCATGGCGCCACCGAGATCGGTCGCTGAGGTCACGTCGCAATGGGAAAAGCGAACCGCGTCGGCGCCAAACCGCGCCTCAAGTGCATGTCCCTTCTCGTCCTGGATATCAGCGGCGATGACGCGCGCGCCTTGTTCCACGAAGGTTTCGACGCTCGCCAGGCCTATGCCGCTCGCTGCACCGGTAATGACCGCCACTTTTCCATTGAGATCCGCCACGCCTGTTCCTCCTGTTCCGGGTTTTGGAGGTACTAGGCCGCGGCTAGCATGGTAGCGTCAACAGAAACCTCGAAGCGAGATACCCGGGGGAGGGGTCAGGGCATGTACAAGGTGTAGACGACCTCCGCCTCGACATCGATGACACCCTGGGAGAGATCCACGTTCCCGAAATTATACCGATAGTTGAGGTCGAACCGCACCGATTGTTCTGCCAGCGTTCCAACGCTGGCTGCCGTCGCCTGGTTCCCGTTGAAGACATTGAAACCGCCTGTCATGCTCGACAATCGACGCCGGTTCATGCGGCGCCCGCCCGTGGCACCGCTGGTGTGGGGAAACTGCGCGGCGACGCCGAAAGGAACGCCATCATCCCCGCTAAGGGTCACCGACAAGGTTGCCCGCACCCGTTGCAGGTCCGCAACCGTTGTCGATCCCTGCGGCGTTGCTGTGGCGTCGATACTGAAGGGCAGGTTGGATGCCACGTAGAAGCTGGTGTCGAGTTCCATCCGCCGGGTGCGGTTATCGGTGCTGTTGCGCAAGCCAAAACTGCCGAAGGCGTCGGTATCGTCCATGACACGGTCGCCGTTTGTGTCGGCATCAATCCGACCACCGCCGGCAATACTGCGGATACGGACCGGAGCGCCCTGCTCGCCGGACAAGGGCGAATCCAGCGGAATGAAGCTGCCGGTGACAACGGCCTGCCCGCTCTGCGCAATCAGGTCGATGTCGGCTGCGCCGGAACCGGTGTCGAGGATGAAATCGCTGACGATTGGAACGCCGGTGGCGTCGCCGCCCCAGACCACGATCATGCCCAGCGCCTTGAAATGGGGATTATCTACAACGGACGCTGCGGCAGGGGCCACAGTCGCCGCGGCACCCAGCATAGCGAGCCCAACAGCCGATTTGCGAGGGAGCAAAGTCGCGATCATCGGACCGTTCTGTCACAATAGCGCTGCCTTTTCGCGAATACAGGCAGAAATACTCGCCGAGCTTGTTAACTTCCCTGTTACGCGCCCAGGCGTGCAGGCCTTGCCAAAGCGTCCCAACCCTGCCCCTGTACAGCCGGTTTTTGGAGGCAAGCATGGCCGGAGTTGTCGTGATCGGCGCCCAGTGGGGTGATGAGGGCAAGGGGAAGATCGTCGATTGGCTCAGCCATCGCGCCGATGTGGTGGTGCGCTTCCAGGGTGGTCACAATGCTGGCCATACGCTGGTCATCGGCAACAAGACCTTCAAGCTGAACCTGTTGCCCTCGGGGGTCGTCAGGGGCGGAAAACTGTCCGTCATCGGCAATGGCGTTGTGGTCGATCCGTGGCAGTTCCTTTCCGAGATTGACACAATGGCCAGGGCCGGCATCGTCCTCACGCCCGATGACCTTATCATTGCAGAAAACGCCACGGTCATCCTCCCCTGGCACAGGGACCTTGATGCCGCTCGGGAAGGTGCAGCATCTGAAGACGCCAAGATCGGCACGACCAAGCGCGGTATTGGACCGGCCTATGAAGACAAGGTTGGCCGCCGTGCCATTCGTATTGCTGACTTGGCCGATGAAGCCGCATTGGACATGAAGTTGGACCGATTGATCGCGCACCATGCGCCCCTCCGTACAGGGCTCGGTTTGCCGGCGCCCGATGCGGATGGTCTGAAAGCGGAGCTCGAGGCGATCGCTGGAAAAATCCTGCCATTCGCCGGGCCGGCCTGGCGAGCGCTGAACGAAAGCGCGAAACTCGGTCGGCGCATCCTGTTCGAAGGCGCCCAAGGCGTCATGCTGGACGTCGACCACGGCACCTATCCGTTCGTGACCTCGTCAAACACGGTCGCCGGTCACGCAGCGGCGGGTACCGGTCTCGGCCCTCGGAGCATCTCCTATGTGCTGGGGCTCGCAAAGGCGTACACCACCCGCGTGGGATCAGGGCCGTTCCCGACAGAGCAGATCAATGAGACCGGACAGAGGCTGGGCGAGCGCGGCCATGAGTTCGGCACAACGACCGGCCGCGCGCGCCGCTGCGGATGGTTCGACGCCGTCATGGTGCGACAGGCCTGCGATGTCGCCGGCGTAAGCGGCCTCGCCCTGACCAAGCTTGATGTATTGGATGGCTTTGAGGAACTGAAGATCTGCACGGGCTACCGTCTAGCTGACAAAACCCTCGACTACCTGCCGCCAACCGCAGCTGCCCAGGCCCAGATCGAGCCGGTCTATGAAACGATGCCGGGGTGGAGCGCCTCAACCCGAGGCGCCCGTAGCTCGAATGACCTGCCCGCAGCTGCGGTGAAGTATGTCCGCCGGCTGGAGGAACTCACCGGCAAGCCGGCAGCCCTTGTCTCAACAAGCCCAGAACGGGAAGACGTGATCTTGATGCGTGACCCGTTCGAGGGCGGTTAGTGTGGACTCAACAGTTCAACATCGGTCACCTTCGGCGAGAAGACGCGCCCCATATAGGTCCACTCGGTCGGGGTCTCATCGACAGCAACCCGGACATGCCATTGGTTGGCGGGCTTTGGTATGTCGACGCGGTTCACATCCGACTGGAACAGCGGGACATGATCGACCACAGTCCCAGTCACACCTTCACCGGTCTCATGATACGCCGCCGCAGTTGGTCCGATATAGCGAACACGGGTTCCAATTTCGGGAAGCTCTTGCATGGGGGTACTCTCCTCTGCCGTGAACGCGAGCCCTGTGATTCGCGAACAAAGGTAGAAAACCCGCTTCGCCCGGCAGCATTTTGAGCAACTCTGGTCCGGTTCGCGGCCAGAATGTGGCGGTGTTAAGGCCCTGTTAACCATTCTACGCGCCGCGGTAAGGTTGCGGACCGTAAGGCCCAGCGGTCACGCGGGTGTCATTTCGGGTGCTGCCAGATCGCCTTGTCGCCAAGCCCGCTGACAAAGGCACTGTGTGCCGCTTTTTCCGATTTTGAGAGCAGGGATGGAATTGGCGCCGGCCGCTGTTTTGCCGTCAACGGCTGGCCTTGATCGCGAGCGGCAACGGCTGGGTCGAAATCGAAGGCACGGGCCCGCCCCCCCAAGAGCTCCAGGTACACGTCGGCCAGAAGCTGGGAGTCCAGTAGCGCGCCGTGCAGGGTGCGGTTTTCCAGGGAAATATTGAATTTGCGACACAGGGCATCAAGGTTGGCCGGTGCACCGGGATAGCGTTTGCGGGCCATTGCAACGGTATCGATCCAGCGCTCCTCCGGGATAACGCGCCGTCCGCATCGTTCTAACTCCATGTTCAGGAAGCCCCGGTCGAATGCAGCGTTATGGGCAACGATCGCGGCATCCCCCAGGAAGGCGAGAAAGGCATCAACGACTTCCGGTGCTTCAAATGCGGGCTTGTCCTCCAGCATGTCATCGGTGATGCCCGTGATGCGAACGGTCGCTTCCGAGACGGGCCGGCCCGGGTTCACGAATTGGCGAAAGGTCTTGCCGGTCGGGATGTGATTGATCAGTTCGACCGCGCCCATTTCGATGATCCGATCGCCGCCTTTCGGATCGAGGCCTGTCGTCTCCGTGTCAAAAGCAATCTCACGAACCGTCTCCGCCATTGCCGCGCGCTCCATCCAACCGAATCATCAACGCCAGAATGGCCCGAACATGGTCGCGTGCGAAGTCGAAACCGAAACTCGTATTGATCACGAAGTCGGCGCGCGCACGCTTTTCGGCATCCGGCGTCTGTTTGGCGACGATCGCCTCGAACTCGGCCTCTGTCATTGTGCCCCGGGCCAGGACGCGTTCACGCTGCACCGTTGCCGGAGCCGACACGACACAGACATGGTCACAGCGGGCGTTACCGCCGGTTTCGAACAGGAGCGGGATATCGAGTACCACACAGGGCGCTCCGGACGCCTCGGCGTCAGATCGAAAGGCCATCTGGCTGAGGCCGACCAGGGGATGGACGATGGATTCCAACCGGCGCATCGCGTCAGCGTCGCCGACCACCTGCTGACGCAAGGCCGCCCGATCAATGCTGCCATCCGTGGCGAGACTGCCGGGAAACGCTTCGGCCAGGGGCGCAACCGCCGCTCCTCCTGGCGCATAGATCGCGTGTACTGCTGCGTCAGCGTCATAGACGGGCACGCCTTCGTCGCGAAACATCTGGGCCGTTGCGCTCTTTCCCATCCCTATTGAGCCGGTGAGACCGAGGACGATCATTTCGCCATATCCAGGGCCGCGCGGCACCGCTTCAACGCCGCTGTTCGGTCTGGCGAAACACCATGCCAGATCTCAAACGAAATCGCCGCTTGGGCCACAAGCATACCCAAGCCATCCGCACTGCGCCATCCGGCGTCGGTTGCGGCATCAAGGGCTGGAACCGCGACGCTTCCATAGCTGATGTCGTAGAATAACCGGCCCCCGCCATCTGCGAACCGGATGGCGTCGCGCGCGTGACCCAAGGCCAGCGTATTGACGATCGCATCGACCTGCTCGCTGAGTGTGGCCACGTCGTCGAGGCCTCGCGCGGCCTCCGATGGCAAGCCCAGAGAGGCTGCTAACGCACCAGCACGAGAGACAGTCCTGTTGGCAATGCAGACGACAAAGCCCCGGTCGCGCAAGGCCCGGGCCACGGCCTGCGCGGCGCCGCCGGCGCCGAGCACGAGGATCCGGCAGGCCTTGAGTGCCCCGCGGCTGACATCTCTGAAATCATCAAGGAAACCCTGATAATCGGTGTTGTCTCCGACCCAGCCCCCAGACGGGGTACGAGACAGCGTATTCACCGCGCCGAGCGTCTCTGCCAATGGAGACACGCGCTCGCAGATCGGCACCACGTCGATCTTGTGTGGCAAGGTGACATTCAAACCGCGAACACCTTCTCGCTCAAGGGATGCGAGGCCATCAAGCAAGGTGCCGGCACGGACATGGAAGGCCTTGTAGTCGGCATCGATTCCCAGGTCGCGCATCCACCCCCGGTGGATGACCGGGGACAGGGAATGGGAGATCGGATCCCCGATAACACCATACAGCCCGCTACTCATGTCTGAAGGCTTCCGCGCACGCGCAAATAGTCCAGCAACGGCAACAGGGGGAGACCCAGAATAGAAAAATAGTCCCCTTCGATGGCCGTGAAAAGTTGCGCGCCCAGTCCTTCCAACTGGTACGCGCCGACCGTCGAGTAGACCGCATCGCCGACGGTATCGAGATATTCCTCAATGAACGCTTCGCTCAGCGGCCGCATCGTGAGTTTGGGCCGCGCCAGGTGTCTCCAGACTGGGGCGCCGTCTTCGCAAATGACCAGCGCCGTTTCCAGCCGATGGGTTTGCCCCGACAGGGCAAAGAGGTGGCCGCGTGCCTCATCCCGCGTCTTTGGCTTGTCAAACGCCCTATGGCCGAGACCAAGCATCTGGTCGCCGCCGATCACCAGGCCAGGTGTGTTTCGGGAAACCTTGACCGCCTTCAACTCTGCCAGCGCCATCGCCTGGTCGGAAACGCTCGCGCCCTCAGCCCGTAAGGCTGCTTTCGAGGTATCCTCATCCACCAGGGCAGGAATTGCCGCCGCAGCCACCCCGGCGTTCGCAAGCACGGCCTGACGACTTTTGCTGGCCGAAGCGAGGATGATTGCGGGGCCGGTCAATGTCCTCGCCTTTCGCTGAGCTTGTTGAGAATAGCTGCAGCGGTTTCCTCTACCGAGCGTCGGGAAACGTCGATCACCTCCCATTTGTTGCGTTGGTAGAGCCTGTTCGCTTCGGTCACTTCCTGTCGGACAGCCTCCTCGTCAGCGTAGGAGGTATGGGGATTTTCGTTGAGTGATAAAAGCCGTTGTCGCCTGATCTGAACCAACCGCTCCGCCGAGATCTTGAGGCCGACAACAATTGGTTTCTTGAACTGCGTCAATTGCGGCGGTGGCGGGATACCCGGGACAAGGGGGATGTTTCCTGCGCGGATACCACGATTTGCAAGGTATACACAGGTCGGGGTCTTGGACGTCCGGCTAACGCCAACAAGGACAATGTCAGCATCGTGGAGCCCCTCCACATTCTGCCCGTCATCATGCCTGAGTGCAAAATCAATCGCTTCGATGCGATCGAAGTACTCCTGGTTCATGGCATGCTGGCCCGCCGTTCGCTCACTCGCCATCAGGCCCAAATGACGTGACAGCATATGCACCGCCGGGTCCAGAACCGGAAGGGTTGGGATCCCCATCGCGCGGCAATCTGCTTCCAGTGTTCGCCTCAGGCCATCATCTGCGATCGTGTACCAGACGACACCGGGCATACCTTCGATTTCGGCGAGGACCCGCTGCAGCTGCTTGGCTGAGCGAACGAGATAGTAGTTGTGCTCCAGCGGTGTGACATTCTCGAACTGGGCGCTTGCTGCCCGCATGACAGCGTTCAGTGTTTCCCCCGTAGAGTCCGACACCAAGTGGATATTGAAGTAGACACTTAATGCCATGGCCTCGGCCCGTCGGTGAACACAAGGGGTTGGTCATGCCTGCGCCATGGACTCCGGGCAACCCCTGTGAAGAAGCTGTCGACGAACCCGTCATCCCGATAGGCCAACACCCGTATTCACAGATGCGGGATTCACACACGGGGAGTCACGTTCTGTTTCGCGAACGCAACAATCTGAATTATGACCCGTTTGTTAACGTCTGAATCGGTTGAGGTTTGCTGGGGGGTTGGTTTCAGGACAAGCCTGTGGAACACGCGTGGAGCGCAGACTCATTGTGTCGAGGCGACGGTGAATCTCTCCGATCCCACCGCATAATCATCATAGGTCCAGTTTCACCTGGTAAGACGTTTTAGGAGTTCACGTGGCAAATTCCGATCTCAAACCCCTCCTGTCTGTTTTGCATGGGAACCGTCAGGAACAGCCTCCGGTGTGGATGATGCGTCAGGCCGGTCGCCATCTCCCCGAATATCTCGAGCTTCGAGGACGCGCGAAAGACTTCATGGACTTTTGCTTTACGCCAAGCCTCGCTGCTGAAGCGACGCTCCAACCTATCCGGCGGTATGGCATGGACGGAGCCATCCTGTTTGCGGATATCCTGCTTATTCTTGACGCCATGGGGCGAAAGGTGAGGTTTGAAGCAGGCGTAGGGCCGATCGTCGAGGCCATCGAGAATGCAGACGATCTTGGCGCTGTACCCGTGCCGACGGTGACCGACAGGCTATCGCCGGTCTATGAGACCGTATCCCGCGTGAAGGCCGAGCTTCCGGATGAAACCACACTGATCGGGTTTGCCGGTTCGCCCTGGACCGTGTTGTTGTACGCGATCGAGGGCCGGGGAAAGACAGACCGGTCCAAGGCCAAACTCTGGGCTTACGCCGATCCCGATCAGATGACTGCTGCGCTCGATCACCTGATCGAGGCAACCGCCCAGTATCTTTACCAGCAAGCCGAAGCCGGTGCCGACGCACTCATGCTGTTTGATAGCTGGGCGGAAGGGCTATCGGTGTCCCTGTTCGAGCAAATCATCACGGCCCCGACCAAGAAGCTCGTCGCCCGGTTGCGGGAGTTGGGGGTGACCCAGCCGATTATCGGGTTTCCGCGCGGTGCAGGACCGATGCTGCCGAGGTATATTGCCGAAACCGGGGTTAACGCTACGGGCTTGGATACGGCCGCGGTCCCAGAGTATGTGAACAGCGCGCTTCCGAAGGATTTTCCGGTACAGGGCCACCTCGACCCCCTCGCCTTGCTGGCGGGAGGTGCGCGACTTGACGCAGAAGTGGACACTGTGCTCGCCGCTTACGCCTCGCGACCCCATATCTTCAATCTCGGCCACGGCGTGTTGCCGCAAACCCCGATTCCACATGTGGAGGCTGTCCTCCGCCGTTTGAGAGAGGTTTAACAGCCCATGGGCAGCAAGATCGCTGTTGTTCTGTTCAATCTTGGTGGTCCTGACACCCAGGATAATGTGCAGCCCTTCTTGCAGAACCTTTTCGCGGATCCGGCTATTCTCCGCGTTCCCGCACCCATCAGGTTCGTATTGTCACGGCTGATTTCGAGATTACGCGCGCCTTCGGTCAAGGACAACTACGCCCTGATGAATCAGCCGGGTGGTGGTTCGCCTCTTTTGCCCGAAACCATGGCGCAAGCCAAAGCCTTGGAAACGACCCTTGCCGGGCGGCGTCCCGGCGAAGAGTTCAAGGCCTTTATCGCGATGCGCTATTGGCATCCCTTTACGAAAGATACGGCCAAGGACGTTGACGCATGGGCGCCTGATGAATGCATCCTCTTGCCGCTCTATCCGCAATACTCGTCAACGACCAGCGGCTCGTCCCTGGAAGAGTGGCACAGGTATGCATCGACACCATCGAAGACGATTTGTTGTTACCCTTTCAATACCGACTTTGTCACAGCCCATGCGGAACGCATCATCGAGGCTTGGAAAAGCGCCGGCGAACCCGGAAATGTCAGACTACTCATGTCCGCCCACGGACTTCCAGAGTCGGTTGTCAAGGATGGTGACCCATACCAGTGGCAAGTTGAAGAAATGGCGGCGAAGCTCGTAGCCTTGCTGCCCGACAGCTTCGAAACACAAGTTTGCTACCAGTCTCGCGTGGGCCCCCTAAAGTGGATCGGTCCGGCCACTGAGGATGAAGTCGTCGCGGCGGCGAAGGCTGGAAAGACGATTTTCATTGCGCCTGTGGCATTCGTCTCAGAGCATATCGAGACACTGGTAGAACTGGATGACGAGTACCGAGAGATAGCCGAGGAGGCTGGCGCCGAACACTACTACACGGTCCCGGCTCTCGGCACGATTGACCCGTTCGTGAAAGCGCTCGCCGATGAGGTCGAAGCATCGTTGAGCAGCAACAGTGCCTTGCGGTCTTGCCAAGGGGGCCGACTTTGCCCGAAATCCTTCTCCGATTGTCCCTTCGGTGACCACGCCTCTCCATGACTTATCTCGTTGTAAAATCCGCACATCTTGTTTTTGTCATCGCATGGATGGCGGCGCTTCTGATTTATCCGCGGTACAAGATTCATCAGTTGAGCGGCGCGGCTGGCGGCGAGTTGGCTCTGGCGATGGCAGGGGCATCGACCCGTCTTCGGAAGATCATCATGACGCCGTCATTGATCCTGGTCTGGGGGCTTGGTCTTACAATGATTGCCTTGAATCCGGCGTTGTTGTCTCAGGGCTGGATGCACGCAAAGCTCGGCCTGCTTCTGGCAATGACGGGCCTTCATGGGTGGTTTGTGGCCATGGGCCGCAAGGTAGATAACGGCACGCCTGATCTCTCTGCAGCGACCTTGCGGCTGATCAATGAGATCCCGTTCCTCCTCATGATCGTCATAGTCGTTCTCGCCGTCACCAAGCCTTTTTGATACGCTTCAAGCCGGCGTTACAAAAGCGTGGCTTGACGAAACGGCGACTTTAAGCCTATCACCCTTGCAAGCGTCCGCTTTTTGCAGGTGAGGCCCCCGTTCGCGCCCACCCCACTTTCGAAGAAAATGCCAGATACATCTATTGATTCCGTCGCTCGGGTGACCCTCCACGAGCTGAAGGCGAAAAGCCCGACAGAACTTCTCGCCTATGCCGAGGAGCTCGATATTGAAAACGCATCGTCCCTGCGGATACAGGACATGCTGTTCGCGATCCTCAAGGAACTTGCAGATCAGGATGTGGAGATCATCGGAGAGGGCGTGCTCGAGGTCTTGCCGGACGGATTTGGTTTTCTTCGGTCACCAGAGGCCAACTATCTTCCGGGCCCTGATGATATCTATGTCAGTCCGAATGTGCTCAAACGGGCAGGCCTTCGGACCGGTGACACGGTCGAGGGTCCTATCAAGGAGCCCCGCGAAAGCGAGCGTTACTTCGCGCTCACGGATGTGACCCTGATCAACTTCCAGGAACCGGAGCGGGCCAAGCAGAAGGTCCACTTTGATAATCTCACACCGCTTTATCCTGAAGAGCGGCTCCAGATGGAAAGCCAGGACCCGACAAAGAAAGACCGGTCGGGGCGCGTGATCGATATCGTTGCGCCGATCGGCAAGGGACAACGCGCACTGATTGTTGCTCCGCCGCGCACGGGGAAGACGGTTCTGCTTCAGAATATTGCCTCATCGATCGAAGAGAACGAACCGAATTGCTACCTTATCGTCTTGTTGATTGACGAACGTCCTGAAGAAGTCACGGACATGAAGCGGACTGTGAAGGGTGAGGTCATTTCATCCACCTTCGATGAGCCGGCGACCCGTCACGTCCAGGTCGCGGAAATGGTCATCGAAAAGGCGAAACGCCTGGCTGAGCATGGCCGGGATGTTGTTATTCTCCTGGACTCGATTACCCGGCTTGGACGCGCCTACAACACGGTTGTTCCGTCTTCGGGAAAGGTGTTGACCGGCGGCGTCGATGCAAACGCGCTACAGCGGCCGAAACGGTTCTTCGGTGCCGCTCGAAACCTGGAAGAAGGCGGTTCACTGACGATCATATCGACGGCGCTGATTGATACCGGATCGCGTATGGATGAAGTCATCTTCGAGGAATTCAAAGGCACCGGTAACTGCGAAATTGTCCTGGATCGGAAAGTTGCGGACAAGCGCACATTCCCGGCCATGGATATCATGAAGTCCGGTACCCGGAAGGAAGAACTGATCACACCCCGCGAGCAGTTGCAGAAGATC
>JBCBKE010000060.1:0-18685 GCA_038522375.1 Pseudomonadota bacterium
CGCCCCCTCCACGTGATCGAGGGCCCCCTCATGGACGGCATGAACATCGTCGGAGACCTGTTCGGATCCGGCAAGATGTTCCTGCCCCAGGTGGTGAAATCAGCCCGCGTGATGAAAGCCGCCGTCGCCCACCTCGAACCCTTCATGGAGAAGGAAAAACAGGAGATGGGCCTCGTCGGAAAGTCCAATGGCAAGGTCCTGCTCGCCACCGTGAAGGGCGATGTCCACGATATCGGCAAGAACATTGTCGGCGTGGTGCTCGCCTGTAACGGCTACGATATCATCGACCTGGGCGTCATGGTGCCCGCCGAAACCATCCTCGCCGAAGCTGAAAAGCACGGCGTGGACATGATCGGCCTCTCCGGCCTGATCACGCCGAGCCTCGATGAGATGGTGTTCATGGCCGCAGAGATGCAGCGCCTCGGCCTCAACAAACCGCTCCTCATCGGCGGCGCCACCACCAGTCCCGCCCACACCGCCGTCAAGATCGAGCCAGCCTACAGGCATGGCCCCGTCATCCACGTCACCGATGCCTCCCGCGCCGTCGGCGTCGTCAGCGCGCTGATGAACGAGGATGAACGCGGCAAACTCTGGGAGACCACCCAGGCCCGCTACCAACGCATGCGCGAGGCCCGAGAGGGCGGCCCGCCCAAGCCGCGTCTTCCCATCGACATCGCTCGCCAGCGCGCCTTCGACCCCGGCACGGCCGAGCACACCCCGGCCCCCACATTCACCGGCGTGCGCACCTTCGAGGATTTCGACCTCGCCGAGATCACCCGCTACATCGACTGGACGCCCTATTTCGCCAGCTGGGACCTGGCCGGCCGCTACCCCCAGATCCTCGACGACGCGGTCGTCGGCGAAGCGGCCACCGATCTCTGGAACGAGACCCAGGCCATGCTCCAGCGCGTCATCGGCGAGCAATGGTTTAGGCCCAAGGCCGTCATCGGCTTCTGGGGCGCCCAGCGCGCCGGCGACGACATCAAGCTCGAGACCGGCGACACGCTCCACACCCTCCGCCAGCAAATGGTGAAGGACAATACGCGCGCCAACTTCGCCCTGTCGGACTTCATCCGGCCCGCAAATGATGGAGAAAGCGTCGACCATATCGGCGCCTTCTGCGTCACTGCCGGCCCCGAAGCCGACGCCCTGGCAAAGGACTTCGAAGCGGCCGGCGACGACTACCAGGCCATCATGGTCAAGGCGCTTGCGGACCGCTTCGCCGAAGCCATGGCCGAGATGATGCACGCCAAGGTCCGCCGCGAACTCTGGCCCTACGCGCCCGATGAGGATTTGGACAACCTGGCCCTGATCAAGGAGAAATACCGCGGCATCCGCCCTGCGCCCGGCTATCCGGCCCAGCCCGACCACACCGAAAAAGCGCTCATGTTCAAACTGCTGGAGGCCGAAGCCCGCATCGGTGTTTCCCTCACCTCCAGCTTCGCCATGGATCCGGCCCCGTCAGTCTCAGGGCTTTACTTCAGCCACCCGGACGCCGCCTATTTCGCTGTCGGCCGCATCGAACGCGACCAGGTCGCCGACTATGCCGCCCGCAAAGGCTGGGATCTCCGCACTGCCGAACGCTGGCTCGCCCCCATCCTCAACTACGACCCCTTCGAAATCGCCGTCGCGGCGGAGTAGGGGATGGGGAGCGTCTGTCTCTGGCTGGCGGCCATCCTCACGATCCTGATCACACTCGCCCATGTTTTCCTGGGCGGGCCCGTGGTCGTCGATGCCTTGTTCTCGTCGCAGGACCTGCCGGAGAATGCGGTGTAGCTTGCCTACTTCACATGGCACGACGGAACAGTGGTGCTGCCAATCTGTGCCATTGCCTTCGCCCTTGCCGCGCGAAACACGGGCCAGCTAGGCGTAGCCATCGTTGCAGCAACAATCGTCTCGGGCATCGGTTTGCTCGGCCTCGGTACAGCGCTGCTTGGCGGTGCCCCGCTCTGGGGTACGCCAGCGCCCTATGCTTTCAATCTCATCGGCCTGGTCGCGTGGGCAGGCATCCTCATTCGGTCAAGGCGAGCGTCGTAGGGTGGATAGAGGCGCAGCGAAATCCATCCTATGAGCCCACTTCCGGCGGCCACCGCCGCGACATGTGATAAACGCGAAGAATATCGACATGATATTCGTCCGCGATCCGATAGATCAGCTTGTAGGGGGTTGCCGGAACATTGATTTCCCGGGTTCCAGCCACGCCGCCGGGCGTCCGAGAAGCGGAAAGGCGCCGATCTGGGGTCCGCCATTGCAAGAATAGCCGTGAAGACACGCAGATAGCCCTGGGCATTGCGCGGCTCCAGAAACGCTTGCAAATCATCGAGGTCAGCCTCGGCGTCCGCCGTGAACCTAACGTGCATCGAGGCCGAATTTGGCGCGGATCTCCTCCAGCGTCTTGAACGTCATCTCGCCAGCCTCGATCCTATCAAGCGTCGCTTGCGTTTGTGCGTTCATCCAGTCGCGATGCGCGGCATCAATTGCCTCGCCTTCTGGTCGTTCAGCGAAGAGAAAAACATCAAGGTTGTCGTCGGGCCGGGTCGTGTCTGCCATGAGTAGAGGATATCAAATCTAGCCAAAACCGATAGAGGCTCCCGCGCGTGGATTTCGGTTCCGCCTCTGTCCACCTATAGACAGCCCCATGCACCTCGCTCTCATCACCGTCCTCGTCCCCACCTATGACGAGGCCATCGACTTCTTCACCAACGCGCTCGGCTTCGACCTCCTCGAAGACTCCAAGGTCTCCGACACCAAGCGCTGGGTCCGCGTCGCGCCGCCAATGCAACAGGCCGGCGCCCAGACCGCGCTGCTCCTCGCCCAGCCGAAAAACGACACCGAACGCGCTGCCATCGGCAACCAGACCGGTGGCCGCGTCGGCTTCTTCCTTCACACCGATGATTTCGCCGCCGCCCATGCAAGCATGACCGAAGCCGGCGTCCGGTTCCTCGAAGCCCCCCGCCACGAGCCCTATGGCACGGTCGCCGTCTTCACCGACCCCTGGGGCAACACATGGGACCTGATCGAACCGGCGCCGTAGGGCGGGATTGCATTCCGCCCTGCTATCCCGCACCCGGATCAAGGAAAATCTCACAAAAACAAACGCCTGAACAAAAACGTCCGCTCCCGATCCTCCCCCCGATAACCCGTGCTATCGTTCGAGCCATGGATCTTCTGCGGTTCCTCCTGTGTTTCCTCACCCGTCTCATACGGTCAGCGCGGTCCGCCTTGCCCTTGGCAGAGCGCGCCCGTCCAACCGCGACCGGCGTGAAACCCAAAGGAACTTCAACCGATCCATGGGTTGGTGGTGAACAAAATCCCGCTTGCGGCACGGGGCGACGTGCCTTTGCAGTGGGTCGTGAGTCAAACGGCCGGCGGCGGTCGGGCGTTCATACGCCCCTGCCACGGCCAACCTCCGGGCGTCCGCTCCGCGTCCTGCTGAATTACCGGGCCCTGACAACCGGGCACGCCTGACGTCATTTCTGCCGGTCGCTGACGCCGCCCTCCGGCGACAGCCATGACCGGAGCTGCCGGACGCGCCATGGCGCGGGCCGGGCGGGGGTGCTGGGTGAGGATCAGCCCGTCGAGACCTGCGCCCTGTTGGGGGCATTGGGGAACCGTTAAGCGGTCATGGCAATGATTGCGGCATGTCTCGCACCGTCTTGATTCTGTCTGGTCTTCTGGGAATCGCCCTGGCACTTGCCAGTTCCGCGAGCGCCCAGGCGCTGTCGCTGGATGTCGAAGCAGTTCGCGTGGAGAATGTCGGTGCAGGCTGGCAAACCGTCAACCTCGTCAACACGTACACGTCGCCCGTGGTGGTGTGCACCTACAACCTCACCACCAGCGCCAATCGCGAAGCGACCGTTCGCATTCGCAATCCGCTGCCAGACAGTTTCGAGGTCCGCGCCCAGCGGTTTGAAGACTCGAGCGCCTTCACCGCCTCGACGGTCCACTGCCTGATCGCCGATGAGGGCATCAACACGCTCGGTGATGGACGGGTGGTCGAGGCCCGCACGGTGCTGTCTACCGTGACAGCGGGCAATGCCGTGGGCTGGGGCAGCGCCAACTATACCAATGTGACCAGTCAGGTGACAGGTGGCCATGCTAGCCTCGTGATCCTCGGCCAGGTGATGAGCTTCAATGACAACCGGGCCAGTGTGTTCACGTCGAACAATTGCAGCAATCGGGGAACCCCCGCCAATACCAGCAACATCTGTGTGACCAAGCATATCGGCATGATCAACAGCACACGCCAGGACGAAACGCTTGGCTTCATCGTGACAGAACCGGGCACCGGGACGGTAAATGGCGTTGATTACGCCTTCGCCCGGGGCGGTAACTCCGTGGCAGGCGTGAGGAACTCACCGCCCTACCAGTATACGGTCAGCGGCAATTTCGAGACCGGCGTCGCAACGATGGCGGCAGAGAATGGCGGCAATGGCGGCTGGGCGGTCCTTTATGGCAACGATCCGCTCCCGAACAACCGGATCAACCTCGTCATCGACGAGGAGACCGTTGCGGGCGATACCACCCGCTCGCACATCAACGAAGAGGTCTATTATGGCGTCTTCAGGAACAACCAGACAGCCAGTCTCGTCGCCAGCAAGACCATGACCCTCTACGGCGCGGGGCCAGGTGCCTTCGCTGTCCCCGGGAGCGATGTGCTCTACACGATCACCATCCAGAACCTCGGGGATGCCCCCGTGGATGAGGATTCGCTGTTCCTCGTCGATACGCTTCCCGATGAGGTCACCTTCTACAATGCCGATCTTGATGATGCCGGTCCGGAAACCGGGCCGATTTCATTCACCGCAAATGCCTCGGGGCTGACCTTCGACAATACCCAGGACCTGGGGTTTTCGACAGCCCTTGCGGCGCCGACATCGATGGCGGATTGCCAGGATACCGTTCCAGCCGGCTACGTTCCACAGGTCCGCCACGTCTGCTTTTCGCCGGACGGATTGCTGCTCTCGGGATCACTGGAACCGAATGCTTCGTTTTCGGTCACCTTTCGCGGGCGGATCAACTGAATGGGCAGATTGTAAAGCACGCAACATCGTTGCGTGACGACCCTAACAAGGGCCGGTTTCTACCACTTGAAACGCTGATCACGGCATGAGTTGCGCTCAAGCAGACTCAAATCAGCAACATGTAGCAAAAATTACCCACGAAAGACCATAGACAGGATAGTTTGGTCTTTTTTGGACGGGTTCTTGAAAGGGGGTGCGGAAATATGAGATAAGAGAGCAATAATAAGAGCGCCCAAGCGTTTGAGGAGACAGCCATGGCCGACCCCGCAAAACCCATTCAGGTTCCGCACCCCGACGCCCGCCCTGGCGAAGCTCCTGACTTCAGCCATATCGAGGTCCCGCCTGCCGGAGAGGTCGCGCGGCCCCATGTGCTGGCCGATGCTGCTGGCCTTCGCGACCTGCCTTTCGACCTGATCCGCGTGCTGGATGACGATGGCCAGGCCGTGGGTGAGTGGGACCCTCGTCTCGACGCGGACACCCTCCGCGCCGGCCTCGAGACGATGATGCTGACCCGCGCCTATGACGAGCGCATGCTGAAAATGCAGCGCACGAAGCGCCTCAGTTTCTACATGAAGTGTCTCGGTGAAGAAGCGGTCGCAACCGCTGGTGCCATGGCGCTCGATGCGGGGGACATGCTGTTTCCGTCCTATCGCCAGCAGGCAGCGTATTTTACGCGCGGTGCCGATATCGTCGACATGATGTGCCATTGCATCGGAAACAGCCGGGATAACCTGCTCGGCCGACAGCTACCGGTTCACTACGCCAACAAGGCCTTGAACTGGTTCTCCGTGTCCGGGAACCTAGGCACGCAATTCCCCCAGGCCGTTGGCTGGTCAATGGCGTCCGCGCTCAAGGGTGAGCGTGCGATCGCGTCGTCCTGGATCGGCGATGGAACGACAGCGGAAGGTGATTTCCACGCCGCGCTGACTCTCGCCTCAACCTACAATGCGCCGACGATCCTGAATGTGGTCAACAACCAGTGGGCCATCTCCATGCACAACTCGATCTCCGGCGGGAAGGCCGAGACATTTGCGTCCAAGGCGATCGGCTATGGCATTCCCGGCCTGCGGGTCGATGGCAACGATTTTCTCGCCGTCCATGCGGCAACCCAGTGGGCCGCCGAGCGGGCGCGTAATGGCGGGGGTGCTACCCTGATCGAGCTTTACACCTATCGTGGCGAGGCGCACTCGACCTCTGACGACCCATCGAAATACCGCCCCAAGGACGAGTGGAAAGCCTGGCCCCTTGGTGACCCGGTGGAGCGGTTGAAGGCCCACCTCGTGACGCTGGGCGAGTGGTCTGACGACCAGCACGAGGCCTACGCGGCAGACTGCAAATCCCGTGTCAGTGCGGCATGGAAAGAGGCCGTCAGCTTCGGCACCCTTGAAGAAGGGCCCCATGCGCCGGTCCAGACGATGTTCGAGGGTGTCTACGCCAGCCAGCCCTGGCATTTGCGCCGGCAAAGACAGGAACTCGGGTTCTAGTCGCAATGCCAGCCCAGACAATGATCCAGGCGCTCAACGGCGCGCTTGATACAGCGCTTGCGCAAGATCCAACGGTGCTCGCATTCGGCGAGGATGTCGGATATTTCGGCGGCGTCTTTGGCGTCACCAAGGGCTTGCAGGAAAAGCACGGTGAAACGCGGGTTTTCGATGCGCCCATCAACGAGGGGGCCATCATTGCCATGGCCATGGGGATGGCTGTGAACGGCATGCGGCCCATCGCGGAAATCCAGTTCGCCGACTATATATTTCCGGGGTTTGACCAGATCATCTCCGAGCTGAGCCGTATCCGCTACCGCTCCGCTGGCCAGTACACCGCACCCGTTGTCATCCGTACGCCCTGCGGCGGCGGCATCTATGGCGGCCAGACCCATTCGATGAGTCCCGAGGCGTTCTTCACCCATATTCCCGGCGTCGTGGTCGCCATGCCGTCAAACCCCTACGACGCCAAGGGCATGTTGCTGTCGGCCGTTGCGAGTGATGACCCGGTGATCTTCTTCGAGCCCAAGCGGCTCTACAATGGTGCCTTTGATGGTGACCCCAACAAGCCACAGGCCGCCTGGAATGCCCATCCGAAGGGCGAGGTGCCGGAGAAGTCGTATACGGTCCCCCTCGGCGTGGCAGACATTGTCCGTCCAGGATCCGATTGCACGGTCATTGCCTACGGAACCATGGTCCACGTCGCCCAGGCCGCCGCCGAGGTTGCCGGTGTCGATGCCGAGATTATCGATCTCAGGACCCTACTACCCTATGACATCGACACGGTTGCGGCATCGGTGAACAAGACGGGGCGCTGTGTCGTGCTGCACGAAGCGCCGCGAACGTCGGGCTTCGGCGCCGAGATGATCGCCCAGATCCAGGAAGACTGTTTCTACGCCCTCGAAGCACCGATCATTCGCGTCACCGGGTGGGACACGCCCTATCCTCACTCCCACGAGTGGAGTTACTTTCCGGGCCAGGAACGCGTGGCGCGTGCGCTCCGCAAGGTCATGGAAGGGTAGGGGGCATGGCAACCCACACGATCAAGATGCCCGATGTGGGTGAGGGCGTTGTTGAAGCCGAAATCGTGTCCTGGCACGTGGCTGTTGGTGACACGGTCGAGGAAGACGAAGACCTGGTCGATGTCATGACCGACAAGGCCACCGTGGAAATTCCCGCGCCGGTGGGTGGCACAATCGTGGCGCTCCATGGGGCGCCTGGTGACGTGGTGGCTGTCGGTACGGCGATTATCGAGATCAGCGCTGACGGCAGCGGGGCTGATAAACCGCAGGTCGAGGCGCCCGGTCCCGAACAGGTTGTTGCTGCTGCTGCGAAACCGGAGCCTGCTTCGGAACCCGTCAAACCCAGACCCGACATCAGACAATTGCCTGCCCAGCCAGCAGGTGGCAAGCCGCTCGCAAGCCCTGCCGTGCGGGCCCGGGCGTTTGAAATGGACATCGATCTCACCGCGGTTCCCGGAACCGGACCGGCTGGCCGGGTCACGCGAGAAGATCTCGACGATTTCGTCGCCGCCGGGGGGCGGATCGTCTCCAGGTCCCAAGCCGCATCGATCACCAGGGGTGCCGTGCAGCCCCGCCAGGGGGTTGCCGAAGAAAAGGTCATCGGCCTCCGGCGCAAGATCGCGCAGAACATGGAAGCGGCCTGGTCGGTTCCGATGATCACCTATGTCGAGGAGATCGACGTCACCGAAGTCGAGGCGCTTCGCAAATCGCTGAACGGTGACCGGGCCGAGGGCCAGCCGAAGCTCACGCTTCTGCCTTTCCTTGCGACGGCGCTGGTGAAGACGCTGCCGGCGGTGCCCCAGGCGAATGCCCATTACGATGCCGACGCCGGCACGCTGACCAGGTTCGATGCCGCCCATATCGGTATTGCCACTGCGACAGACCGTGGGCTTGTCGTGCCGGTCCTGCGCCATGCGGAAACGATGGATGTCTGGCAGATTGCGGCCGAGATCGGCCGGCTGTCGGCGGTCGCCCGGGACGGCACGGCGAGCCGGGAGGAACTGTCTGGATCGTCCATCACGATCACATCGCTCGGCGCCATTGGCGGGGTCGTGACCACACCCCTGATCAACGTGCCGGAAACAGCCATTATCGGTGTCAACAAGATACAGGAGCGGCCCGTGTTCGATGGCGCCGGGCGGGTCGTGCCGAGACTGTTCATGAATTTGAGCTCGAGCTTTGATCACCGGATCGTTGATGGCTATGAGGCCGCCAAGCTGGTCCAGGCCATCAGGGCGCTGCTTGAAAGCCCGGCCCGGCTGTTCATGTGAGGCTGCCCAATGGATAACCTGACTTGCCATACCGTTGTCGTTGGCGGTGGCCCCGGCGGATACCCGGCGGCGATTCGTGCCGGGCAACTCGGCCTGGATACCATTCTCGTCGAGGCTGACCGGCTCGGCGGGACCTGCCTGATCCGAGGCTGTATTCCGTCCAAGGCCGTCATCCATGCCGCGTCGAGGGTTGATGAGATGGCCCACCACGCCGATGGGGGTGCGGGGGCGATGGGGATTACCCTTGCCTCTGCGCCGACCGTCGATATGTCCGGCCTCCGGGCGTGGAAGGACGGGATTGTCGATCGCTTGTCTGGGGGTGTTTCAGGTCTGCTGAAGGCAGCGAACGTCCGCCACATCGCCGGATGGGCCACGTTCAGCAATGCCAAGACCTGCACGGTCGAAACCAGTGATGGCTCTGTGACGATAACGGCCGATACCGTGATCCTCGCGAACGGGTCAGCGGAGACCGAGTTACCCTTCCTGCCATTTGACGGCGATACCGTGATCAGTTCCACCGGGGCGTTGGACCTTGCAGAGATCCCCGAGACCCTTGCTGTGGTGGGAGCCGGCTACATTGGCCTTGAGCTGGGCATCGCGTTCGCGAAACTCGGCGCGAAGGTCACGTTTGTCGAAGCAGGGGACCGTATTCTGCCGAGCTATGATGCGGAACTGACCCGACCGGTTTCCGCCTGGCTGAAGGCCCGGGATGTGGATGTGCACCTGGGCGCAAAAGCGACGGGCAAGGGGCTGTCGAAGGGCAAGACGATCCTCAAGTTCGAAGATGCTGCCGGCAAGGCCAAGACCGTTCGCGCAGACAGGATCCTGGTGGCCGTTGGCCGCCGCCCGCGGACAGCGGGCTGGGGGCTTGAAACCATGGGCGTTGATATGGCGGGTCCATTCATCAGGGTCGATGACCGCTGCGAAACGGCCATGCGCGGCGTTTACGCCATCGGCGATGTCACGGGTGAACCGATGCTGGCCCATCGGGCAACTGCCATGGGCGAATGCGCCGCCGAGATCATCGCCGGTCACAGGCGGCGGTTCGATCCCCGGGCGATAGCCGCAGTCTGTTTCACCGAGCCTGAGATTGTCAGTGTGGGCCTTACGCCGGACCAAGCGAAAGCCGAAGGCATGCCGGTTATCTTAGGCAAGTTCCCCATGGCCGCTTCGGGCCGCGCACTGGCCATGGATGCTGGCGAAACCAAGGGCTTTGTCCGCATCGTTGCGCGGGAAAGCGACCATGTGGTGGTTGGCCTCCAGGCCGCCGGTGCCCACGTGGCCGAGTTATCAGGTGAGTTTGCCCTGGCGATCGAAATGGGCGCTGTTCTTGAAGACATTGCCGGCACGATCCACGTCCACCCCACCCTCACCGAAACCACCGCCGAAGCCGCGCTTGCAGCGCTCGGTCATCCCATCCACATCGCAGCGCGTTAGCGGTATTTTCATTGCCCGGTGTAGACTGGCCCTATGGGTTGGATGCCGGCCATCATCTGCACTGCCGTGGCGGGAGCCTGCCTGTCGCTTGGTCCGTCGCAGGCGAGCGCGGCGCCCGATTGCGACTGGGGATACTCGATTACCGTGGATGTTCAGGCGGGCCCATCCGGCTTTGCCCAGGAGGCGCGGATCGACCTTGCATCCGGCGATTTCCCCACCGGTTATGTCATGACGCCAGCGGGCGATGATGTTCGCGTTTACATCGGCGGCACCACGACGCCCGTCACCCATGCCGTCACCGCCTGGGACCCTTTGGCCGGCACCGCGACGATCTTCATTCGTCCACCCGCCATCGCCCCCAACGCGTCCTTCACGGCGGAGATCCTCTTCGGCAACACGACTGTCGGGCCAGCCAGTGATCCTCAGGCTGTGTTTCCGACCGATGGAGTACGCTTGCGCAGCCGCGTCAGCACCGCCGACCCCACCGATGCGGCGGGCGCGTTGGCCGCATTCAACGCTGCCACGGTTGATGTCTATGACCAGATCCGAACCACCGTGAGCGGACTGAACAATGGCGCATTGGGAGGGTCAAACGGAAATTTCGGGTGGTGTGTCAGTGCCATGCTGGAGGTGACGCCAGCAACTGCCGGCACATGGTCGTTTCGCTATGGTGCCGACTTCGGCCATGGCGGGCATCTTTATGTTGGTGAAACAGCCCTTGAAGAAGACTGGAACGATGACCTCTGGTGGGCAAACAATTATGCCAACACGTCCGAAACCCTGTCTGGGTCAATCGATCTCGGTGAGGGCTGGCACAGATTCGAAGCCCTGGGTTTTGAAGGCTGTTGCGATGGTGCCGTTGGCTTCCAGGCCCAGGCGCCAGGTGGATCGTTCCAGGACCTCAGTTCAACCAACTTCCGCCTGCGCGGTTCCCAGTGCATATCGCCCGAGGTCACCATTACCTCCACCAACACCGCGAGTTGTACGATCGATCTGACAGCCGACAAATCCTATGCCTTCCTGTCCGATCCGTTGGGCTCCAGCGATCCTTTTGCTGTCCCGGGCACCCGCGTCTCCTATTCGATCACGGTCGAGAACCGGGGAATTGCAATTGATGCGGACACAATCGACCTTGTCGATACGCTCCCGCCGGACGCAGCCTTGGTGGTCGACGGCGCTGGCGCGTTTACGCTTGATGACGGTGTTGTCGCCAGTGGCATGACCCTGGATTGGGGCGGTTATGCAGACGCATCCGATGACGTGCTGTTTTCAACAGACGGCACCAACTACGCGTATACGCCGGTGGTAGGCGGAAACGGCACTGACCAGTTGGTCACCCACATCCGACTGTTGCCGAAGGGGCGCATGAACGGTGTTCAGGGAAGCGACAGACCCAGCTTCAGTATCCAGTACGAAATGATCGTCCGCTAGAATGGACGGGCTGTGAAGCCCGAGCTTGGCGGAGGTCCGGCCATGAACGCCCTATTCTCCGCCGGCAGATTTCTCGACTACGGACGGTTGTTCCAGGCAATTGGGGAGCCTGCCCACGACTTTAACATCTCAAGAGTAATTTCGTGGAATAGTTCCGAATCGGAAGTGGAACCGTAGCGGGGTGCCCGCTATTGCTGCACTGCAGCGATACTTCTGGTGTTGTGACCGATCCCGGTGTACTCAACGTTGGAAATGAACGCCTTGTTCGACGGGGAAGTCACAGTGTTTGAACAGTGCGAACTGGCCAGGTTGCCTTGACAGACCCCCACTCAACAGCGCCTAAAAGAGGCGTAGCGTAAGGGGACGTGAGCCATGGTCGGTGGCACGTATTTTGAAGGTGGGTGGAGAGCCGGGCGCGCAGCGCTTTCGCCGCTTACCTGCGCAGGAGGGACCCCGAAATGACGTTGTTGAAGACCGCTGGCCTCATGGCCATTGCGGCGTCCGCTATCTCGCCGGACGCTTTTGGCCAGGACTATTTCACCCGCGACCGCTACCAGGCTGTTACCGACCGGTTCCAACCGGACTTTGACCAGGAACCTATCCGCGTCGGCTCGTTCGTGGCGTCTCCGGTGCTCTCTGCCGGTCTCCAATACAGCGACAACGTCTTTGCCGAGCCGGACAACGAGCGAGAGGATATCGTTAGTATCCTTGGCGCGGCGGTGTCGACGACGTCGGACTGGGGACGCCATGAGATTGGCGCCGATGTCGGCGTTCAGCATCGGCAATACATTGATTTTTCGGATGAATCAGTCACCACAATCAATGGTATTCTCCGGGGTCGTCTGGACGTTACAAACGACTTCACCTTCGATGGCAGCGTGTTCGCGGTGTCGTCGGCTGATCCGCGGACGTCGGAGGCCGTCGCTGCGACCTTTGCGGAACCGGTCGAGTTCACGCGGGCCGGCGCGAGCGTGCAGGCGAATTATGTGCGAGACCGGATCCGGCTGCGCGGTTACGGCAACGTCGACAACACGGACTTCGACGATGCTGTCCTGACCCCTGAAGCCGCGCTGGAGGATCCCGATGGGGGGGATCAGTCTTTCCGGGCGAATACGGTGACGCGGTTTGGCGGTCAGGCTGCATATGCGATTTCGCCGGATATCGCGCTCTATACCCAGGCCGAAGTGTTCGAGCGGAGCTTCGACTCGTTGAATATCCTGTTCGATGAGACGCTCGGTATGGAACGGGGTGCCAGTCGCGATTCAGAAGGGTACCGAGCGGAGGTTGGGGCTGACTTCGAGCTGCCATTGCTGTTGCGCGGTGATATCGCCGTGGGTTACCTGGAGGAGACGCGCGACGATCCGGCCTTCGCCGATTTCGATGGGCTGTCACTTGATGCGACACTGAGTTGGTTCCCCAGCCGTTTGACCACGGTCACCTTTGCCTCGGGTCGCCGGACCATCGACGTGGGCCTGACCGGTACGGGGGGCGCGCTGGAAACCGACTTCGGGGTACGCGTTGACCATGAACTTCAGCGGAATATCCTGCTTTTTGCCCGCGGCGAAATCCAGAACCGGCAATTCGACGATCTTCAGCTCGACGATGGCAGCATCCGTGAGGACGACACAATTCAGGCCGGCTTTGGTGCGACCTACAAATTGAACAAGCGGTTCCACCTCGATGCGGGCTATAACCTGTTCGACCGCTCATCCAATCTCGACCCGGTGGAGTTCACCCGCAATCGCTTTACCCTGACCCTTCGTGTTTTCGCCTAGCCGTAAGGGCTTGTCGGGCCAGTATAGCCCTGAGGAGTAATTCCCCGTGAATAAGCAGAGCGCTTTTACAATTCCCTCCGCAGTGGCCCCAAAGCCGATGGCGATGGATATTCATGCCGACGACAATCTCGTCGATGTGAAGGCTCTGCTCAGAACGGTCCGGCGCCGGTTCTGGCTGGGATTGATGAGCGCAGTGCTGACCTTCCTGGCCGTGGCGATCTACACGTTCCAGCAAACGCCCATGTACACGGCAACAACCCGGTTGGTGCTGGATACCCAGCAGGACGTGTTCGACTTCGGGAGCGACCTCATGGGCTTGGCGCCCAACACGGCGGCGATCGATACCGAACTGGAGATCATGAAGTCTGAAACGCTGCTTCAAAAAGTGGTGCCGCGACTGGGGCTTTCAGAGTATCCGGAGTTCAACTGGCGGCTGCAGGATCCATCCCTTTTGAGCACCGTCAGTGATCAGGTCACGTCGCTGTTCAACCGCAATGAAGGACCGGCCGTTCAACCGACGGAGGAGGAGCGTCAGGAGGGACTTCTGCGCTATGCAACCTTCAAGTTGGGGCAATCGATTAGCGTTGCCCGTCTTGGGCCGACTTACGTGATTGATATTACAGCCGAAAGTGAAACGCCAAAGCTGGCTGCCGATATCGCGAATTCGGTGGCCGACCAGTATCTGGTGGAACAATTGGAGGCAAAACTCGAAGCCACTCGCCGGGCCAATGAATGGTTGGCTGACCGGTTATCGAGCCTCCGGGACGAAGTGAATGCCAAGGAGAGCGCGGTCGAGATTTATCGCGCCGACAATGATCTTTTGAGTTCCCAGGGCGCGACGCTGACACAGCAGCAGATATCTGACCTCACTGCCCAACGCTCACTCCGGGCTGCGGAGGTGAGTGAGGCCCGTGAACGTCTGGACAATGTGCGAAGCATCATGAACCGGGGTGGCGGTGCTGACGCTATTGCCGAAGTCCTGTCTTCGCCCGTGATCAGCAACCTCCGCGCGCAACAGGCCGAAGTGCAGCGCCAGAGGGCTGACTTGCTAACAACGCGAGGCCCCCGGCACCCGGACGTGCTCGCGGTGAATGCCCAGGCGGCGGATATATCCCAGCAGATTGCCGCCGAGGTTGATCGTATTGTTTCCAACCTGGAAAGTGAGCTCCGGATTGCGCGAGGCGGACTGGAGTCGATTGATCAGAGCATTGGCGACGCCCGCGGCCGTTTGGCAACCAATAACCGCGCCGAGGTCCGGCTACGAGAGCTTGAGCGAGAGGCCGAGGCCAGCCGAGCGCTCTACGAGAATTTCCTTGAGCAATTCAAGCAGACAACCGAAGAGAGCGACCTTGTGCAAGCGGATGCAAGGGTGCTCACAGCAGCCAAGACTCCCGCACGGCCAAGCTCACCGCGCACGAATATAAACCTCGCGCTGGGTGTTTTCATGGGCCTTGTCGTGGCTGGTGGCCTGATCTTCCTGGCGGAGCTTGGCGAAAATCACTTCAGTTCAGGTGAGGAGATCGAACGCCGGCTCAATGTTCCCGCGCTAGGGTCCATCCCCCTCCTGACGGGCCTTCGCGGTTTCGGGAAGAAGGCGAAGAGTCCTGCCGACTATGCGATCGAGAATCCGTTGTCAGCATTTTCCGAGAGCATTCGGAACCTGCGGGCCTCGATCATTTTTGCCGATCTCGACAATCCCGCGAAGACCGTGGCGGTCTGCTCGTCCCTGCCGAACGAGGGCAAGACCATGACGACCTATGCCCTCGGGCGGATGTCGGCTGTTTCCGGTTCACGCACGCTTGTGATTGATGGTGATTTCAGGCGCCGCCAGTTGACCGAGGCGACCGGTGTTGAACCGGACGTCGGACTGATTGAACACCTGTTCGGGGAAGTCGCGCTCGAACAGGCGCTGCTGACCGATGAGGCCTCGGGGCTTGATATCCTTCCGCTCAGCAATCAGCGGAACACGCCCCGTGACGTTTTCGGCTCACGCTCTTTCGATGCTTTGCTCCAGCGACTTGAAGAGCACTATGACCTGATCGTGATCGATACCGGACCGCTATTGCTGATGGCTGAAAGCCGGGTGATCGTGTCGAAGGTGGATCAGGTCATTGTCGTTGCGAAGTGGCGCGCGACAACCCGTTCGGCCCTCAAACAGACGATGGGTATCCTGACCCAGTTCCACGCAAACGTGGCGGGGGTGGTCCTGAACTTTGTGGACCTGAGGAAAAAACGCCTGCTTGAGAACGGCGGAGCGACTTACAAAGCCTATAGCAAGTACTATTCGGAAGGCGCCGTTTAGGACGTATCGGCCGCCGGGCGTGGTGGTGAGAGGGCTGCGGTCTCGGTCGCAAAAGAGTGAACGATGACAGCTCTGCCCTTCGACCTCGTCCTTATTGCCCGGGCGGCCGGATCCGCCGTCGTATGAGGTCCTCAGATTGACCATTGGTCGAAAGGAAGACCGGTCGTTTCGCGAAAGCGCTCGGCATCGGGGGCCAGGCGCTCTTTCATCTCCTCGATGACATCCTCTGGAAATGGTGGCGGCGGCGGTTTTGGCGTCGACAGGGCGAGGTGCCTTTTCGCCATGTTTACCAATGGGCGAGGAAGACTGCCGCGCAAGCGCTCGCCCACAGCACTTTCGCGTAGCTCGTTCCACCAGTCAGGTCGCCGGGAGAGTTCTTCGAAGGAATTGGCTGCCTGTTCTGCTTCCAGCGGTGCAACGGTCTGATCGAGCCCAAGCGTACGGCAGATATGGCCAACGGTCTGCTCCGGCTTGGAAATCAGTGCGTCGAAGTCAACGATGGTGACCTCGTCACCGAAACGGTCCCAAAACGGCACCAGGCATGTGTGGTAGAGACTGGCATGGAGAATATGCTGGCCCGCCCAGGTGGAGAGAAGTTGCTTGGGGTCGGGGAGGTCCTTTTCCAGATAGTATGACATCTTGTAGTGCGACACGGCCCGGCTGACTGGATCCCGAGCCAGGAAGAAGAGCTTCATGTCTGGATTAGCGCTGTGGAGCAGGTCCGGCGCTTCTGGATTGACGTCTGTCTTTGCATAGTTGGGAGAGATATCGCCCCAGAGACTGTCCTTTTCCACGAACTGACGCGCATACCAATCGTCACCCTTGGCGACCGATTGGCTGGAGCAAAAATAATCGGTTTCCTTCATTTCGGCCACGCAGATGCCGGGAACCATGCGTAACATCTCATACAGTTGGGTCGTACCCGCCCGCATGGCTCCAATTACAGCGAAATCCGGTTTCGCTTTCATGCTTGTCATCGCCTTGATCGCCCCCTAACCGAGGTTTGCACCACCACATCACGTGACACGCGTGTAGCAAGTCCAATGCCTCAGACTTGAACAAACGTCCATGGTGCTCCCGCCGAAGCCGAAAGCCCTTTCCCCTTGGTCTTCGCTTGGCTAGATAGAGTTTCGGAGACTGAGGACGGCTTGGCATGAAGATACTCGCCCTGACCCTTGCCCTGTTGTCGGTTGCTGGCGTCTTCGCCCTGGCGGCGTTTCAGCCGTCCCTCCTGCGATCGGCCGAGGCAGATGTCCTCTTTGTCCCTGCGGCGGCAAAAACACCGCGAACTGCGAAGGGTGCCGAACCTGCGCCACCGGAACCACTGCCTGCCATTGCCTATGATGGCGCGCCGTCCTTCATGCAGCGTTTCGATGCGCCGCTTGAAGAGAAGGCTTGGTACCTGGCGGATTTCGTTTATCGCTCGGAGACACAGAGAGCGGGCTGGTCGAAAGACCATATTGATCTGACAGGGTCCGAAATGGTCCTGAAATTGACCCGCGAGCCGAAAGAGTTCCAGCCCTATACCGGCGCGGAGATCAGCAGGACAAACCGATATCACTATGGCCGATATGAAGTGGTCATGCGGGCCGCGCGCGGCTCCGGCCTCGTCTCGTCTTTCTTTACCCACACCGATGAGCACCAACGCCCCACCGACCACCACAACGAAATCGATTTTGAGTTCCTGGGCTACGACACGACAATGGTGCAGCTGAATTTCTACTCAAAGGAGGGCAACATGCAGGGCCATCTTGTGGACCTGCCCTATGATGCGGCCGATCACTACCAGCTCTACACGTTCGAATGGATGCCCGACCAGATCGATTGGTATGTGGGTGACCAGCATGTGCTCCGGGCAACGGAAGCCTCGACTGGACTGCGCATTCCACACCTCCCGTCTCGCCTGATGATGAACCTGTGGAGCGGGTCGGAACGGCAGTATGACTGGCATGGACGCCCGACCTTCGAAAGTGGTTCGACATCGCGATACCTGTGTGTGTCCTACCAGGCGCCGGGCGACGCAGGTTCGCCCCAGTGCAGCGATTGGTTTGTTGCCGACGTGCCGCGCCTTGGCATCGCCGGCTGACTGATTTGCAAGCTCCTGTCCGCCGGGACGGGGCAAGCCGCGTTTTCGATTGGCTTGCAACTTGCTGGCATGGCATCTGATCTGAGAGATCTGCCGACAGGACCAGCCGGACCCATGACCACGATTGCCTTTTTCGGCCACAACGTCGCTGATGCGGCGATCCGGCGCCGGATTGAGGCGTTCCAGGCAGACGGTCTGTCGGTGCGGGGGTACATGGCCAGGCGAGGCCCCGCCCAATCGCCTGGATGGGATGTGGTGGATCTTGGCGAAACCAGGGACGGCGCCTTCGTCCAGCGCATCAAGTCGGTCTTCACGGGTGCCGCTTTGGCTGCGGCGGACCCGGCGCTCGCAGATGCCGACCTTATCTATGCCCGCAACCTCGACATGCTGGCAGCCGCCTTCCTGGCCAAGCGCAAGCGCGGTCTCGACACGCCGGTGATCTATGAGTGCCTGGATGTCCATCGACTGATGGTGCGGACTGATCCGATCGGATTGGCGCTACGGGCGATCGAGCGGGCGCTTTTAAGGCGCGCAAAAGCCCTCGTTGTCAGTTCGCCGGGGTTTCTTCGAAACTACTTCGAGCGACACCATGGGGGGCTGTACACGCCCATCCTGGTGGAGAACCGGCTGTCAGAGGGTATGGACTATGGGAGCCGGCCCGAACCGAAAGATTTTGGGACAGATCGTCCGCTACGGTTGGGGTGGGTCGGCATCCTCCGCTGCGATCGCAGTTTCAAGCTCCTGTGTGCGCTAGCAGAGGCATTTCCCGACACGCTTGAAGTGCATCTGCACGGCAAGCCGGCGCATAACGAGATCGAGGCGTTCGACGCCAATGTGGCGGCACGTGCCAACGTGA
>JBCBKE010000061.1:0-18529 GCA_038522375.1 Pseudomonadota bacterium
ACAGTCGGGGACAGGGGTCGATGTGGTCGGCGACCGGCTTTACACGGTTCACCGGGACTTCAGGCCCGGCGACGGCAACTATATCACCGTGAGCGTTACAGCGCTGTCCGATGGGGTGCCATCAGGACCGGCCACACCATTGTTGACGCTCGATCCTTCAGGGCCGGTCGACAATTTCGAGGCCATCGCGGCGGCTACCGATCCGGAAACTGGCGCGCCAAGGCGGCTTTACATCCTCAGCGACGACAATTTCAACGACCGTCAACGCACGCTTCTTTTTGCCATTGATCTCAATTAACCGCCATTTGACGGCCAGACGCTTCAAATAGGGCGCGTTCTAGCCTATCTTGGCTGTTCTTGAGGGCTGCGGCGCTCGGCAGGCAGTATCAACTCCGGGGACCTTACTTTCCGTCAGGGAACTGGCATTCTGGCCAGGATCGTGGTCCTGGCTCACCCGGTGCCCACCTAGCTTGCTAGGTCTACGGGAGTGAAACAAAGCCACCGGCGACTGCGGTCCTCAGACTTATCGCCCCGCGGCAGCGGTCGGCGCGTGTGGAGTACCCATGGCGACCATCGAACCCAACGCCGCAGCCGATGAAAAACGGGCGCTCCGCAAGGAAATGAAAGTGCTGCGAGACGAGCTGAGCGCTCGCGACCCCGACGCGGGCGAGACGCTGGCTGGCAAGTTCCCACTCAAACTTCTGGATCGATATGGCCCGGTCGTGTCCGGCTATTGGCCGATTGGCAGCGAGGTTGATGCTCGCGCGCTCATGAAACGGCTCCATGGCGAGGGTGCGCAGCTTTGCCTTCCCCGCATCGGCGATGACGGTGTGGGGATGACGTTCCATGCCTGGTCCCCGGGAAATGTGCTCGAGACCACGCGTTTCGGGCTCCAGCAGCCGTGTGCGTCTGAAATCCTCGTGAGACCGACATTGATGCTGATGCCACTCCTTGCCTTTGATCTCGAAGGGCACCGCCTCGGTTATGGCAAGGGCCACTATGATCGGGCCATTGCAGCACTGAGAGAGCACGGACGCGTTTTTACCTGCGGGTTGGCTTTTGCTGGCCAGCAGCTCGATGCAGTGCCAGCCGAACCCCACGATCAGGCGCTTGACTGGGCCATGACGGAAAAGGGCTCCGTCCCGCTTTTCATGACCCGCCATATGCGCGGATCGCCTGCGCCGGACCCCCATGGGCCTGACGCCGCCTAGTCGCCGGTGCGCTTTCCAGCGGGCAACGGCAGGGCGCTTTCGATTCAGGGCTGTGAAGTTTAACTTCAGCCGGCGTTTGACGTCCGCCAGGAACGCGCGTTGAAGACGCCGATGATCGACAACGCCCCCCCTCCCAAGGCTCTCAGTCACCGGCGACTGCAACGGGACAAGGATTTCACGGGCGACCGACTGACGACGTTCAGGCAGGTGTTTCTAAGGCATGGCTTGCCGGGATTGGCGCTGGCTGCCCTGTGTCTTGTCGATCCCGATCTTCAGGCGGTGTTTTTCGACGGCCTTGGCCGAGGCTTCGCTTATCCGCTCCGGTACGGACTGGCGTTTGTCCTCATACTGTCCGCCTTGTCGGCCTACGCATGGTTGACCGACCGGCAGTGGAGCTGGTCAGGCGTTTCCTGGATGCTCTATCTCGGCGCACTTTCGCTTTGGGAAGAGTGGGTATTTCGACTGGCAATACCCAGCATCCTGGAGGGGTTGGGCGCGTCGATGTGGACAGCAGCGGCCCTAAGTGCGCTGGTGTTCGGCGCCGCGCACTACTTCACTCTGCGCTGGAAGTGGCAGTGGTGCGTGGGCGCGTTCATCGGCAGCCTTTTCCTCAGCCGGCAGATGCATATGCACGGGGACCTGCTTCTGATCGCCGCGTTCCACTGGGTCGCTACCTACCTGAATACGCCGCGTCCACCCGGACAATCTGCGCGCGTTTGAACAATCCGGGGACGCTGTCGGTTTAGGGAAATCACGCCGCCCGCCATGGCTTTCCTGTGCGGCCGGGCGATCCTGTATTTCGCTGGACCGCCCTCGCCTTGTGGTACACTCTGGATCTTGTCCATGGGGGCGTCGCGGCTGGCGGTGCCCGACCACGCCATGACCACCGAAGCACACAAGAAGACCCGGAGGAACCCATCATGCTTGCAAGCCAGAACTTCGTCATCCCACCCCTGCCGACCATTATTTTTGGCCAGGGGACGAGCCTCAAGCTCAGCGACCAGATACAGGGTCTCGGTTTGCATGCTGCCTTGATTGTCACCGACAAGAACCTGCATGCATCTGGCGTGCTCGCACCGGTCATTGATGCCCTGAGAACCGCGAACATTCATGTCGATGTGTTCGATGGTGTGGAACCCAATCCAACGGACAAGAATGTCGAGGCTGGGGCCGCGATGCTGAACAAGCTCGACACGGCCTGCGTGGTGACCATCGGTGGCGGCTCGTCCATGGATTGCGGAAAGGCCATTGCGCTACTCGCCGCGAATGGTGGCACAGTGGAAGCGATGCAGGCGACGACGCCAGCCCCTGCCAAATCGCCGGTGATTGCCGTGCCAACCACTGCTGGTACGGGCTCGGAAACCAATAATGCCTGCGTCATCACCAATAGCGGGCTCGGCCGGAAAACCTATGTCATTCATCCGAGCATCCTGCCCGCTTTCGCCATACTCGACCCGGATCTGACTGTAGGTCTTCCGACCTATCCCACCGCGACCTGCGGCTTCGATGTGTTGACCCACGCGACCGAGGCTTTTGTCTCCATCGCGGCCAGTGCCCATTCGGATGCTGTCGCGCTTGATGCGATCGGCAAGGTGGCGAACAATCTTCGCCGGGTTGTCGAGGACGGGAGCGACACGGAGGCGCGTGCGCAGATGTTGCTCGGCTCTGCCCAGGCGGCCATGGCGTTCAATGTTGCCGGACTTGGAACGGTGCACGGGACGGGACACGCAATTTCCGCCCGGCTGAATGCCGCCCATGGCCAGACCCTCGCCACCATGCTTCCCCATGTGATGGAGTACAACATGCCCGAGCGGGAAGAAAAGTACGCCCAGGTGGCGCGCTTGCTCGACCCGTCGTCTGCCGGAACCGGAACCGCAGCGATCGATGCCGTTTTGCAGCTTCGTAGCGACATCGGTATCGACAAGTCCATTCGCGACCTTGGCGGACAGGACGCCCTGCTACCCACCCTTGTGGAAGATGCAGCCGCCGACCTCATCAATGGCTTCAACCCACGTCCGGTCGACGCGGCAGCATTCGAGGCGCTTTACCGAGCGGCCTGGTAGTTCCAGGCACCGGTCAGGCGTGGCGCGCGCGGCGCCCGGCATCGATACGGGCCATCGCCATGCGTTCGGCAACACTGTTGGTTGCCTCGTCGGCCTGGAACGCTGTGTCCAGCACCGCTTCCAGGGTCTTGATCAGAGCGGTGACTTTCTCATCGACCCACGCCTCGGAATAGGTGCCGGATATCTCCGACGCCACATTGATGATGCCGCCGCCATTGATAACGTAGTCGGGCGCGTAAAGGATGCCCGCCTTCCGAACCACATCGCCCATGTCGGGCGTTGAGAGCTGGTTGTTGGCGCCGCCGGCAATCACCTTCGCCTTGAGGCGCGGTAGCGTTTCGGGATTGATGGTTGCGCCCAGCGCATTGGGCGAAAAGATATCGGCATCAACGTCATAGATGGCATCGGGCGCAACGATCCGGGCCCCGGTGCGGCTCGAAACAGTATCCAGCGCGGCCTGGTCAACATCGCAGATTACGAGGTTGGCCCCGGCCGCGGCCAGGTGATCACACAAATACCCCCCAACAGAGCCCACGCCCTGCACGGCGATGGTGCGGCCATTGAGGTCATCGCTTCCGAAGGCGCGGGCCGCCGCGGCCCTTATGCCGAGGTACACGCCGCGAGCGGTGACCGGGGATGGGTCGCCACTGGCGGCCGCGCCCAGACTGAGACCGGCTGCGTATCGGGTCACTTCGCCCGCAGTTTGAATATCGGCAACATCGATGCCCACATCCTCGGCCGTGTAGTATTGCCCCTGCAGGCTCTCGACAGCCCGGCCGAAGGCCAGGAAAAGGTCGCGTGATTTTCCCGTATGCGGATCGCCCCAGATCACCGCCTTGCCGCCTCCATGGGGCAGGCCAGCCATTGCGTTCTTGAAGCTCATGCCATGGCTGAGCCGCAAGGCGTCGGTCAGAAGTGCGTCATAGCTCTTGTAGTCCCACATGCGGCACCCCCCGGCGGTCGGCCCCAGCGCGGTGGAGTGGATGGCGATGACACACCGCAATCCACTGGCGGCATCATGGAACGCGTGGACGCCCTCATGGGCATCGAAGGACGGATGATCAAACATTTCGGGGGCTTAGCGCCAGCAGCCAGCATTCGCAATCGCCGCATCGAGCTTCAGCGACAAACTGATTGGACTTGCAAAAAAACAGCTCGCCAGATCATGTGCTGGGGTAAGACAATGACCTGGCGAGCGGTGGAGGAAGCCACCGTCGGATCAGCCGTGTGCGCACACTAGCCCATCCATCAGTGCCTTATCATCATACAAGTTTTTTCCCGCTGCAAGCGATTGGATACTCGCAAGAATTCGATTTCCACAGGCGGCGGCTGGGTTGTTCACAGGCTTTGCCGGAAACCATCGCTAACCAGATTGATTTTTCAACCACGGGAACATGCCCTCGCCGCTCGGCAATTCAGCATCGGGATCACGGAAAAACGCAAGATAATCCGACCACACCGTTTCTGCCTGCAGGTCGCGCAGGAGCATGTGGTAGCCCTTCGGGTAGTAGACGGTGCGCACGTGGTCGGGGAAATCGGCGCTTGTCCGTTGCATACCCTGTGGTGGAATGACGTAATCGTTCGCGCCGTAAGACACCAGGGTCGGGGCTGGTAAACCCGGTGCGCGTTTGTGGGCCGTTTCCATGACCGAGACCACCCCATGAACCTGATCGATCCGGTTCTCCCGCAGCATCAACGGGTTGGACCATATCTCCTGCAGCATCTCGACATTGTCCGTTGGCTCGATCCGCACAAACCGTCGCGGCGGGCGAACGATCCAGGCGGGCCTGATCCGCGCGGACATCCACAAGCTGGTACGGTAGCTGATCGGCAGGGCGCCCCAGCCCCGGAGGCCGGGCCCGGAGAGGACGAGTCGGTCGATCTCGGGCGCATCTTCGGCGCCGAAGGTACTCATTGCGACTGCAGCACCCATGGATATCCCGACCACCACCAGGATCGCATCCGGGTGGGCGGCGCGGGCAAGGCGGACGGCGGTGCGGAGGTCTTCGCGCAGCAGCTCTTCTTCAGGCCATATGCCCCGGTTTGGAGACCGCCCGAAGCCGCGCTGGTCATAGCCATAGGTTGTCACCCCGTGCCTCGCCCAATAGGGCGCCGCCATGAAAAAGGCGTTTGCCCAATCGTTCATCCCGTGAATGCCGACCACGACGATCTCCGGGTCGCCGGCCTCGGCATCCCAAACCGTCAACCCGAGCGGCGCCCCATCAAAACTCGTAAACCGTTCTGCCGCGCGGTCGAATTGCGGCGCGGTCGTGCCGGTCACTTCGAACTGCCCTTGGGTAACGGGCATGCAGCCGGGTACTGGCAGTATCATGAGCGCTGCAAGGACGACCGAACAGAGGCCTGCAAGACCGGCAAGAGGTCGTTTTCGAACCAGGGGTGCCGTTTGAGCCATGCATTGTTTCTCCAGCTTGGGTGGGGCGTTGGGAAGAGACCATCCTTCACGAAATCCCGCCAGTTTCCGACCGTTTCGGCCAAAGTGCGACCAGAACGGTGTCCGAGATGCCATCTTTGTGAGTAAGCGCCCACAAGTAAAGTGGTTCCGATACTCGGCAGTTCAGCCAGGAGGCTGGGCCGCCAAGCCGCCGCACAGCGTTTCATGGGTGGCAGGTCTCCGCCCTTTCCGTCATATCCGGGAAAGCAGAACCCCATCGGCACGATCGCCACGCGCGATGCATCGTAAAACGCCTCATCGGTAATGCCCATCCATGAGCGCAGACGGCGGCCTGACGGGTCATCGAATGGCTTTCCAGACTGGTCCGCAAGATTACCAGGCGCCTGGCTCGCGATCAGGATGCGGGCGGTGGACGACACCTGGAAGATCGGATTGGGCGTGTTTGGCATGTCGCCCTTGCACAGCGCGCAGGCGCGGATACGGTATGCAAGTTCACCCAATCGCTCTTCCGATCCAATGGCAGCTTGGCGACGCTCAGTCATTTGCCCATATCTGGCGTGAAAGCTCTGCAAGTCCAAGAAGGCTCTCCCATGTCGAACGCCCTTTCCTCGCCCGATGCCGACTGTTCCGTCGAAGACTGTCGAAGTGAGGCCGTGGACATGGTTATCCGTCCCCGGGAGAAAGACCTTGGCGGCGGGTTCAAGGTCCGCCGGGTCCTGCCCTTCCACAAACGTCGCATGGTGGGACCTTTCATCTTCTTCGACCATTTCGGACCGGCGACCTACGCGCCCGGCGAAGGCTTTGATGTCCGTCCGCACCCGCACATTGGCTTGGCTACGGTTACATACCTGTTCGAAGGGGCCATCGCTCACAAGGACACGGTTGGCAGCGACATCGTCATTCGGCCCGGTGCGGTGAACCTCATGACAGCGGGGCGCGGTATCGTGCATTCAGAGCGCACACCGCCCGGGGAACGCGCGAGCGGACAGGCGATGCATGGGCTGCAGACGTGGATCGCCTTGCCCAAGGAACACGAGGCCTGCCCACCTGCATTCAGTCACCATCCCGCCGATGAACTTCCGGCGTTTGATCTGGGCGGCGCGCAGGTTCAGCTGCTGATGGGCACGGCCTTTGGCCGTGCGTCCCCCGTGCCGTTTCCATGGGGCATCCTTTATGCGGCGGGGCAAGCGACAGAGGGCGCAGCGTTCACCATATCCGCCGAGGCCGCCGAAGAGCGCGCGGTTTATGTGGTCAGCGGCACGGTCACGGTCGACGATCAGACCTTTGCAGAAGGGGCCATGGTCGTGCTGACGCCCGGCTGCGATGTCAGCCTGACCCTGGGCCCGGACACCAAGTTCGCGATCTGCGGTGGTCAGCCAATGGACGGGCCACGCCTGATCGAATGGAACCTTGTGGCGACCGACAAGGCGCTGATCGAAGAGGCCAAGGCCGACTGGGCGGACGCGCCGAAACAGGGGTGGACGGGCCGTTTTACCCTGCCAGCCGGAGAGGCCGAGTTCATTCCCTTACCCTGAGGAGCGCGGCCGGCGTCACGCCCGGGCTTGCCCCGGATTGACTTGCGCTCTACCCCGGCCTGTATGACCAAGACCACACGTTTTTTCGATCAGTGCGATGCCAGCCACGGTCTCTATTTCGATGCGACAGCGGTCCTGCACCACAGCCGGTCACCGTTCCAGGACATCAAGATCATTGAAACGGTCAAGCATGGCCGGGTCCTGTTTCTCGATAATGTGACGATGCTGACCCAATCGACCCACCACGTCTACCATGAGCACATGGTGCACATCCCGATGGCCTGTGTGGCCGCACCGAAAGCGGTGCTTGTGATTGGTGGGGGCGATGGCGGCACGGTCTCTGAGCTCGTCAAGTACCCCGCCGTTACCCGCATCGTGCTGTGCGAACTGGACGGTGATGTCGTGGACGTGTCGAAACGGTTCTTGCCCGACGTCTCTGCGGGGTTGAGCGATCCCCGGGTCGATGTCCAGGTTGGTGACGGCGCGGCCTATCTGGAAAGCACGCCGGGACAGTGGGATGTGGTGATCGTTGACAGCACCGATATCTGCGAGGAAGCCCACGAGGATGGGGGAATCGCCAATCCGCTGGCGACCGACGCCTTCTTCGACAGCCTCAGACGCGGGCTCAAACCTGGCGGTGTGGCCGTCTCGATGCTCGGATCGCCAACCTTCTATCGGTCCGGAATGGAAAAGCTGTTCCACAGGCTGGCGCCCGCCTGGGCCTCATTCAGGCCAATGTTGATGCCTTGCCCGTTCTATATTTCCGGCGATTGGTGCGCCGGCGTCATGTCGGACGAACCAGGTCTTGCCCCCGTGAACGCCCATGACATCCGGGGCGATCTGAAATACGTCAACGTGGATATCGCCGCCGCCGCCCTTGTGCTTCCAAACGAGGTCAAGCGCCTGATGCCGCCGTTCCAACCATCCGGAGCCCCTACGCCATGAAGATCCGCTTCCTGCCCTTTGTCGCGGCCATGACGTTGGCCGTTGCTGTTCTTGCGGCCTGCTCCCGGGGCGCTAGCGAAGCCGAGCCGCCGATCCAAGCCGTGGGAACGGACGCGATCTCGGCGGCCGATGATCGTTTGCCGATGCCACTGCCCTCCGGGACAACCGCGGCGATCACGGCCAGCGATCTTGCCCTTCGCACCCAGCTCCTTGCAGACGACGCTTTTGAGGGCCGCGGCCCAGGTGCCCCCATTGGGGAGAAGGCAGCCGACTGGATCGCAGCGGAGATGGAGCGGATCGGGCTGCAGCCAGGCGGCGACAACGGCGGCTGGTTCCAGACCGTTGGAATGGTGGAGCAGACGATCGACGAGGCCAACTCGGCGCTCAGCTTTTCCGGTGGTCTGTCTGAGCGCGATTTCCCAACCCGATTGGGGTTGGACGCGGTGATCTGGACCAAGAAACAGGCTGAAAACAAGATCGCCTTCGCGGGTTCGGACGTCGTGTTCGTCGGTTACGGGGTCGTGGCACCAGAGTATGGCTGGAACGATTATGAGGGCCTCGACGCGGCGGGAAAGACTGTCGTGATACTGGTCAATGATCCCGGCTTCGCAACCGGGGATCCAGACCTCTTCAAGGGCGAGGCGATGACCTATTATGGCCGCTGGACCTACAAATTCGAGGAAGCCGCGCGTCAGGGTGCGACCGCTGCGATCCTTGTCCACGAAACGGCGCCGGCCTCCTATGGCTGGGATGTGGTCTCGAACTCCTGGTCCGGCGCCCAGGCGGACCTTGTGCGGGCCGATGGCGGTGCCGAACGGGTCAGCATGGAAGCCTGGATCAGCCTTGATACGGCCCGCTCTCTCTTTGCCGATGGCGGGCTGGACTTCGAGGCCATGAAGGACGCTGCCCGATCGGTTGATTTCACGCCGGTCGACATGGGCGGGCTGACAGCATCGGGCACGATTTCCCAGACGGTCGAGCGGCGCCAAAGCCGAAACGTGGTTGGCATACTGCCGGGCCAAACGGCGCCAGACGAGTACATGCTGTTCACCGCGCACTGGGATCACCTGGGCAAGAAAACAGGCGAAAAGACCGGTGAGCCCGGCGAAGATTTCTATCGCGACGACATCTTCAATGGCGCCGTTGACAATGCGACGGGGGTTGCGGGCATTCTTGATATCGCCGAGGCAATGGCCAGCGAAACGCTGGATCGGTCGGTTCTGTTCCTGGCGGTGACCCTCGAAGAATCCGGCCTCTTGGGCTCTGCCTATTATGCGGAGAACCCGACCGTCCCGCTGAACCAGGTCGTCGCTGGTATCAACATCGACGCCTATCGCCCCGTCGGTATGACCAGGGAAATGGTTGTGATCGGCTACGGCGCCTCCGAGCTTGAGGGCATGCTGGAGCGTGTGCTGGCGAATGATGGCAGGACGATCAGGCCCGACACAAAGCCCGAAGCGGGCTTCTTCTATCGCTCGGATCACGTCTCGTTCGCCAAGAAAGGCGTTCCCATGCTCTATGCCAAGAACGGGGTTGATGCCGTCGACGGCGGCGAGGCGGTCGGAAGGGCCTTCGAGTCCACCTACACGATCCAGCGCTATCACAAGCCAATGGATGAGTTTGGGGCCAATTGGGACCTGTCGGGGTTAGAGCAGGATGTCACCGCGCTCTATACCGTTGGGCTTGAGATTGCCCAGTCATCGGAGTGGCCCACCTGGTACGCAGGCAACGAGTTCGAAGCCATCCGGCAGGAATCGCTCTCCGCCACGGGTGTTCGGTAACATGACATGCTGAGCTACCAGCACGGATTCCACGCCGGCAACCGCGCTGATGTGCTCAAGCATGCCGTTCTGGACGCCTTGCTCCGCCATGCGGGAGCACTGGGCAAACCCGTCCTGCATATGGAAACCCATTCCGGGCGGGGGCGCTACAATCTGAGAGGCGAGCAAGCCAGAAAGACAGGCGAAGCCGATGAAGGCGTGGTCGCGCTGCTCGGCGCCGCGCCCTGGCCGAAGCCGCTGAGGCCCTGGCTGTCATTGGTTGAAACCGAAACCCTGGAGCGGTATCCCGGCTCTCCTGCCTTGGCGCGGCTACGATTGGGAGATGATGGACGACTGATCCTTTTCGAGAAACACCCGACCGAATTTGACGTGCTGTCAAAACACCATGCGGACGACCGCGCCGTCCAGGTTAAGAAGGCCGATGGGTATTCGGGGTCCTTGAAAGTGCAGCCGCGGAAGGGTGAAGCGCAGATCGTGTTCTCCGATCCCAGTTACGAGACCATCCGGGACATGGATGAGTTGGCGGAATGGACTCCAAAGGCGCTGACGCGCTGGCCTGCCGCCATGGTGGTCCTGTGGCTCCCGCTGTTCAAGGACGAGCGCGAGGCAGAGTTCGGTGCCTACCTGTCGGAATTGGAAGACGGCGTGATTGCAGGTGCCCGCTGGCCTTCGCCCGTCGACAAGGACACCGCCCTTTCAGGCTCTGCGATCGTGGCCTACAGGGTGCCGCAAGCGGTGCGTGCTGAAGCCCTGTCGATCGCCTCGACGCTCAACTCCGTCTGGGGTGGTTGAGCCTGGCCGCTATGCTTTTGCCCCTTTCTTTCCGCTGCCATAGGCAGGGGCTGCTGCGGCGGTCATCTCATCGAGCGGCCATCGCGGGCGCGCCCGTGCCATCAAGGCGTCCGGATCGGCCAGTCCTGCCCTTAGGCGTTCGGCACCGGCCAGGGCGATCATGGCGCCATTATCTGTGCAATAGCGCAAGGGCGGCGCGATGAGCGTCGCACCGGCTGCCTTGGCGACGGCTTCCAGTGCACCGCGCAGGGCTGTATTGGCCGCAACCCCGCCGGCGACAACAAATCGCTTTTCATGTTCCGTGTCCGGGGTAAACCCGGCCAGTGCGCGCGCTGATTTTCCGGCAAGGACATCGCAAACGGCCGCCTGGAAGCTGGCGCAAAGGTCTGCGATCCTGGCGTCGCTCAGGTCCTGGGCATCGGCGGCGCGGGCGACGGCGGTTTTCAACCCTGCAAAGCTCATCTCCAGGCCCGGCCTGTTCAACAGCGGGCGCGGCAGGGGAACGGATTTCGGGTCCCCCCCGCGTGCAGCGCGCTCAACCGCTGGACCGCCGGGAAACCCCAATCCGAGCACCTTGGCGGTCTTGTCGAAGGCCTCTCCGGCCGCATCATCGATTGTGGACCCCAACCGGGCATAGTCGCCCAGTGCCCGGATCTCCAGGAACTGGCAGTGTCCGCCCGAAACGAGCAGCAGGAGATACGGAAACGGGCAGTCATCGGTTAGGCGGGGGCTGAGGGCGTGGCCTTCGAGGTGGTTGATCGGCAGGAAGGGGATGCCCGCGGCCATGGCAATGGCCTTTCCCGTCATCATGCCGACCAGCACGCCGCCGATCAGGCCAGGGCCGGATGTTGCTGCCACCCCGTCGAGGTCGCGATAGGCCAGCCCCGCCTTCTCCATGGCATTCGCGACAACCCGGTCGGTGAGGTCGGCGTGGGCGCGCGCGGCGATTTCGGGAACCACGCCGCCATAGGGCGCATGCTCGGCAATCTGCGACCGGACCGTTTCGGCTACAACCGTGGCACCAGAAGGTCCCAGCCGCACGATGGCGGCCGCTGTTTCGTCACAGCTTGTTTCGATGCCCAGGACGGTGATGGCCAAGGGTGTTACACATCCCCGATCGTGAGGACGATCTTGCCCACATGGCCGCCTTCCGCCATGCGCGCCTGGGCGGCGTCGGCGTCTTCAAGTGCGAAAGTGCTGTCGACGAGGGGCTTGATCGTTCCATCGGCGACCTTGGGCCAGAAATGGGTTTCCACCGCCGCGCGGATGGCGCTCTTTTCTTCTTTGGTGCGGGCACGCAGCGTCGTCCCTGTCAGGATGCCGCGCTTCATCATCAGGCGGATGAGATTCAGCTCGACGGTGAATCCGTTCTGGTAGGCAATATTGCAGATCCGGCCGTCAAGATTGATCAGGTCGATATGTTTCTGAACGTAATCGCCGCCGACCATGTCAAGCACCACATCGACGCCGCCAGCGGCCTTGACGACGTCCGCGAAGTCTTCGGTCCGGTAATTGATCGGATGGGTCGCACCGAGTTCGGCCATGACCGCAACTTTCTTGTCGCTGCCAGCGGTTGCGAAAATCGGCCCCGCCCCCCACGCCCGCGCCATCTGGATCGCCATCACGCCAATGCCGGATGTGCCGCCCTGGCAGAGAAAGGCCTCGCCAGGCTTGAGGTCGCACCGAAGGAAGACATTGGCCCAAACGGTCATCAGCGCTTCGGGAAAACACGCCGCGTCCACGAAACTCAGGGTATCGGGCAACGGCAGGAGCGAGCCTTGGTCAACCGCGACCGCCTCGCCATAGCCGCCACCCGCGATGAGGGCGCCCACCCTGTCGCCGGGCGACCAGCCGGTAACGCCTTCGCCTGTCTCGGCGATGACACCCACAGCTTCCAGACCCATTGTCGGCGGTGCGCCGGGTGGCGGCGGATAGAGCCCCTTGCGCTGCATCAGATCGCCCCTGTTTACGCCGGCGGCCTTGATGTCCAGCAGGACTTCGCCCGGTCCTGGCACCGGACGGGAGCGCGCCTCGATCTGCAGTGACCCGTCGCCGGTCACTGCTACCGCCTTGATTGTCTCTGCCATTACCGTGTTCCTTCTGCCGTCAAGGGCAAACCACTGCGCCTGCAGCGATAAACCCCTCGCCATACACCATGGGATTTGTTTTCCTCAATGGAAAGGGAGGATCACCATGGATGAGTTCGAACCTGGCACCGCGCCTGTACTCGACCTCGAGCGGCTTTCCGAGGACGAGTTGCGCGAGCGGATTGCCACGTTGAGCGCCGAAATTGCCGCTTGCGAGGCAGAGCTGAAGCGCAAGCAGGACCATAAATCTGCCGCCGACGCGTTGTTTGGCGGGGCAAATGCATCAACGAGCCGTTAAAGTCCCGGAAAGGGACGTTGACTAGCGATCGTTCGAAAGACGCGAGAATCGGATCTTCCCATGGCAGAGAGCCACATGCCCCCCAAGCCTGCGAACGATCTCAACGCGTTTACCGGCGGAAAACTTTTTGAGCGCCTGTTCGCCGAGGGCATGGCGTTGGTCGAGGAAACCGCCACCTACCTTGATACGAGCGGTCGCGACCAGGCCAAGTCCCTGCCCCGCGAGGCAGGGCTGACTTATGCGGCATGGAGCATGGAACTGACCACGCGCCTGATGCAGGCTGCCAGTTGGTTGGTGATGCAGAAAGCGGTTCGCGATGGTGATATGACGGTCGAGGATGCCCGGGCCTCCCGCTACCGCATGACCCAGGATGGCGCCGCGCTCGATGCGGAGGCCCAGCGCGGCGGGGGCTTGCCAGACGTGTTCCTCGACCTGGTTGACCGGTCGGAAGCGCTTTTCGAGCGGCTGTGCCGGCTAGACCACGAGCTCTATGTGACAGACGATCCCGGCGCGAGCCCGGTGAATGAACAGATCGACCGGCTTCGGCAGGCCGCCGCCAAGGGCGCTTTCGATCCACTATCGGTTTGGCGACGGGCAACCTGACGCCTATTCAGCGGCCATGGCCGTAACCGGAGCGGTTTGTGGACCCCGCACCAGACGACCGGGTTTGGCACCCGTTGGATCGCCGTCGCGGTAGGTGATCTCCCCACCGACGATCGTCGCCGTATAACCGCTTGCGGTCTGCATCAGCCGTCGCCCACCGGCCGGCAGGTCATGGATGACATGGGGTTTATGCAGGGTCAGGTTATCATAATCGATGACGTTGAGATCGGCCCTGTAGCCTGGCGCGATCAGCCCCCGGTCATGCAGGCCCATCCAATGGGCGGTGTCCCGCGATTGGCGCATCACAACCCATTCGAGCGGGAATTTCGGGCCGCGGGTCCTGTCCCGGGTCCAGTGGGTCAGCATGGAAGTGGGGAACGACCCATCGCAGATCATGCCCACATGGGCGCCGCCATCGGACAAGCCCGGCAAGGTGGCAGGGCTGGATAACATGGCGTGGGACGGATCCAGCGACCCCTGGGAGTAGTTCAGGAACGGGAGGTAGAGCATCCCGTGGCCGTCATCTTCGAGGAGCGCATCAAGGGCTGCCGCTTCACAGCTCATGCCTTTGGCTTTGGCGATAGCGTCTATGGTGCGGTCGGCCTCGGGCTCATAGTCGGGAACGTCATCGAGGGTGAACATCTTGCCGAAACTGCGCAGCATCACCTTCAGGAACGGATGGTCCGAGGACGGTTCATCGGCAAGCAGCCTCGCCCGGAAGTCCCGGTCTCGCAGCGCAGCGATGCGCGCGTCGAGGGGCTCGTCAGCGATCGCTCTGTAGACCGGGTGCGCGGAGAATGGATTAAGCGTCAGTCCGAGCCCCAGGAGCAGGCCCACCGGTCGCCCGGCCACCTGGGCCCGCATGGGCAGTCCATCTCGAGCGGCCGCCTCAATCGCACCAAGCAAAAGTTTCCAGCCGTCCGGCGCCACATCGGCCTGGGCCAGCGAAACCGACAGCGGCCGGCCCGATCGCTCGACAATCCGGCGCAGCATGGCTGCTTCCTTTTCCGGGTCATTGAAGTCGGACACGAATTGAAGGACGCCGCGGCCGGCATCGGCGAGCCCCTGGGCGATCCCCGTCAGTTCCGCTTCGCTGGCCGTGAGCGTCGGCGTCGGCTGACCGTCACTGGTTCGGTGGTTCAGCGTGCGAGACGTGGAAAATCCGAGCGCGCCCGCTTCAATGCCGGACTTCGCCAGCGTCCGCATCTGGGAAATCTCGTCCGCTGTCGCCTCTTCGCGGTTTGCGCCGCGTTCTCCCATCACATAGACCCGCAGCGCGGCATGGGGGAGCTGGGCGACCACGTCGATATCGAATGGCCGGTTCGCCAGGCTGCTGAGGTATTCGGGAAAACTCTCCCAGTTCCATGGCAACCCCTCCGCCAGGACAGGAAACGGAATGTCCTCCACCCCTTCCATCAGGCGGATGAGCCGGTCATGATCCTCGGGTTTGCAGGGGGCGAAGCCAACCCCGCAATTCCCCATCACGGCGGTTGTCACCCCGTGGATCGATGATGGCGAGAGGGCGTCGCCCCAGGTCACCTGGCCGTCATAGTGAGTGTGGATGTCGACAAAGCCCGGCGTGACGATCTGGCCCTTTGCGTCGATCTCCCGCCGACCGCGGCCCTGCATGGCGCCAATGGCTGTAATCCGGCCACCGTCAATCGCGATGTCTGCCTCGAAACCGGGCGTGCCGGTACCATCGCACACAAAGCCGTTTCGAATAACCAGATCGTGGGTTGTCATGCCTGTCCTCCCGACCGCTGGCCCCTTTCTGAGTGGGGCCTGTCGCCAGTGTGTTGTGCAGACCGGCCCCTGTCAAAGGCGGCGCCCTGCTTTCTTCCGAGAAGCCTAAAGGCTGCACTCGGTTTCAAGATTACTGTGAAGTCATGTGCATAAAACTTCATGAATTGAATTCAACAACTAATCGGCCCCATACGCCTTGGATATACTGGATTAAATCTCGTTATTTATTCTATATGTAACTGTCCGATTCTACCGGACCATCGTTAGTTGGCGGCGTAATCGCCTAGGGCGAAGCGCAACCGGGAGGGTCTCGACCAACGGCTGACCACCTGGACGTGCTTCGCCTGAGGCCCGCCGCAGGAGTATAACGATGGCTGTGCGAACGGACCCCGATCTGGATCATCTTCTTTTCGATGAAGACGCTGATCCGGGTCTTCCTTCCAGCCCGATTGCAACGCCGGAGAGCGGGATTCCGCCCCTCGTGCCAAGTGTTTTCAGCGAGCCATGGTCGGTGGAATTCGGCGCGGCAAGCCCTGCGTCCGTCACCCTGCCGGCCCCCATGCGGATCCAGCTCGACATGGTGTCCAGGGCGCTTGTGGCGGCTGCAACACCGGATGAAGACGATGCGCTTGTCCCAGTATCGCCTGTTGCCAGCGCGGCGCCGTCGACCGGTCCGCCAATGGCGGTGAGCCAACCGGTGGACCAGTTGCCTGCGATCGGGGCGGACGCTGCCAGCGAAACGGCCAGCCAGAGTGCGTTTGACGACGCTCCGGGAGTGACGCTCACAAAGCCGATCACCGATGTCGGGTTCACCTCCCAGAAAATCGTTGCGAATGAGAGCCGTACCGGGGTGACAACCGTGGATATCGGCGCTGATGGCAATCTGTACTCGGGCGATATCTTCGGGAACATCGTCAAATATACGCTGGATCCTGCAACGGGCTTGGCCACGTCTGCCGAGACGATCATCAATGTAGGGGGGCCGATTACGGGCCTCAAATTCGACCCCGATAGCCCGGCGGGCGACATGGATCTCTGGATCTCCTACGCCACCACCGAGGGGCGTTATTCCTCCGTCGTCTCGGAAATTTCCATTACGGCAAATTCGGCCATCGAACAGCGGAAGATCACCGGGCTTCCCTATGGCGACCACCAGGTCAACGGCCTCGATTTCGGACCAGACGGCAAGCTCTATATCCAGGCGGGCGGGCTGGCTTCGCTAGGCGAGTTCGCACCGGGCGCCTTTGCCGATCCCGAGGTGCCGCTCAGCGCCGCGCTCCTGGTCGCCGATGTCAACAATGATCCCCGGTTTGCCGGCGGTCCGATCAATGTCCAGGCCAATGAGAACGGCCAGGGCTACGACCCCTTCGCGCCCAACGCGCCGGTCCAGATCTATGCGACGGGACTTCGCAACGCCTATGATATCGAATGGACCCGGAACGCGGCCGGGGAAGTGGTTGCTGTTGCCGGCGTCAATGGCAACTCCCTCGACCAGGCCGAAACCCCCGACGACCCATCGACGGCCCGGAACGAGAACTTCTTCGGCATCAAGCCCCCCGAGCAATTCGTGGTGATCGAGGAAGGCAATTATTACGGACACCCGAACCCCTCCCGCGGCGAGTACATCCTGAATGGCGGCAATCCCACGGGCGGGAACGATCCCTGGGAAATCGGCCGCTATGCGGTGGGGACCCAACCGGAGGCCGGGTTCGACCCCGATCTCATCCTCAATATCGACCGGTTCGGCGCCGACAGCCCCAATGGGATCGACACCTATATCGACGGCACGATCCTTCAGACCACGTTCTCGGGCGACCGGAAGATTCTGCTCATGTCGGTCGATGCGAATAATCGCCCGGTTTATCTTGGTGACCTCCAGAACCCCAATGGCGGCGATATCACCTTCTCGTCCCCCCTGGATATCGTGACCGATCCTGCGACCGGCCGGATCTATGTGGCCAATTTTGGCCAGCGCCAATCTGACCCGTCCAATGGCGCGGTGTTCCTCCTCACACCCGAAGCTGGCGCCATCCAGGAAACCGGCACCGGGCCGGTTCCGGTCGTTCCGCCTGCCCCCAATCCCCAACCCGATCCTGACCCTGACCCCGCGCCCGTCCCAACCCCGCCGCCAGCCGACCTCGGCACCGGACAGCGGATCGAAGCCGAGGTCTTCCAGAACCCGAGCGGCGTCGCCCCCGAAGCCTATGGGGTCGCCTCCGGTGGAACCGTCCTCAGCCTGACCGGTGGCGTCACGTCCGGCTCGTCCCAAGCCCGCTTTTCCGGAGAAAGCGGCGCCTATGATCTGACGATCGGCTATTTCGACAGCCAGCAAGGCGACGGTACCATCGCTGTTTTCGTCAACGAAATTGCCGTGGGCAGCATTCCGCTGGATCGAACCGGTATTTCCGGGAATACGCCGCTGGAGGCTGTGTTCGAGGGGGTCGCCCTTAACCCGGGCAACACTATCCGATTCGAGATCAGCACCGATGGTGCCGAACCGGGGCGGCTCGACTATATCGAATTGGCGCCAGCGAGTGCGGCGCCTGTTCCCACGCCGAGCCCGGACCCTGCGCCCAATCCGGTTCCAACGCCGCCCACCATGGATGATGTTCGGACCTCGGTCTGGTCTGAAGGATTTGAAGGGCTGTCTGCAGGTGCCCGGTCTGACACCGGGGATACGGCCTGGACCACATCGACCACCGCGACCGCAACGCCACCGGTCTATGGGGTCGATGGCGGCGGGTTTGCGTTTTCCAACGCAACGCAGGGCGACAATGAAGACAATGCCTTCCATACCTTTACCACCGAAGCGGTTGATATTTCTGGCTTGAGTGATGTGCGGATCAGCTTCTCGCTGTTCTCGACTGAGGGCCTGGAAACGGGCGGCGGCGCGCGGGATTTCATCCGGGTCTTCGCCGTCGTCGATGGGGAAAGGACCCAGATATTCAGCCGGGACGGTGGGCCGGCCAACGCCACCCAGACCCTGATGCTGGACGGGATTCCCGAAGGCGAGAGTCTTGTGATCGTGTTCGAGGCGAAAACAACGTTCGAGACGGAG
>JBCBKE010000062.1:0-16994 GCA_038522375.1 Pseudomonadota bacterium
GGCTCGAAACCGCAGCCAGCGTGATGGCCGAGGCGCCACGCGATCCCAATGCCACCCTCGTGCGCTCCATCATGGAGCAGACCCAGAAGCTGGTTCCCGGTGAAGCCATGGCCGGTTATCTTGGCCTGAGCGCAACCTTTCCAGCCATGATCGTCGGCGAAACCCGGCAACTCGCCCTTGGCGTCCTGGCCATCGCCTTTCTCCTCGTCACCATGGCCCTGCGCTACTGGGGCACCCGCGTGACCGATGTGGACGGCAGGTCCCGATCGGAGTGGCATGCCGTGCTGATATCGGGTCTCGCCTTCGTGGCCTTTGTCTACGCCTCGGGCCAGCAAATGTGGGTCCACGCGCCGATGTTCGGTCTTCCCGTGGACATCGGCGACACAAGCGGTTTGACCGAGGACCAGATCGCGGAGCAGGCCAGGAACGCGGCTGGAGAAGCCCAGAAATGGGCCGGCCAGGTGGTTACAAGCATCCTGGGTATCCTTGCGCCTCTCATCCTCGGTATTCTCGGCGCGCGCCCGGCCACGCCAGACCGCCCGGACTGACCGCAAGACAAGGCGCAGGACCCGGGTTGTCCGCATCGCGCGCGCCTAATGTGCCGGCGCCGGCACAGGCGTCCGCCGGGGCGGGCGCCAGGGCGGTTTGGGGCGGTCTGAAGGTGTTATTTGAGGGTGCGGCCAAGGGGGGCGCGCGGGCGAGGTCCTGGGTCGGGCGAGATAAAGTCCCGCCAGCGGTCGTGTGCCGACGTGCGGTTGTGTCGTTGCCGGCGGCGGGTGGCGGGATGTCATCCCGCCCGACGCGGCTGAGGACCCAGGCGACCTGGGTCTCGTCGGTGAGGATGCCGAGGGGCTCGGGGGACCAGGCCGGGGCAGCGACCGGTTCGCCCATGGCGGTGCGGTAGACCAGGTCTTTCCACGGGATGGGCCCATCGAGCCACCAGGCATTGGCGACGTGGGCCCGGCCCCAGGGCGTGACGTGGAGGTCGACGCCGGTCGCGCCAAGCTCTGCCAGCAGGCGCACCTGTTCGCGCAGCGAGACCAGCGAGAGCGCCAGCACCGGCCAGAGCCAGACCGGGCATCGCGCGAACAGGCGCAGGAGGGACGCTTCCGATACCATCGCTGGCGAGTATCGCACGGGATGGGCGGGGGAGGATAAGTTCTGGCGATGGTTTTTTCGGGATTGGCGTCTGACGGTGATGGCACGCTCGATTGTGGCTCAGACGGCCCCGCGTGCGGCGAGGGCCGCCATGACCTGCACAGCGCAGGTCGGCGGAGAGTCGCCCGCTGCGCGTTTCCGCTTCCGGCTGAAATCCGCTAGGCTCCAGGCTCAATCAGACTGGCTGGAACTCGCCGGAAGCGGTCGTTGACGATGGATTGTCGAGCGACCGTTGTGGGGCGATATTAGGTCACTCGGCAGAAGCTTCGATTGACCGGGGTCGGCCCTTTGCGGACCGAGTGGCACCTCGCAGTGATCCGCAGTTTGACCCCAAAAACAGTTGTTCGTACCGTGTCGTCGGGTTCAAACAGCCTGACATTTGACAACGGGGACCCTTGATGGAAAAGATCTTCGTCGCCGGAGGCACCGGCATGTTGGGCGCTGCGACAGCGAGAGCATTCGCCGAGGCGGGCTCTGAAGTGGTTGCCTCCAGCCGAAAGGACCATGATCCTGTCGGCCTTCAGCTCGAGTCGGAAAGCGACCTCATCCGAGTTGAAAAGGTTGACCTCATCGATCTCGAAAGCGTGCAGACTCTGTTCCGCAAGCATCAATTCACCGGTATGGTCATGGTGGTGCACACACACCAATACGCCCAGACCCGCGACAAGAACAATGAGATCTATCCCATCACGATCAACCTTTTGGAGACCGCGCGCAAAAGCGGCGTCAAACGGGTTGTGTATGGCGGTTCTATGGCCGCCTATGGCGGACTGACGCCGCCGTTCTCCGAAGACTCCATGTTCCCACCGATGGTCAAGACAGCCACGTCAGCGGACGAGCGTGTGATGATCAAGTTCGAGGTGGCAACGAAGCGTGCGCTCGAATTGATTATTCTCGATTACGGCCAGGATTTTCAGATGGGATTGTCAGTACCCCCCGGCACGCCGAAACCTGAACCCCATGAACTGGAAGTGGCGGTGTTGCGCGCACCGATGATGTTCGGGCCGGGCTACCAAGCCCTTGGCAGCCCTCTCGGCGTGGCTGCCCATGTGGCGGCGGGAAAGATCGACCGGTTAAAGGGGTATATCGGTTATGGCCGCGCCCCAATCGAGCGGCTGTGGGAAGGTCTTTCCATGATGCCGGTCAACTATGTGAAGGACAACGCCGCCTGCATCCAGATCGCCATGTCGGCACCAGAACTGAAGCACAGTATCTACAATATCAGCAGCGAATTCGAACGTGGGCCCAAAGCACAAATGCGCGCTTTACTGAAAGTGGCCCCGGACGCCGCCGACCGGTTTGGCCTGACCCCGGACGATTTACCCGACGCGGCGCCGGACCTCGGCTTCAACAGCGCGCGCTTCAAAGAAGACTTTGGCTGGACCCCGCCCTACACGCTGGAAACGGCACTTGCCGACTACATCGAATGGCTGGCTGACCACCCTTACTGAATCAGTCTGGCTCACCCGCGCGGCGGCAGCCCATGCACGATTATTAGAAAGCCCAGGTCAGTGCCAGCCCAGCGGTGTTCGGACAGGGCTTGGTAGTCTGGGTCGTCATGCCATCCCTGGGCGTCTACCCTGCTGGGGAACTTCAGTAGGATGATCCGGCCTTCAGGGCTATGATCACGTTCGGGTATTTGACTTGTAAGCCCTTGGTGGATGCAAGTTCCAATGTCCGGATTTGCTAGCGCAACCGACTTGTCGAGTGTCTTGGATGGGCGAGTTTCTGCCAAACCCCCAGCGACCGTTTCAGGGCGACTTAAGCCGCTCAAATCGACCCTCGCATATGGCAAAAAAGGGCCAAACGCGGTCCTTCTGATTGGGTCTGCTGCCTAGGCGGCGTTGGCACGCATGAAGGAGCCTGAAAGGGCTGCCTCAATGAGCGTTTCGGCGGTGTGGCTGGCGCGGCACTCAACGATACGCCAGCTGAAGTCGGGCGTTTCCGAACCGGACCGGGCATCGCATACCCGGCGGATCAGGCGGCGCGACAGCTTTACCGCACCGGCATAGGGCGTCTCGCGCAAGGCAATGATGATATCGGTCGGGCCCGACCGGGCCGAAAGATCGGTACTCCGCAGGTCCAGCGTGACCGCATTTGCCAGGGTCTTCATGTGCGCGGCCCGTGTCTCGGCCGGCTGGGACGGGTTGACCCGGAGGCTCAGCAGGCACAGGGGGGCTTCAAGCTCACTGCAGACCTGCATCTGGGCGGGCAGGTGGGCATCGAGGAAGTCGCGGGAATAGAGCCGGGTGTGGGCGTCGAACAGGTCCGAGCCGAGCCGGATGCGCACCGGTGATGCGGTCGGAAGGCCCTTGGCACGCGCCTCGAGACAGGCTCGCACGATTGCATTGGGGCCGGCGGATGGGGCGATCACATCGTCGACGACGTCGAGATAGGTCATGTCGGTGAGAACGCGCGCGGGCTCGGCAATGAGGACAACGGGCATGTCGATCATGATCTGGCCCAGCGACAGCCGTTCCAGCAGGCCCATGACGCCGCTATCGCCGGCGCCGACCTGCAGGCAGCAGACGGCGAAGCGACCGGTGGCGAGATAGCTCTCGGCCGTTGGGATTGTGAGGGCTGCGATGACGTCGTGCCCATGCCGATGGACCCCATGCTTGAGGGCCTGGAACATCTGGCCGCCTTCACCCACATAGAGAATATCGCCCTGGCCGGCCCATTGCTCGGTGGTGGTCCATTCGGCCTTCGCGTTCAGTGTCTCTGCGGTTTTCTTCCTGAGCATGATCTCGCTGGCGCGGGTGTCGCGCCGACGGCGAAGCTCGAGACGGGCGGGCAGAGAGGCGAGATCATCGTCACTCTGGAGGAGGAGGCAGTCATGCAGGTCGATCCCGGCGCCGGAGGCCGGGGAGAGGAGAATGACCGTTCGGCCAGTACCACCTGAGGCCGCCTGTTGCAGGCGGGCGAGGCCGGCAGGCGAGACCGAACCGGTATCGACCAGGAGCGGGACGCGGCTGTCAGCGCTCCAGGCTTCGCCAACCGCGATGGGACGGACGCCGACGGAGCGCAGGCGCGCCGAGAGGCTGGCCGCACGCTGGGAATTGGCCACCAGTTCGATGGGGGGATTGAGGTAGGAGAGATCTGTCATCGCTGGCCCGTTTGCACCCTGTCCCTTGCGTCAGTGCTTTCCAATGCCCCCGAAGGCCTTAATGTTGGGTTGACCAAACGAGGACGCGCCACAGTTGCGCCGTTAAACCTGGAGGAAAACATGAGGCAGGGACCGCTGAGCGGCATAAAGGTTGTGGAGTTTGCGGGCATTGGGCCAGGTCCGTTCTGCGGTATGCTCTTATCCGATCTCGGTGCCGATGTGGTGCGAATCGACCGGGCAGGTCCAGTGGGAAAGGGCAACCCCAAGGATGTGACCGGACGGGGCCGGCGGTCTATCGCGCTGAACCTCAAGGATGCGGACGATATCGAGACGGCGCTGAAACTGATCGCGGCCGCCGATGGGTTGATCGAAGGGTTTCGCCCCGGCGTGATGGAGCGGCTCGGCCTGGGGCCCGATGTGGCGCTGGCGCGGAACCCGACGCTGGTCTACGGGCGGATGACCGGTTGGGGGCAGACCGGGACGCTGTCCCACGCGGCCGGGCATGATCTCAACTATATCGCCCTGACCGGGGCCCTGCATGCGATGGGACGGGCGGGAGAGCGGCCATCGCCGCCGTTGAACCTGGTCGGCGATTATGGCGGGGGCGCGCTCTACCTGTCTTTCGGGTTGTGCGCGGGGATCATCCATGCGCGGGCAACCGGGGAAGGGCAGGTCATCGACTGCGCCATGACCGATGGGGCGGCGTCCCTGGCATCGATGTTCTTCGGCATGCGGGCTTCGGGCATCTGGACCGATGAGCGGGAAGCGAACCTTCTCGATGGCGGGGCACACTTCTATGACACCTATGAATGTTCCGACGGGAAGTGGGTGGCGATCGGATCGATCGAGCCGCAATTCTATGCGCTTCTGCTGGAGAAGACGGGGATGACCGATCCGGCCTTTGGCGCCCAGATGGACCGTTCGGCCTGGCCCGGACTGAAGGAGAAGCTGATGGCGGTCCTGAAGACCAAGACGCGGGACGAGTGGTGCGCGATCATGGAGGGGACCGATGTCTGCTTTGCGCCGGTGCTGTCGATGGGAGAGGCGCCGAGCCACCCCCACAACGCCGCCCGCCAGACGTTCGTGACGGTCGAGGGTGTCACCCAGCCAGCGCCGGCGCCGCGATTCTCCAAGACGCCGGGCGCCATTGCCGGGGTTGCGCCGGGGGTCGGTGAGCATACCGAAGCGGTGCTGGCCGACTGGGGTGTCGACCGGTAATGGGGGCACTTCCAGGCACCGTGGGCCGCCGCCGCATCTATCTTATGCGGCATGGGTTTGTTGACTACACCTCGAAGACGGTGCGGGAGAGCCGGGATCCGAGCCGGGCCTATCTCACCGCATCGGGACGGGAGGAGGCGCGGGCGGCGGGTGCTGCGCTCAAGGATGTCCACTTCGACCTGGCGCTGTGTTCGGGGCTCCACAGGACGCGAGAAACTGCCGAAATCGTGCTTGAGCAGCACCCCTATGACCTGGCGCTGGAGGATGAAGACCGGTTTTCCGAACTCCGGTCTGGCCGGTACATCGATTTCGAAAGCGCCGAACAGCTTGCCGCGACGATGACGTTCCAGTTCGAGCAGGCCGGCGAGCCGGGCGCGACTTTCCTGGAGGGCGGGGAGGCGTTTGCGGATGCCAAGCTGCGGATCGTCGAGGGTATCGAGGCGTTGCTGGCGCGGCCCGGCTGGCACACGGCGCTTCTGGTTGCCCATGAGGGGGTGAACCGCATCCTGCTATCATGGGCAATCGGTGCACCGCTTGGTGCCAGCGCGGGCTTCGAGCAGGATACCGGCTGTATCAACATCCTCGATTTCGACCTTGTGCCGGATGCGGACACGGGCGTTCCGGCCATCGAACGGAGCCTGATCAAATCGGTGAACCTGACGCCGGCAAACTACCTGAAAAACGGAATGAACTTGCGGTCGCTTGAGGCGATCTTCACACGGGCGCGCGCCGAAAGCGCCGAATAGGGCAGGGGCGCGGCGCCGATCAAGGCGGGGCGCCACCATTGGTTTATCCGGCGTTCATCGAGCGCGCCTGGCCCCCGAAAGATGAACGGAAAAAACTCACCTGGCAGGTGTGCTGTTCAGGTTGGTTACCCTAAAGTCATCTCATCGGCAGAGGGCGAACGGATGTTGTCCAACGCACTCTGGCGATGTCCTTCTTGCTAACTGGCCGCCCGCATGGGTGGCCATTTTTTTTGGGGTTTGCCCGGGGCGTATTCGCGTGACAGGCGAAGGAGCGGCTGCTCGATCCAGCGATGGAACAGGGCCGCGGCGAGCAGGGACAGGGCGGTGTAGACCGCCAGCGTCATTGCCACATAGGCGGGCGCGGGCATCCAGATCCAAAGGACATGGAGCCCCATGAAGAGCTTGACCGTCGGATGCAGCAGGTAGAATGCGTAGCTCCAGTCGCCGACCTTGCCGAGGGCAGCGCCGACCCGGTTGCGGCAGAGCGGCTCAAGTAGCGGAACAGCCACAAGCACCAGCGCCGTGCCGAGGCCGTAGCGGAAGACGCTGTTGACGGTTCCATGGGTCAGGTCCTCGTAGAGACCCAGGGCGACCAGGGCGGCTCCCATTGCCAGGGCGGCCGCCTGCCAACGCGCGGCGCCGATACGATCCATCCAATAGGCCGCCGCGCACCCCATGAGGAATTCATAGTGGCGGTGACTGGTCAGCAGGGACGTCTCGTGGAGCTCGGTCGGGGTTTGGAGGAGCCGGGCTGTCTCGATGAACGCGACCACCGCGGCGCCGGCCAGTAGAGCATGCTGGCGGCCGACCACGATCAAACCGGCAAAGCAGATATAGAACAGCACCTCGTAGGTGAGCGACCAGGTCACGTACAAGCCGTGCCGGACGTCCATTGGCGCCGGGTCGACCAATGTGATGGATCGCATGAGGTCTTCAGCTGGCGGAAGCTTTAGACCCTGGAGCATGATGGCCGCCACAAAGATCAGGACGGCTGGCCAGAGCGTGATGAAGATCCTTGTCAGGCGCCGGTAAAGGAAGGCTCCAGGTGCTGTGGCGCGCTCCGATGATAGCCAGATGATGAAGCCGGAGATGACGAAGAACACATCGACGCCGGCATCGCCAGCCTTCAGCAATGGGCCGACGATGGAGCCCTGGAGGTGGCCTGCCAGGTGCGGCGCGATGTGGAACCAGGCCACGGCGATGGCCGCGACTGCCCTGAGGACCTGGACTGACTGGAGCGTCTGGGTCTCCGGCGGCGTTGTCGCAGGTAAAGTGACGGTCCGGTCCATCCGTCGAAGGTGGCATCATAAGTCTAAAACGCTGTTAAAACGTCAGAACAAGCCCGTGATATTCCCGGCCTGGTCGAGACCGATGGTTTCGGCGGCGGGCACCCGGGGAAGCCCCGGCATGGTCATGATATCGCCGGTGAGCGCGACGACGAAGCCGGCGCCAGCCGACAGTCGAACATCGCTGATCATGATCTCGAAACCTTCCGGGGCGCCGCGTACCGCTGGATCGGCCGAAAAGGAGTACGGGGTCTTGGCGAGACAAACCGGCAGGTCGCCGAAGCCCGACTGCGCGAAGGCGTCGATCTGTTTCCGGGCCGGTGCAGCGAAGCGCACACTGCCGGCGCGGTAGATTTCCCGGGCGACCGTCTCGATCTTTTCCGTGAGCGGCATGGCGTCCGGATACAGCGGCGCGTAGAGGCTCGGCGCGGTGCTGGTCATGGCGACAACCCGTTCTGCCAGGGCTTCGGTTCCAGCGGACCCGTCGGCCCAATGGGTGCAGACAACCGCTTCGGTCCCCTGCGTTTCGACGAAATCCTGGATGGCGCGGGTTTCATCGGGGTGGTCACCGGCGAAGTGGTTGATTGCCACCAGAAGCGGCACGCCGAACTTCCCGATGTTCTCGATATGCCGGCCGAGATTGGCGCATCCGCGCTCCACGGCACCCACGTCCATGGCGCCGAGATCAGCCCTGGCCACACCGCCCTGGAATTTCAGGGCACGGACCGTGGCGACCAGCACGACGCCGTCCGGATGGAGGCTTCCGGTCCTGCATTTGATGTTGAGGAACTTTTCGGCGCCGAGATCGGCCCCGAAACCGGCTTCGGTCACCACATAGTCGGCGAGCTTCAGCGCCGTGTTGGTTGCGATGAGGGAATTGCAGCCATGGGCAATGTTGGCGAACGGACCGCCATGGACGAGCACGGGGTTGTTTTCGAGGGTCTGGACGAGGTTCGGCTGGAGCGCATCCCGCAGCAGAACGGCCATGGCGCCGTCTGCCTTCAGGTCTTGCGCGGTGACCAGTGTGCCATCCTTGCGGCTGCCGACCACGATGCGGCCAAGTCGAACCGCCAGGTCCTCCAGCGATGTGGCGAGGCACAGGATGGCCATCACCTCCGAAGCGACGGTGATGTCGAACCGGTCCTCGCGGGGAAAGCCGTTGGCGGGTCCACCGAGGGAGTGGGTCAGCCGGCGCAAGGCGCGGTCGTTCATGTCAACGACGCGCGGCCACGCAACCCGGCGCGGATCGATTTCCAGCGCGTTGCCCCAGTGGATGTGGTTGTCGATCATGGCCGACAGGAGGTTGTGCGCAGCTGTGACGGCATGGAGGTCGCCGGTGAAGTGAAGGTTCATGTCCTCCATGGGCACGACCTGGGCATGGCCGCCGCCGGCAGCGCCGCCCTTCACGCCGAAACACGGTCCCAGCGATGCTTCCCGGATACAGGTCAGCGCCTTTTGTCCGATCCGGTTGAGCCCGTCTCCAAGACCGATTGTCGTGGTGGTCTTGCCTTCGCCAGCCGGGGTTGGATTGACGGCTGTGACCAGGACCAGCTTGCCGCCTGTCCGACCATCAAGGGCGTTTACGGCCTCCCGGCTGATCTTGGCCTTGTCGTGGCCATAGGGGATAAGGTCTTGCGCAGACAGGCCGAGCTTTGCCCCGATCTCCTGGATTGGCTTGAGGGTGGCCGCCTTGGCGATGTCCAGGTCTGAGGGATGGTTGGCCATGGGTCTGCACTCCGTCGCGGTTGGCGGGAAGGCTAGGACGATTGCGCCGCTTGGGCACCCCTCTCTGTCTTGATCAGCTGTCCGCGTTGGCGGCGAACGCACGACAATGCTTGATTTTTCCACAGGGGCTGGGCCTTAAAGGGAAGAGCCCGGGTGGGGGAGAATCCAATGGCCAACGATATCAGCGCGCGCGATGGAGCATCCTTGAACCTTGAGGACATTGCGAACCGGCCATCTGTCGCGTTCGACGAGGTGGTGCTGCAGGGCGATTACACCGCCCGCGCCGCGATCAGTTTCTACAGGTTCCGGCAGCTTGGCGGCGGACGCGATATCAAGACGCCTGACCGGCAGATGCGGTTCGGGCAATCGGCTGGGCGGGGTATCCACTATATTTCCGACCACCCCCAGGTGCGGCTGCTGAACCTGTCGGTGGTGGCGCTGCTGGTCTTGTTCGAAAGCGCTGCGAACGCGTACTTCTTTGCCTTGCAGAGCGAGTTCGGCCTCTCGGGCGGGTTGTTCCAGGCGGCGGCCGTCTCTTTGGCGAATGTGGCGACCAGTTATTTCATCATCGGGTTCTGGGGTCTGCGCCATGCCTCGATGCCGACCGGTGGCAAGCCGTTCTGGCGGCCTGACCGGCGCGATGTGATCCGCTTTTTCGGTGTCTTCGCCATCATTGTCGGCGTCATCATGGTGCTGTTGGTCAACCTGTCTGCGGCCCACTACCGGAACATCATCGACCTGCGAGCCGAGGGCCTTCAACCCACCGGCGAGGTGTTGTCGAGCTTTCCCCGGTTCTGGATGAGCAGTGCCGATTGCGCGGCCATTCTGGGCTCGGATATCGGCAACTCCATTGGTAGCGCCGCGACGAGTGCCATGTGCCGGCCGTTTGCGCTGCATTCCCTCGACGCCATGGTCCTGTTCGCCCTGGGGATCGCGATTTCGGCATTGGCAGCCTTCGAGGGTCGCCGGGCCGATGCGGCGTTTCCCGGGTTCAGCGATGCGGCGCGGAGCATCGAACGCGCGCGCCGCGATCTGCAGGATGCGCTGGACGATTACTATGACAGTTATGGCGAGTTCATCGAGGACCAGGAAGCCCTGCTTGGCCACACGTTCGATCCCCAGCATCGCGCAATGATCATCAAGGCGCTGGATGATCGGGCCCAGCCCTATCGCAGCCTGCTGATCAGTGATCCCGACGTGTTGCGCGATGAGTTCGATGTTCCCCGTGAAGTGGTCGAGCGGATCACGGGCCGGGCCTGTACCCATGTTGATCCGGCAGGGCAGGCCTGATGGGACGGCGCCGGCAAAAACGCCAACAGCGCCAGGCCGTGCTGAACTTCACCGTAGCGTTTGCCGCGGTGGCGATCATCGGCTTTACGGTCTATTCGCTGCAGCCAAAACCCTATGACCAGCGCACACTGTGCACGATCAGCGATACGTTGCCGCCGCACACCGCGATCATCATCGACAAGACGGACAGTTATACAGGCGACCAGGCCGCGTTGATCGCCGATGTTATCCGGTCGACCGGGCGCGACCTGGATGTGGGCGAAAGGCTGACCTTGTTCGAACTGGATGCGAACGGCGTATTCGATCCGCGCGGCGAGTTTTCCCTTTGCAATCCGGGGCGGGGAGGGCAGGTCAATCCCCTGTTCCGCAACCCGCAGATGATCGAGGAGCGCTATGCCTCCCTGTTCGAGGCGCCGCTGGACCAGGTACTGAACGACCTGGTGGAGCCCAAGGTGGCGCCCTCCAGTCCGATTGTCGAGGCCATTGCCCGGTTGGGCCAGACCGAAGCCTTTTCCGGCGACGTGCCGCGGCGGCGGCTGATCCTGATCTCGGACATGCTGCAGAACTCGCCGATCTTCACGGCCTATGGCGGCGGGGGCGACCTGCCTGGGTCGATGCCGCTGGCCAATGACGTGTCCGAGGTGGTCGAGACACGGTTTGGCCGGTCATTGCGGGGGGTCGACCTGGAGGTGCGATTGATCCCGCGCGACCGGTACGTGGATATCCAGCGCGTCGGGCTGAAGGACTATTGGAACGATGTGCTGGCCGATCTTGGCGTGCGAGCCGCCTGGCGCGATCTCTGATGGCGCTATTTTTTCCGTTTCTTCAATCGGTCGAGTGGTCCCCATCATGATGCGTCATCGCTTTCGCCTTGCGTCGGTTGTTCTTGCAGCGCTGCTGAGCGCGGGCTGCATGGGTGGCCCGTCCGGGCGGGACGACGATGCCCCACCCCTGGAAGCTGTCGAGCGGGTGGACCTGGTGCGATATGCCGGGCTCTGGTACGAGATCGCCCGTTATCCGAACAGCTTCCAGCGAAACTGCGAGGGCGTCACGGCAGAATACACACCGTTGGGAGACGGAAAGGTGGGCGTGGTGAACACCTGCCGTTTCGGAACGCGGGATGGGGAACCGCGGAGCGCCGAAGCGACAGCGCGCGTAATCGCAAGCTCTGACGGCGCGCGCCTGTTCGTGAATTTTGCCCCGATCCCGTTGCCCCGTGGCCGCGGGAACTATTGGGTGCTTTATCTGGATGACGATTACCAGCATGCCCTGGTCGGCGAGCCTTCGGGCCGCTTTCTCTGGATGCTCGCACGGACTCCTGTGGTAACCGATGAGGCCCGAGAAGCCCTTGATGCGGCGGCGATTTCGGCGGGCTATTCGCTGTCCCTGCTGAAAGAAACCGAACAAGTGCCAACGGAGCGTTAGGTCGGTTTCGCTCACGGTAGTTTGGCGATGCCAAACGCCTCCGCATTCGGAGACGGGATGGGGCGGTCTGACTGGTTGGCGGGGGGTCGCCCGCTGCGCGTTTCAGGCCAAATCGCTGCCCGTGGCGGCAAGGCACCCGAGGGCACCGCGTCAGCTGAAGGTGAAGTCGGCCCGGCGCTTTTCCAGGAACGCCCTGGAGCCTTCCTGGAAGTCTTCGTTAGCGAACCCTTCAACGAACAAGGCCTCAGCCTCCGGGGATGCTTCCGTCCACCCCCCTTGCAGCCCGGCGATCATCTGCTTGATTGCGCGGACGGACCATTGCGAAATGGCGGCGATTTCGTTGCCAAGGGTTTCGGCGGCCGTGAGGGCCTGGCCGGTGGGCACGAGCCGGTCGACCAGGCCATAGCCCCTCGCTTCCGGGGCACCGAAGATGCGGCCGGTGAAGAGAATGTCTTTCGCCGCTGACGGCCCGACGGTGGCCAACAGGCGGCGTGTATCGCCGGCCGGGTAGACCAGGCCGAGCTTTCCAGGCGTTATGCCGAACCTTGCGCTATCGTCCGCGACCCTGATGTCGGTCGCCATGGCGAGGCTGACCCCGCCGCCGACGCAAGCCCCCTCAATGGCGGCTATGACGGGCTTGGGACAGTGCTCGACCGCATTAAGGGCTGCGGCGATCGTACGACCCGAGGCGGCCGCGGTTTCGGCCGTTGCGTAGATCGTCTCGAACTCGGCGATGTCAGCACCGGCTGCGAACGCGCCGCCTACCCCATGGACAAGGATGACCTTAACGTCGCGATTGTCCTCAGCCAGGGCGATGAGCGCCGGGATCGCGGCCCACATCGCTATCGACAGGGCGTTCCGCTTGTCGGGCCGGTCAAGGATCATGGATGCGAAGGGTGGGTGGATGTCGAGGCGGATCGGATCGGGCATGGGGCGTCCTTCGCAGCAGTCCTCTCCGACGCCTTAAAGCCTTGTGGCGATAAAGAGAAGTCACAGGGAAAACGCGGCAGACCGACAAGGATGCTTGCAGGCCATCGTCTTCGCCGTGTAGCTGGTCGTGATGAGAGATGCAGGCTTGCCGGCGGGCCTGTGAGCGATTGCCTGACCCGGCAGCGAGGACCACCCTTCACTTGCGATTGGAAACCGATGACAACCGACAACACCGCGCCCCCGACGACCATGCAGAAGGCCATGCTGTCACTGATGCAGGGGGGGATGCTCTCCCATGGCCAGGTCGGCCAGGATTTCTGGATCTTCGGGGAAGCGTTCAACGGACTTCAGGGCGGCTATTTCGTTGATATCGGCGCCCATGATGGCGTCTTCATTTCCAACACCGTGGTTCTGGAGCAGGTGTTCGGATGGACGGGGCTGTTGGTGGAAGCCAATCCGGAGACGTTCGAGACGCTCAAGAAGAACCGCACCTCGACCTGTCTGAACCTGTGCCTCGACAAGGAGGAGGGCGAGATCGAGTTTGCCCTGCGCGGACCGCTTGGCGGGATCGTCGGCGAGGCGCTGGACAATGCCGCTGGCGGTGATGAAGGCGGCACGATCAGGATGAAGACCCGCCCGCTGATCGATGTGCTGGACGAGCACAAGGCTCCTGAATCGATCGAATTCCTGTCGATCGACGTGGAAGGCGCCGAGGAGCGGATCCTCATGGATTTCGACTTCGACCGCTACCAGTTTAAATGCATGACACTGGAGCGGCCCAGCGCGGCGCTGCGGGCCCGCCTGCAGGAGAAGAACTACCGCCGGGTACGGGAAATACCCGTGCTCGACACGCTGTTCATCCATCGCGATTTTGCGAAGGAGTACAGGACGAACATGATGAACTTCTATCGCGGGGCAACCAAGCTGCGGGTCACCCCCTCCGACGACTGATCGGGCTGGGGTGAGGGTAGGGGGACGTTTGAGGGCGCAGGCAGATTGTGGCGGAGGGAGGGGGATTCGAACCCCCGGAGCCCTTGCGAGCTCGTCGGTTTTCAAGACCGGTGCATTCAACCACTCTGCCACCCCTCCTCAGGCGACGCTATGTACGCCGCCGGCCCCAGCGGCGCAAGCATTGTGCGTTGCCGGGCGGCGCTGTCAAAAATACGCCAGAATTCGCCTGGCAGGTGGGGCGTGATGGTCGGCTTAACAGGTCCTCTTGAATTACGCTTTGTCCCATCATCGGCGGTTCACCGTGATCTGTTAAGGCTCTTCCCGAAGGCCAGGCATGGCCATGAGGGTGGACAGCAAGTCCGCGTAGAGATGTCAGAATGAGGTCGTGGCGATGGATAAGGTTTGGCTGACAGCCTCGAGCTTGATGGTGACATCGGCACTGGTCGTGGTCGGTGCGCCGGCCGTGTCGGCCCAGACGCGATCGCCCGCACCGATCGTGTTCGCAGGACATGGGACCGCTGCAGGGCAGGGCGGGGCATCGCCGGTGTCCGGTCAGGGGTCGCTAGCGTCTGAAGCAGCTGTGCAACCAGCCGGCCAAGTGCAAACCGCATCGGTCGCCATGACGCCCGAAGCGCGTGCCCGCCAGCGTATCAGCTTCATCCATCCCGGCGACCTGCCGGCGTCCCAGGCGTCCGGCGCACCGCAGCCCGCGCCCACGGTACCGGCGCCCCAGCCCATGTCGATAGAGGTTGCCGCAGCGCCAACGCCCGCAATTTCCCCAAGGCCAGTTGCCGTGATCGAGCGCGAAGAGACCATGCTCGATCGCCAGGACCGTGCGGCAGACGCGGTGCGAACGCCCGTTGCGGGCCCGGTGTTCGACCAGGTGGGGCTGGCGTCCTGGTATGGGGAGCGCTTCCATGGCCGGCAGACGGCCAATGGCGAAGTGTTTGACATGCACGCCATGAGTGCAGCGCATCCGTCCCTGCCGCTGCCGAGTCTCGTGCAGGTCGTGAACCTAGTGAACAATCGGGAAGTTGTGGTGCGGGTCAATGATCGCGGCCCGTTCGTCGATGGCCGGATCATTGATCTGTCCCGGCGCGCTGCCGACCTGTTGGATTTCGTGGATGCTGGGGAGACCCGTGTGCGGTTGCGGTATCTGGGGCCTGCGCCTGTGGGCGGTGGTGCCGAACCAGAGGTTGCTCCCGCGACGCGTGAGATTGCTGCCGATGTGTTTGTTGAACCGCTTCCCGCACCGGCCGCGCCAGTTCCGTCATATGATGTGCCGGCTGGGTACTTCGTGCAGATGGGCGCCTTTGCGAGCGTTACCAACGCCGAACGGTTGAAGGCACGCCTGTCACAGAACCTGCCGGTGGCGGTCCAGCAAGCGCGCAGCGGCCGGCAGACGGTCCATCGGGTGCTCGTGGGACCGTGGCCAAGCCGTGATGCCGCATCGGCCATTCGGGCCCAACTGGAAGCGGACCAGTATGGCCGCGGGCTTGTGGTCGAGGCGCGCTGATCGCAGCAAATGCGGCGCGCTGACCGACGCAGTCTGGTGAAGCCCCTTGACCTCTTCCGGCAAGCGCCGCTTTTTCGTCCCGTTCAGGCACTAGACGTTATCCAACGTCGTTGAAACGGGAAGACAGGGAACCATGCAAACGGGCGCAATGATTGCTCTTCGCAACCTTGTGGTGGCGACGATCGCCGCCGTTCTGCCAGCCATGTGGGCAAGCGCGCAGATCATCGAGACACCGGCCAGCCATGCGGCGATCATGGACTATGCCACAGGTGAGGTGCTGTTCGAGAAGAATGGCGATGCGCCGATGATCCCGGCGTCCATGACCAAGATGATGACCGTCTACACGGTGCTTGACCGCGTGAAGCGCGGTGAGATTGCGCTGACCGACCAGTTCACGGTCTCCGAAGATGCCTGGCGACGGGGGGGCTGGGACAGTGGCGGATCGACCATGGGGCTCGGCATCGGCGATCAACCGACAGTGGAGGAGCTGCTGCGTGGGGTGATCGTTCTGTCGGGCAATGATGCCTGTATCGTGCTGGCCGAAGGGTTGGCGGGAAGCGAGGAAGCCTTCGCGCGGGAGATGACGGACCTGGCGCGGGAAATCGGCCTGGAAAACGCAACCTTCGAGAATACAACAGGGCTGGACAGTGACGGCCAGCGGGTCTCTGCGATCGATCTGGCGAAACTGGCGGCGGCCAAGATCAGGGACTTTCCGGAGTTCTACGAGGTTTATGCCGTCCGTGAGTACGAGTGGCGGGGGATCAGCCAGCCGAACAGGAACCCGCTATTGGGGACCATGGCGGGCGTGGATGGGCTGAAGACGGGACATCTTTCGGTGTCCGGGTTCGGGTTGACGGCCTCCGGTGTGCGCGATGGCACCCGGCGCATTCTGGTGATCAACGGGCTTGAAAGCGCCAATGCGAGGGCTCGGGAAGCCGAACGGATGATGCGGATGGCCTATTCCGCCTTTGACATCAAGACGTTGACCGCAGCCTCCATGGTCCTGCCGGACTTGCCGGTCTGGATGGGCGAGCAACCGACCGTGCCAGTCACATTCGAGGGGCCTATCACCGTCAGCGGCCATGTCCGCGCCCTCGAACGGGGGCGTGTAGCGGTCGAGTATGAGGAACCACTGGAAGCGCCGGTCGCGGCAGGCAGCCAGGTCGCAACGCTTGTGGTGGAGATTGACGACAAGGAGCGGTTGGAAATTCCGCTGATTGCAGAAACCGATGTCGCGCGTACCGGCTTTGTCGGGCAGGCCCTTGAGGGGCTGCGCCTGATGATTGAGGGAGCCTAGGGAGACTTGCGCGGACGGCTGATCACCCTTGAGGGCGGCGAAGGCGCGGGAAAATCCACGCTGTTGAAGGGTATGGTTTCGGCTCTTTCAGCGCGCGGTGCAGATATCGTCGCGACGCGAGAGCCGGGCGGGAGCCCGCTTGCCGAGACCGTTCGCGACCTCGTACTGAACCCGCCGGGTGGCCACACCTGGTCGCCGCTCGCTGAGGCGTTACTCATGAATGCTGCGCGGTCTGACCATATCGACCGGCTGATCATGCCGGCGCTGGAGGCGGTCACCACCGTTTCCAGCGCCACGAGCTGGTCCATCGGAACCCGCGCACCGGCCGATTGATAGACGCGGGTGG
>JBCBKE010000063.1:0-16965 GCA_038522375.1 Pseudomonadota bacterium
TTGAGCGCGTTTCTGGCCCGTCGGGAGAACGTAGTCATTGCCCATGGTGCCCATCTCGGGGGCGCTATTGTGGGCTTGGCTGCAACACTGCTGGTGGTGCCAGGATCACTCGGCGAGTTCGTGGCGCAGATGACTGCTGTGCTCGGCGGGCGATGACGGGCGTTCTTGCAAGATACGAGGCGCGTGTTGTCGATGGTACGCTGACGGCTGACCCTGCCCAGGTTCTTGCGGCCCGGGCGCTTGATGACCTTGGCCGGCGTCTGGCCGAGGCAAAGCCGCGCGGCGGTTGGTTTGCGCGCAAGCCTGAGCCGGTGAAAGGGCTCTACCTCTGGGGTGGTGTGGGGCGCGGCAAGTCCATGTTGATGGACCTTTTCGTCGCCGATGCACCGGTCGAGCTCAAGTGGCGTGTGCACTTCCATGAGTTCATGGCTGGCGTCCATGATGGTCTGGGCGCCTGGCGCCGCATGGATGAGAACGAACGCAGACGGGCGCCGAACAGGGTGAGGGGCGCGGGGGATGATCCGATCCCGCCGGTCGCGAAATCGATCGCCGACCGGGCCCAACTGCTCTGTTTTGACGAGTTCCAGGTGACCCAGATCGCGGATGCCATGATCCTGTCCCGCCTGTGCGAGCAGCTCTTTGATCGTGGGGTGACGGTTGTTGCCACCTCCAATCGCCATCCCTCGGCGCTTTACAAGGACGGTATCAATCGCGGCCTGTTCCTGCCCTTCATCGACCTCCTGATGGACCAGTGCATCGTGCACGAGTTGGCCTCTGACGAGGACTACCGTTTGAAACATCTTACCCAGTCGCCGGTCTGGCATACCCCGATTGGCAAGGCGGCGGATACAGCGATGAAGGACGCGTGGCGCAAGTTGACCCTAGGGGCAGAGCCGCAGCGTTGTGCGCTGACCGTCAAGGGCAGAAGGCTGGACATCACCCGTGAGGCTGCCGGGGTCGCGTGGATGCATTTCGATGAGCTTTGCGCCCGTCCGCTCGGCCCCTCCGATTATCTGGCAATTGCATCGACGTTCCACACGGTGATGGTCGATCACATCCCCATCCTGTCGCCTGCCAAGCGCAATGAGGCCATCCGCTTCACCAATCTCATCGACGCGCTGTACGAAGCAAAGGTCAAACTGGTCGCCAGCGCCGCGGCTGCGCCAGACGCGCTTTATCCCGAAGGCGACGGCAGTTTCGAATTCCAGCGCACGGCGTCCCGTCTTCACGAGATGCGGTCGCCGCCGTACCTTGCGGCCGAACATGTCGTGAAGGCGGAAACAGGATAGGGCGTCGACTTGCCTTCTGGCCTTGTCGAACCAGACCTTTATCGCCAACCGCACCACAGCCCTGAGCGCGATCCATGTGAGCGCAGCGATACGGGATCAGGCGAAAATGGTGCCCGGGGGCGGATTCGAACCACCGACACGCGGATTTTCAATCCGCTGCTCTACCAACTGAGCTACCCGGGCTTGCCAGAAGGCCGTGTAACTAACCCCTTGGACCTGGCTTGTCCATGGCCCAGTGCCGCCCTTGCTCAGTCCTCGCTGTCGGTCCGTCGTGACGGGGTTTCCTCCGCTTCGTCAGCGGCTTGTCCCGGGATCGCATAGCTACCCTTGAGCCAGCGCGACAGATCAACGTCCGCGCACCGTTTTGAACAGAAGGGCTTGTAGTCAACATCGGCGGGATTGCGTTCACAGACGGGGCATTTAGGGGGCTTTGGCATGGGTCACCTCCGGACCTGGGCGGTTATGGGCGCAAACCTCCAGGCGGGCGCCATACCGGTCATTCAAGGCCGCCACATAGGTTTCCTGCCGTTCCAAGAAAAGCTGATAAGCCGATTCCGGCAAATGGAGGCTCAAGCTGGCGCTGCGGTCAGCGCGGGCTTCGCGCTCGAGCAAACGAAGTCCTCCCAAGAGTGTGGAACGGGGATGAGCGGTGCCATCTGCGTTCAGGAACGCCTCGTCAATCGGGCGTTCGGTCCATGCCGCAGCGATTTCCATCAACCCGAGGGGTGACGGCGCGAGGGCTTCGATCTTTCGCGTTGACCGTGCCTTGAAGGCTGCAAGGAATGCGGACTTCAGGGCCAGTCGATGGGGCGGTGCGATCGGGGAGACGCAATCGAGGACCACAAGCCCGCCCAGCGACCGCAAGGACAGGTGTTGGGCCAGGGTTAGAGCCGCAGCGGTGTTCACGATCAAGGCGCGGTCGGCCGCGCGGCCCTTGTCGCGCCGGCCTGCTGTGTCGATGTCGGCGGCGGTCAGGGCCCGGGTCCGTTCAATCGTGAGACGGCCCCCACCCGGCAGCGTGATCGACGGGGCCAGCGCTGTGTCGAGCGCGTCAAGGATCAGTGTCGGGTCATCTGTGGTTTCGACAGTGCAACCGGTCTCGCATGCCAGCCCAACGCGCCAAGCGTCGAAGGGGCCATCGGGATTTCCTGTGGCGGGTTTGGCAGCAACGACCCGCGCGGATTTCTCGCGTCGCGCTTCCGACACGACCCGCACGGGGAGGCTTTGTCCGATCGAGACCGATTGATGCGGAGCACGCTCCATGAACAGGGCGTCGCCGCCGGGGCCACTCAGGAAGGCTGCGCGGCCGTCGGGGGTCCTGTGTTCCAGCCTTGCGTCGACCTGGTCGCAGATGCGTAGCCGCTGGGGTTCGTCCCAAAGGTCGATGAACAGGGCAGCGGGGGTGTCATCTGCCATGGCGAGACCCAGTGTCTCGCCGACAGCCTCGTGCCGGATGATCCGCGTGATCGCCATTGGCGCGTGGGGTGGCACGGCCGACCGGTGCCTGCAAGCGCATCGCGGCGGCGGGGAGACTTGTCAGCAGCGGGGCGGCGGGGGATGGTGAGCGCTACAAAATAGAACTGGAGGATCCTATGGCTGGGATGAACCGTCGTCATGTCTTGGCTGGGGGCGCTTCGCTCTCTGCCTTCTTGCCCATGGTGTCTGCATGCGCACCGTCCCGTGCCAGCTCGGCGACCGGGCCTGACGAAACCATGGATGGGACACGGATGGCGCAATTGATTGCGGCCGGTGAGATCAGCGCCCTGGACACCGTGAATGCGGCCATTGACCGGGCGATTGCCGTAGAGCCGCAAATCAATGCCATCGCGAGTGAGACCTACGATGCGGCCCGTGCCGAGGCCCTGCTGGGTCCTACCGGGACCCTGGCGGGCGTTCCGTCGTTCACAAAGGACCTCAACGACCGGTTGGGCGAGCCAACGCTTTTCGGCAGCCGGGCCTTCCGCGGCTACATCGCGCCAGAAGACGCTCCTATTTCCGCCGCATGGCGCCGGGCCGGAATCGTTTCACTCGGCAAGTCCACAACGCCGGAAATGGGGTTGACGTCGACGACTGAACCCCTGGTAACCGGGGCGACGCGCAATCCGTGGAACCTCGATCATATCGTTGGTGGCTCTTCGGGCGGGGCAGCAGCCCTGGTCGCTGCCCGCGTGGTGCCCTTTGCACACGCGAATGATGGGGGCGGGTCAATTCGTATCCCTGCCAGTTGCTGCGGTTTGTTCGGGCTGAAGCCTTCTCGCCAACGCCTTCACGGACGGGTTGCAGAAGACCCGCGCGCGATCGACCTTGCGGTGGACCACGCGGTCACGCTGACCGTGCGGGATTCGGTTGCCCTGTTCCGCCTGGCCGAGCGGCGGGATGGACCCTATCAGCCGCTGGGCGCGATTACGGGTCCTTCCGATCGCCGCCTTCGGATTGGTGTCGCTCCGGACCCCATTACCGACGCTGTCCTTGATCCTGAGGTGGGCGACGAATTGGAGCGGACTGCGCGATTGTGCGAGCGTTTGGGGCATGACGTTGTCGATGTTCGACTGCCGTTTGACGGCGAACGGTTCATGGATCGGTTTCTGCTCGTCTGGGCTGGCGGGGCCGCGGCTTTCGCCGACGCGGCCAGCGACTTTTCGGGTCAGCCCGTTGGACCGGACATCCTTGAACCATGGACGCTGGGATTGGCCGAAATGTTCATGGCGAGACAGGACGCGTTACCGGCTGCAATCGACGGGCTCAAGGCCTTCGAGACGCAGTACAATGCGATCTTCGATGAAATCGATGTGCTCCTGACCCCCACGCTGACGCGCCCGGCAGACCCGATTGGATACCAGAGCCCGACCCTTCCATTTGAAACCGCGATGGAGCGCGTGACCAGCTTTGCTGCCTATACTGGTCTTATGAATGTGGCCGGCGCGGCCTCCATGTCGGTCCCGCTTGGTATGTCCCGCGCAGGGTTGCCGATCGGGTCGATGTTTTCGGCGAAACAGGGCGATGATGGATTGCTGTTTGCCCTCGCTTATGAGTTGGAGCGCGCGCGACCCTGGTTTGATAAAACGCCGCAGCTTCTCGCCTGAGGCGAAGACTTTATCGGGTATAGGAGAAGCTCGCCGAACATGCCTCCGTGACTTGGAGGCATCCCATGAACCGATTGGATGAGGACCTGTATAGCCGTGTTGGAACGTTCACGGACAGTCCGACAGAACTTCCCCCGCGGGGGCCGAACGAGACGATGGCGAACTGGGTTGTCGGGTTCACCTGTTTGCTGTGCGCCTTCGCAGTTGGCGGTACTGCGATCGCTGCGGTTTTCGCGCCGACCGATGAGGATGCCCGGCCGCGCGAACTTCGGGGGACCTTCTCTGCATAGGGTTGTCAAGCCGATGGACCGACCGTTTCGAAGATGACGCTGAGATTATTGGCGGGCATGTCGATCACATTTGCCAGCCTCAGCCCCACGGTCTCCGCCAGAGGGACAAGGTCGCGATCAAGGTCGCGGACGCCCCAATCGGGGTTCCGCTGTTTCAGCGACTGGGAGAAGGCCTGGTTCGAAGGCGCGATCACACCGTCTCGGGCGAACGGGCCGTATAGAAACAGTTTTCCTTCGGCTGCAAGGTGCCTGCTTGCACCCGCCAGCAAACCTTTCGTGGCGGCGAACGGCGCGATGTGCACCATGTTGGCGCAAAATATGGCATTGAAGGCCTGGCCCTCGACCGCGGGCCATACCGTTTCCGAGGCGTCGATGATGAACGGACCGTGCAGCCGATTGTGGACGGCAGCGGCGGCCCAGGCGGCCTGGCTGTCCCGGCTGTCGGCATCAAGATCCGAGTAGGACCAATGCAGGTCGGGGGCAGCGTCAGCGATATGGCTCCCGTGTTCACCGGTTCCGGACGCAATCTCCAGGACATGGCCGGAGCGGGTAGCTGACGTCAGAAATGCGTCGCGGACGACGTCGCGATTGCGCGCGATTGACGGCGATGACCGCCGGCCATCCTGTCCCGCCATGCGCGCTTCCAGTGCTACAGGTCGACCATCTGCCGATTTTGGGTAGCCCTTGCCCCGCTCATCATTGGTCTGCATGGCTCGACTGCTCCTTGTAACGGGCTTCGAAAGCATCGCGGGTCAGCCCGACATATGCGCGGCAGCCGGGAGTATCCACCAGCGCATCGGGGTTCGTGCTCCGTACCGCGATCTTCCGTGCAAGGCCGAACTGGCTGGCATGGGGGGCGAGGAATATCTCGCAGGGAAGCGCATCCAGTTTTGCAAATGTGCTGCGGAAAGCGTCAGCTATGCTGGGATATGACGGTTCCGGACCGGCAATCTGGTAGGACAAGAGCGAGAGGCTGCAAATCAGGAGTGTGTCGCGTTCGATACCGTTCAAGACGGCCTTGAATTGCCAACTTGTGCAGCCGGGCGTGTGACCCGGGGTGTGGTGCATTGTCAGTTTGGCGGCGCCAAGTTCAACTGTCCCGCCATCTTCTACGACCTGATCTACGGTCACGGGATCATAGGCCATGAGATTGCCGAGGAGCGGATCATTGCGGCCGCCTCGTTCCAATTCCGTCTTGGCGATGGCGCCGGCCAGCATACGCGCGCCGGTCGCCGCCTTGAGCCGCGCAAGCCCAGCCGCATGGTCCATGTGGCTGTGGGTGTTGAGCAGGATCTTCACGTCCGATGGTGCGAAACCTAGGGTCGCGAGATTGTCCAGGATGATGGGCACGGTGTCGTAGTAGCCCGCATCAATCAGGATCAGCCCGTCACCGGTCTCGATCGCGTAGGACGCGATGTCGGAAGCGCCAACATAGTGGAGGCCGTCGGCCAACGTCACGACAGGCGCCGGCTTGTTGTCGCCATACAGTGCCGAGTAGGCGCGCGCATTGAAACCCGGCACAAAAGTCACGAGCCCATAAAGAATGGCTACCAGTCCGAGGACAAGGACGAGTCCCCACGTCGCGATCCTCAGGAACAAGGCATCAACTCCGCGGGGTGAAGCGGGCCCGCAGATCGGGCTTCAGGATCTTGCCGTTCGCGTTCCGCGGGAGTGGCTCGGTCTGGAACTGGATCTCGACGGGAACCTTGAAGGCGGCGAGTTGGCTGGACACGTGGTGGCGAAGCTCGTCTTCGGTTGCAGTCTTGCCCGGCTTCAATTGCACCACGGCGCCGACTTCCTCGCCCAGTACCTTGTGCGGGATACCGACAACCGCCGCGTCCATGACCGCGTCATGGTCATAGAGCGCGCTCTCGACCTCGATACAGTAAATGTTCTCGCCGCCACGGATCAGCATGTCCTTGGCCCTGTCGACGATGTAGACGAAGCCGTCATCATCGATCCGGGCGAGATCGCCGGTGACAACCCACCCGTCCTTGAAGGTCTCGGCGGTTGCGTCTGGCCGGTTCCAGTAAAGCTTGCAGTTCGAGGGGCCCTTGGTCCAGAGTTCGCCAACGGTGTTTGGATCGAGGGTCTTGCCGTCGGGATCGACCACCTTGATCTCGACCGCACCGGGGGGCGCGCCGGCGCTGTCGGGCCGGTTCGTATAGTCCTCACCGATGTTCAGTGTTGCCGTGGCGCACGTCTCGGTCATACCCCAGCCATTACCGGCCACGGCGTCGGGGAACCGTTTCTTGATCGTGGTGACCAGTTCGGGTGCCGACGGCGCGCCGCCATAGGAAATGCCGGCGATCGAGGACAGATCGTACTGGTCGCGCTCTGGGTGTTCGAGCAACTGCCAGGCGATCGCTGGCACGCCGCCCACAGCCGTGATCTTTTCGTCCTGGATGATCGGAAGGGCCTTGCCGGCATCCCATTTATACATCGACACGATCTTGTTGCCCTGGGTCAGCGCCGGGACGAGGATCGCAAAGGCTCCGGTGGCGTGGAAGAACGGAATGGCCAGCAGGGTCGCCCGTTGTTCGTTCGGGTCCGGCTCAGGAGGCGCCTCGCCCCTGCGCAGGAACATCCGGGCCTGGCACGTCATGGAATTGAACATGTTCGAGATGATTGCCCGATGGCTGGCCAGCGCGCCCTTGGGACGGCCGGTTGTGCCGGAGGTGTACATGATGGTTGCGTCGTCATCGGCATCGATGGCGACCGGCGGCAGGCCGAGCGGTTCCAACGCCTCCCAATTGCCCGGTTCGCCTATGAAGTGCTCCATGGGTGTAACGCCAGGGTCGGGGCGTTCTTCCTCGGCATCGCGGGCGATCACGATGTGCTTCAGGTCCGGGATATCTTCCCAGTGGTCGCGGATACGCTCGAAAATCTGGCTATCGACGACCGCGACTTTCGCACCGGAGTCCCGAAGGCCGTATTCCAGTTCCTCGCCGGTCCACCAGGAATTCATGGGCGTGACAATGGCGCCGGCAAGGCTCGCACCCCAGAACGCAACCGACCACTGGGGGTAGTTCCGCATGATCACGGCGACGCGGTCGCCCTTCTCGACCCCGAAAGACTGCATGAGCGCACCGGCAAAGTGCTCAGCCGCCTTTGCGTGGGCGGTGAAGGTGACCCGTTCGTTTTCGTAGATCAGCACTTCGCGGTCGCCATATCCCTTTGACAGCTCAAGGATCGATGGCAGTGTCGGGGGCGCGTTCTTGTACAGTTTCAGGGGAATGCCGCCCACCTCACCATCCATGAGTTCCAGCGGAGAGCCGGGAGCGGCCAGGGCTGCATTGGCATCGGCGATTGAGATGGCGGGCCAGGCCACAGTGGTTTCCGGCGCAGCGCTATCAGCAGGCATTTTGGGATCCTCCCGGGTCGTGTCTTGTTTGCGGCGAGAGAACCACGACGCTCCCGCTTAGGAAAGAGGCGGCTCGAAATTCGGTGACGGGAAAGGAAAAGGGCTGCCGGTCAATCAAACCGGCAGCCCCGCGGACGCTACGTCACTCTACTGATCAGGTGTTGCGCCGGGCTTATTTACCGAAGTCACAGAATTGGACAGACCGCACTGTGCCGTCTGGCTCAGTCACCGCATAGCTCTGACCTGACAGTTCATCATCTTCGCAGAGGATGTTCATCTGGTAGAGATCGACTAGGTAGGCGTTTTCGGGGGTGAGATCGGCGTCAATCATAAGGTCTACGGCTTCGGTATGGTTGCCGAGGCGGAACAGCGCTTCGAATTGCTCCATGCTGGAGAACTCGCCGTTCTCGAGTGCCAGGTTCAGCGAGTCTGCCTCGCCCTGGGCCATGACCAGAAGACCTGCAGCATCGAGCGCGACTGGATGCTCCGGGGCAATGGCGAGCATTTCCTCGACATCGGCAATGGTGCCGCTGAGGTTGTTTCCGTTGCCGAACCGGAGTTTTGCGCGTTCGAACAGAACTGTGCCCTTGTCCTCATCGCTGAGCTGTGGATTGCCGAGCATCTGGGTCAGTCGGTCAATCGCGGCCTGTTCGTTGCCGGCGCTCGTGAGCTCGGTCACCGTCGCCATGGCGAGGTCGAGATCCGACGTAGCGACTTCGACGGCGGCGATGTCGCCAACCGGTGTCAGTTCGGTAGGGGCTGCGGTTTCGACCTCGGCCACGGTTTCAGGAACGGGATCGGGCTCTGGCGGCGTTGATGCACAGGCGGCCAAGGCGGCCAGGGATGCTGTAGCAGCAGCAAGACGGATCATGGGAATACCCCTCTGGATTGAACTTCGCAGCACAATAGTCGGGGTTGGCCGGCGGGTCCGCGACGGTTTCGTGGCATTTTAACGAAACAGTGCGGCGGGTTAGCGGCGGCGTCAGCCTGCTGCAAGCGTTTCGATCGCCGCCACGTCGCCTCGGCCGAGTGCTTCGATCGCTTTTGCTGCGATGTGGCGGGCGTTGAGGCCGGCCTCCTCGTACATCAGGTGCGGCTTGTCCTGATTCTGGAAGATGTCGGGCAGCGTCATTGTGCGGATCTTTACCCCTGTGTCGAGGGCACCTGACGCGGCCAATTCGTGCAGAACGAATGCGCCGAAGCCGCCAATCGCCCCTTCCTCGATCGTGATCAGGACCTCATGGTTCTTCACCAGCCGGTTGAGGAGCTCGGTATCCAGTGGCTTGGCGAACCGGGCATCCGCAACGGTTGCGGAAAGTCCCTGCGCGCCGAGCATGTCAGCAGCTTTCAATGCCTCCTGCAGCCGGGCGCCGAATGAAAGGATCGCAATGGAAGACCCTTCGCGGACGACCCGGCCCTTGCCGATTTCCAGCGGGTCGGGGTTTTCCTGCAATTCGACTCCAACGCCCTCTCCGCGGGGATAGCGGAAAGCTGAAGGCCGGTCGTCGATCCCGTAGGCGGTCACCGTCATGCGTGCCAGTTCAGCCTCATCGGCGGCTGCCATGCAGATCATGCCAGGGAGCGAGCCCATGTAACCGATGTCGAAGCTGCCGGCGTGGGTCGCGCCATCGGCGCCGACAAGGCCGGCCCGGTCGATGGCGAAGCGGACGGGGAGGCCCTGGATGGCCACGTCGTGCACAACCTGATCGTAGCCCCGCTGAAGGAAGGTCGAATAGATCGCGGCGAACGGTTTCATGCCATCGGCGGCAAGACCCGCTGCGAACGTCACGGCGTGTTGTTCGGCAATGCCGACATCGAAATGCCGGTCGGGGAAGGACTTGGCGAAGACATCGGTCTTGGAGCCATTCGGCATGGCCGGGGTAACGGCGCAGACCTTGGCATCGAGATGCCCGAGTTTTTCGATCGTCTGGCCGAACACCGCCTGGTAGCTCGGCGCCATCGGGGCTGATTTCTGCTGCTCGCCGGTAACGACAGAAAATTTGGACACGCCGTGATATTTGTCCGACGAATTCTCGGCCGGCGCGTAGCCTTTGCCTTTTTGGGTTACCGCATGGATCAGGATGGGGCCATCCTGCATACGCTGGACGTTCTCGAGGATCGGCAAGAGGACGTCCATGTCGTGGCCGTCGATCGGACCGACATAATAGAAGCCAAGTTCCTCGAACAGCGTTCCGCCCATGGCGAAACCGCGGAGGTATTCCTCAGCCTTCCGGGCGGGCGTTTCCAACCCCATCGGCCTGGCCACGCGCTTGGCCAGCCGCCTGAGGCCGCGATAGGGACGTGAAGACACCAGTTGCGACAGATAGTGGCTCATCGCCCCGACGGGCGGCGCAATCGACATGTCATTGTCGTTCAGGACGACCACAAGGCGCGACCCGTCGGACCCGGCATTGTTCATCGCCTCGTAGGCCATGCCCCCCGACATCGAGCCGTCGCCGATGACACAGATCACGTGATTGTCCTTACCCTGAATATCCCGGGACTTCGCAAAGCCATGTCCGGCGGAAATCGACGTGCAGGCATGGGCCGCGCCGAAGGGATCGTATTCACTCTCCGAGCGTTTCGTGAAACCCGACAGGCCACCGCCCTGGCGAAGCGTGCGGATATGCTCCTTGCGGCCCGTCAGAAGCTTGTGGGGATAGCATTGGTGGCCGACATCCCAGATCAGGATGTCGTCGGGGGTATCAAAGACCGCATGGATCGCCACGGTGAGTTCGACAACGCCGAGGCCCGATCCCAGATGCCCGCCTGTGACAGCCACCGTGTCGATGACCTCTTCCCGAACTTCATCCGCCAATTGTCGTAACTGCGCGCGGCTGAGACCCTTGAGGTCTTTGGGCAGATTCACATCGTCAAGGAGGCGGTTTTTCAGGATCTCTGTCATTACAAGCCTTTAAGTCAATCTGGCCAGAAAAGCGACAACCAGTCGGGGCAAAACTCCGACCCTAGTGCTTCCGTCCAAGTACAAAGTCTACAGATTGGTGCAGGATTTTGGCGCGATCATGGAAGATTGCGAGGTGTTCCTTTGCCTGAGCGGCAAGCAGCCGCACACGTTGTCGTGCCCCGTCAGCACCGAGCAGTGTCACGAAGTTCGCCTTTCCGGCGGAATGGTCCTTGCCGGCGGCCTTGCCCATGAGGGTTTCATCGCCCTCTGCGTCGAGCAGGTCATCGGCGATCTGGTAAGCGAGGCCCAGGTCATGGGCAAAGCCAGCGAGGGCCTGGCGCTGATGGTCATCGGCGGCGCCGAGGATGGCGCCAGCCTGCATGGCGTGTGAGATCAGTGCGCCGGTCTTCATGCGCTGCATCCGGGTGATGGTGTTGAGATCGCGGGGCATGTCCGCGCCGAGCATGTCGATCATCTGGCCACCGACCATGCCCCGGGCGCCTGCGGCTTCGGCGAGTTTCGAGATAAGTTTCAGCCTGATCTCGGGGTCGGGATGGGTATCGCGATGGGCCAGGATCTCGAACGCCAGTGTGAGCAGTGCGTCACCAGCCAGGACCGCGGTCGGCTCATCGAAGGCCTTGTGAACCGTTGGTTGCCCGCGGCGCATGTCGTCGTCGTCCATACAGGGCAGGTCGTCATGGACGAGGGAGTAGGTGTGTATGCATTCAAGGGCCGAAGCCGCCCTGAGCAGCGCTTGTTCCGGCGCATCGAACATCTGACCGGTTTCCAGGACGAAAAAGGGCCTAATGCGCTTTCCGTTGGCCAGTGCGGCATGTCGCATGGCCCGCATCAGGTCGGCTTCCGGTCCGGAAGCTGCGGGAATAAGCTGGTCGAGCGCGACCGTCAGCTTGTCAGCCACCCCGCGGAGCCGGGCGCTGAACTGCGCGTCTGAAACCGGTTCGCCCACGCTCGATTACTCGAACGATGCGGGTTCGGTGGTGACGGCGCCATCCTTGCCTTGAACAATCTGTTCAACCTTGAGTTCCGCAGCCTTCAGCTTCGCTTCACAGTGGGCTCGCAGGGCTTCGCCGCGCTCGTACCGCGCGATCGACTGTTCAAGTTCGACATCCCCCCGGTCCAACTCGGCAACAATGGCTTCGAATTCCTTCAGTGCAGCTTCGAAGGAGAGGGATGCGATCGGGGGCGGCGCTTTTTCGGGCATGGACGTCTCCTCTATGAACGAACACCATAGAGGTGTGCTGCCCGGGTCACAATCCTCGGGAGAACCGAACGAGTCATTGTCGCCTTATGGGCCGGCCGGTTTTTTTCCAGGGCGACGACGCTGACCGGGAGAACCGAAGAAATGACTGATCAAGACCAACTGCTTGTCGACCGCGACGAAGGGATTGCAATCCTCACGCTGAACCGTCCGCAAAAACGCAATGCGTTGACGCTGGACCTGCAGGCTGACCTGGCCGATGCGTTGTGGGAAGCGGATGAGGATACCGGCATTCATGCGGTGATCCTTCGCGGGGCGGGCGAGCATTTTTGCGCGGGATATGACCTTTCAGGGGCAGGTGGCGAGGGGCAGGCAAGCCGCCACCACGACCCTTCGCGGCAGTATCGCGGTTATCGCAGCCTCGATGACGATGCATGGCAACTGGAGCGGGCCCAACGCTATCGGATGGCGATCTTTGACATGCACAAGCCAGTGATCGCCCAGGTGCAGGGTGCTTGCCTAGCTGGGGGGACCGACCTCGCCTTTCTGTGCGACATGGTCATCGCTGCCGATGATGCGCGGATCGGGTTTCCGCCGGCCAGGGACCTCGGCGCACTGCCAAACCAGTTCTGGGTTTATAATTGCGGTCCGCAATGGGCCAAGCGGTTGATGCTGACCGGTGACACGGTGACGGGCGCAGAAGCGCAGTCCATCGGCCTGGTGATGAAAGCGGTGCGGCCAGACGATCTGGCGGCAGAATGCCTGGGGTTGGCAAAGCGGCTGGCGATGATCGATCCCGATCTTTTATCCGCGAACAAGCGGATCGTGAATCTCGCCATGGAGTTGATGGGCGCGCGGACCCTGCAAAGGCTGGCGGCCGAAAACGATGTGCGCGGGCACAATACCAAGGCTGCGGATGGGTTCCGTCAATCGGTCAGGGAGCTAGGTCTCAAGGGCGCGATTACTGCGCGGGATGCGGCCTTCGGTGATGGCCGGGCGAGGGTGCACGGTCCGGAAACGCGGGATGAAAACGGACGCTTGCTGGACGAGTACTAAACGCTAGCTGGCGCGATATGCGTAGGTCCGGAAGCTCCAGTAGCCGTCGCCGCCATCCTCGACGCAGCGCCAACCCAGCGCCTTGAGTTCAGGACGAAGCATGCGATTGAACCACCCGTGGGCGGCGAGATAGACCTTTCCCCTCGCCGATGCCTCATGGAGCCGGGCGGCGGCGCGCCTGGCCCTGGCCTTGGCATCGAAGGCAGTTTCCCCATTCAGGCTGTGGCCGTTGATCCAGGCTGCCCGGGCAAGGATGTTCCAGGTCTTGGGGAGATACCGAACACCTGGAATGCAGGGCGGTGGCAGGGGCGCTTCGTTGAACACGGCATCGCGTTCGGCGGTCCTGTGCGGCGCTGCCAGTGCGGCCGTTTCGATGGCGCGGGGGCGCTGGGATGTCAAAACCAGATGGGCATCGGCGACGGCATCGAGCAGTTGTTCGGGCGGGGCTTGTCCTGCTGCCAGGCTACCGATCTCGTACCGGTCCCACCAGTCCACATACTCTCGCCATGTCAGCCGCGGGCCTGCCTTGCGGTCGAGCGCCGGGCGGCCATGGCGGGAAATGATGATGGGCCCCCGCACGAGGCTTGCCTGCAAACCGGCATCGGGGCGAACGGGGTTCGCCGTATCGGTGGGGGGGATGGCTGCGGCTGGCATGTTGGGGCGGATTATCCGCCTTCCCGGGGTGCCGCAAGCCGGAAGCCCTCAAAGCCCCTTCCAGAGCCTGCCGTCAAGGCACTCGGTTTCCGGGGTGCGGGTGCAGCTATAGAACGAAAGAACCACCGTATCGGCCCGTCCGATCAGGTGATCCATCGGGACAAAACCGACCGAAGCGCGGTCCGCCGAAACGACTGGATCGCAACCGGCCTGGTCGATCGTGCCGTTCCGCGCCGGACAATGTCCGCTCGGGTCCCGCCCATCGGTGGAGTTGTCGCGATTGTCGCCAATGAAGAGAAGATGTCCCTCGGGCACGACAAACTCCGCCGTGTCGTCGAGCGGGCGACCAGCACCGAACTGGTGCATCAGCCAGGACGTGTCGCCGACGGTTTCGCGGTACTCCTGGGCTGTGCGCGGTCCGTCGACGTCGTGGGGGAAATAGCGAATGTTGCGAACGAACTCGGTGTCGACCGGATCGCCGTTCAGGAACATCTGCTCACGGCGGAATTGCACCCGGTCGCCGGGAAGGCCGACAATGCGTTTGATCATGACCCGGTTGAAATGGGGATGCATGAACACAGCCACGTCGCCCCGCTCGGGATCGCTGGCGAAAATCCGGCCTTCCCCCAGCGGGAGCAGTCTGCCTAGCCCCCAAGGGACCGAGAACCGGCCATAGCCGTAGGCGAACTTGGACACGGCAACCCGGTCGCCCACCCGCAGGTTTGGCACCATGCTTTCCGATGGGATCACGCGCTGTTCGTAGGCCAGCATCGAGAACACGAAGAACAGGGGAATGAACACTGAAAGGGTTACGGCCCATTCGCGCAGTTCCCGGATAACCTTGTCCCCGAAGGTCAGGGGCATGTCCGCTTCAGATTTTCCCGTGGTGGTATCACTGCCCATGGGGTGCCTCACGACCTGTCAGCCCGCCCTTGTAGAGCAGCCGGTGCTATCTGAAAACCGCTATCGCGGTGGAGTTGCAGTGGGTGTTGCAGCCTAAAGCGCGGAGTAGAGATCAGCACCGCCGGGGCCTGGTTCCTTCTTCGCAAGCCCCCTTGCGATCAACAGGTTCAAGTGCGCGATCGCTTCCCCCGTGGCCATGCCGATGACGTCTGCGCCAATCTTCCGGGCAAACAAGGCAGGAAACGTGTCTGTGACTTTTTTCGGCTCGCTCAGTTTCTTCCGAAGCCGTTCAAGGCCAACCTCATGGCCATCAATCAGATGGGAAAGCCGTTTGTGCGCGCCGTGGAAGGGTTCGTTGTGGGCTGGCAGGACAAGGGTCTCTTCGGGCAGCAGAGCGCGCAGTCTTGCGCAGCTCTCCAGCCATTCCGCCAGGGGATTGGCCTCGGGTTCGGTCGGGAAGACCGACACGTTTGAAGAAATCCGCGGCAGGATCTGGTCACCGGAAATGATCAGATTCAGGGCCGGGCAGTAAAGGCAGGCATGCTCTGGGGACTGGCCGCGGCCCACAAGAACCGTCCACGTTTCGCCCGCCATGCTGAAGGTCTCGCCATCTTCAAGTCTGCGATAGGCGTCGGGCATGCGCGAGACCCCGCGGCCAAAGCTGCCGAACCGGGTCTTGTAGGTCTCGATGTGCTCTTGCTCCCAGCCGGCGCGAACATAGAAGTCGATGCCGGCCTGTGGGGCTTCGCGCCCCGTATCGGCGATGAGCATGCGGCAGCTGATATACTCCAACCGGCTCATCCAGAGTTCGGCGCCTGGGAATTTCCGGGACAGCCATCCCGCATTTCCAACATGGTCGGGGTGCATATGGGTCACGATGATCCGGCTGACCGGTCGGCCATCCAGCTTTTCGTCAAAGATCCTGCGCCAGGCCGCCTTGGTATCGTCCAGTGGCATTCCGGTATCGACGATCGTCCAGCTGTCGCCATCATCTATCAGCCACAGATTGATATGTTCCAGCGAGAACGGTAGCGGCATGCGAACCCAATGGATACCGGGGGCGACCGTAATGGTTTCGCCGGTATGAGGGACCGTTTCGCCCCAAGGGTAGAGCAGCCCGCGTTTTTCCAAGGGTTTGCTTTGCGTTCCATCCATGGGTCTACCTGCCACACTGCCGCCCGACGTCCAAGATTGCCCTTGGGTCAGTTCCGGGAGCCAGTTCCATTTGGGCACGATCGCCCGGCCTCAGTCGAACTCGCGTTGCCATTGGATTGAAGCGCCTTGTCCCTCATCGGGTGTGAGATCGGCCTCGACGGCCACATTGTCGCGAGGTTGCCATTCGATGACGAGTGCTGGTTGCCCGGTGCCATCGGTCCTGACCTCCAGGTAGACGTCTTCGGAGAGGTACTTCCCGGTGGTCACGTTAGCGCTGCCGTCTTCGCTCGCGCCGACGTCCAGTGTATCAAGGCCGAGTGCATCCTCGATCTGACCCATCACGTTCATTCCGCCCCCACCTCCCGAAAGGCTGGCGAGGCTCGCGGCCAGTTGGGCCGCTTCCAGCGCGCTGAGATCGGACGGTGACCGGCCGAACAGGACCCGTGACAAGACCTCGTCTTCGGGCACGTTTTCTTCGGATGTCAGCGTGATTTCAGGATCGGTTGGTGATCCGGTGATTTCTATGATCGCGGTAATGTCTTCGGTTCGCCTCACCGCACTCAGATCGAGTTGGGCCTCCATCGCGTCGCCAGCCAGAATGATCTGGGAATCCTCGAAAACGAACCGTTTGCCGGCAAAATCGAACCGGCCACGGATGATCTCGGCTTCGCCGACGATCTGGGGATCGCCAATGGGGCCGTCGATCTTGGCGTTGATACCAAACTCCGTATCCAGTCCGGGGCCCGCAATGAACAGTCGGCGCGGGGCGGACAGGTCTATATCGAGGGCCAGCCGCACATGGTCCTCTTCGGCGTCGACCGGCGGTGGGTCATCGTCAGCAAACCGCACATCCAGTGTTGTGTAGCCGGCACCCTGGATCTGTGAGGTGTCGATGTCTGCCTGGTCGATCTTCAGATCGCCGGTGACCGCAAATCCGTCTGTGGTTTCGGCGAGGCTGATATCGCCTGACGCTCGGGCGCGGATATCGTCGCGGTCGATGACGAAAACATTGTCAGCCGTCAACGAAAGGGAGCTGGCGTTCCCGCC
>JBCBKE010000064.1:0-16886 GCA_038522375.1 Pseudomonadota bacterium
TTACCCACCCGTTCCGAAAGACAGAACCAGCTTCATCCCAAAAGGACCTTTCCAATGCTCAAACCTATCCTGACTGTCGCCGCTGCGGCGGCTGTCATCACATCCTGCACATCTGTGGAGAAGAACGAAACCACCATGTCCAGTAAAGAAATCGTAGGCACGTTTCTGGGCGCTGTCTCGCAAGGCGACGCCGACACTATGCGCGAGCTGGCGAACCCGGGTTACATCCAGCACAACCCATTCATTCCGACCGGGCTGGAGCCGTTCATCGAGCTCCTGCCTGTTCTGGAAGCCGCCGGAACGACGGCTGAGAATATCCGCATGTTTCAGGATGGCGACTACGTCTTCATGCACAATGTATGGCGCAATGCGGAACCGTTCGGCGCGCCTGAGATGGTGGCGTTCGACATCATCCGCGTGGACGAGAGCGGCAAGGTCGCCGAACACTGGGATGCGCTGCAGCCGCTGGTCGCGGAAACTGTCAGCGGTCGGACACAGACCGATGGCCCGACCGAAGCCACTGATCTGGACCAGACCGAGGCAAACAAGGCGCTGGCCGTCGCGCTCATCGAGGACGTGCTGATGGGCAAGGATCCTGCGAAGATCACCGAGTACATCAGCGCCGAGAGCTATGCCCAGCACAACCCCACGATCGCGGACGGCCTTGACGGCATCATCGCAGCCGTCGAGACGCTGACGGCGCAAGGAAATATGTTCGTTTACACCGAGATCCACGCCGTGTTCGGTGAAGGTAATTTCGTGCTCACGGTGAGCGAGGGCGAATGGAGCGGCGGGACCCACGCCTTCTACGACCTGTTCCGGATGGAAGACGGCATGATCGTCGAGCATTGGGACGTCATCCAGCCGGTCCCGACCGAGGGCCTTGCGAACACGAACGGCATGTTCACGGGGTTTGTCGGCGTGGGCCCGGATTCTATCGGGGAATAGGGCCGACCACGGCCCCGCCCCAGGGGCCCGATCTGCGCAGGCGGGGGCATTCCTCTCGCCTGCGATCTGGCTGGAAACACCAGCGATAAGAACATGGCGCACCGACCGGGCCCGAACCGCTGATGACTGCTTCTGGGAGATGCTGCCCTTCAACTTTTCATCCGCAAGCGGCACCTTAGGGCCAACTCCGGTCGCGCGTTCCACCTATTTCTAACGGCAGTTTTTGCGCCCGTTCCTGCCGACCGGCGCTACGCCGACGACCGGCTCGAAATCGCCGGAAGTGGACGCTTCGACATTGAGCGGGAATGACTGTATTGAGGGTCATGCGTGCCATTACGCGGTGAAGGAGATCGATAGGAACACGGACCCATGGATGGTGTTGATCGATCCTGCATTCACCCTGGTTTTGATCGCGTCCTGTCTGACAAGACGGTAACACTTCAGTTTCTCTATCTCGACACGCGTTCAGCAATTCTCAGGATCTATCCAGACAGCAATGAGCTGCGCTACCACCCGCCAAATGCTTGACGATAGGCCTCTGGCCATTCTTCATCGTTCACTAATTGTTGCAGCTGTTGGGCAAGCTGTTGTTCAGTGAGCATCACAGTTCTCCGTGAAGTTGGCAGCACGCTTTATGGCTGCCATGAGTTCGTGAGCGCGATCGCTCTCTAGCGGTTCAATCTCTATCCAGTAACGTGCGTGAATGTATACCTGAGGAATAATTTCTTCTATAATTAGAACATAGGGCCATTCGCTGCCGATATCGGAGGAGGAAAATATAATACGATCTGATTTAGTTATCTTTTTCGTGCATGTATTGAACGGCCCCCCAGGGATGCCCACATATGGTATGGCGAAGCAATTTTCTAGTATGATCGGTCCATCTGACACGGCATCATCAAACAAGTACGCAAGTTGAGACCAAGCCGTTTTCGAGCGAGCGGGCTCATGGTCCTGATAATCAAAATAAACCGATACTCGCTTGATTTGAGCCTGACCGGAAACAGTGGGCACCAGAAACACATTCTGATCGCCAAACCGAACGGTAAAGCTATGCAGTTTCCGAATGTTTGGATCGGCAGATCTAATTTTCAATTCTAGCTCTGGTCCGCCCATAACAACTCTGCCGGACATGCATGTTGAATCCGAGATTCGAAGATATCTCGGCGTGGTATCATGTGGTATTTCGCATGATTGAGTGAGCGCTATTGTGATAAACCAAAGAGCGCACCTCACCGCTCCCTCCCTGCTTCAGAAACACTCCGAGCAATTGGCGATAGCAGGAAGGAAATCACTGAACGCTTGCCCGTCTTAATTTCAACGGCGGCGGAGAGCCCTGGGGATAGCAGAGAAGTATCTTGATCGCTCATTTCAATTCCCTTGAGCGTTTCTGCTCGAAACCATGAACTGGTTACGTTTAAGTGTTCAGTTGGTCCAGTGGACACTAGGTGCGCCTTCTCCGGAAGCATTTTTCGTGATTCCAACAGCCTCCGGCCAAAAAGGGCCAAACGCGGTCGATCTGGTTGAGTACTGAGCCTGGGATGTTTCCGGCCCGGGCGGAAACGCGCAGCGGGCGACTGCGCGCCGGCCGGACCGGCCGCCTCCATCCCTGTCTCCAAATACCAAGGCGTTTGGCATCGCCAAACGGCCGTGAGCGAGACCAACCCCTCGCCACCGTCGAAAGTGACAGCGAACTAGAACGACCGTGTAAAGCCGGCCTGGAAGGCGGTTTCGGTCGTGTCGAGCCGGTCCAGATTTGACTCACGCTGCGACACCTCCACCGACACGAATGGCGCTGCACTGAAGACGCGCCAGTCGCGCTTGGACACCCGGAACAGGACCTCTGCTTCAAGATCCTCCCGCGCTTCAGGGTCCGCGGCGCTGGCCCCGTCAAAGCGCTGGTAGGAGAGTGACGGTTGCACATAGAGCCCGATGGCCAGCGGTAATTCGCGGAAGCCGCCCACGCCGGCCCTGTAGAACCAGAAGCTCTCCTCATCGGCGGCCGCATCGAACCGGAAACCAACCCCGAATACGCGCTCGAACCGTCCACCGATCCCGAACCGGCCAAGATCGGCATCGACGCCGAAGGTCTGGCCGTCGCGAGCATCAAACGTGTCATGGTCAACGTCGCGCACCTGGAAACGCGCGAACAGGCGCAGCCGGTCAGTCAGGCTGCGTTGGGTTGTCACCTCCCCGCCGATGGCATCGAACTCCACCGCGTCATCATCCCAACTGCGTTCGACCAGCGCGCGGACAGACCAACGATTGTCCCCCTCCAGCAGGAACAGCGGACCTGCAAAACCGATAAGTCTTGACCGGGAAAATTCGCCCTCGGCGAACTGCTGGGTGCTGACGAACCCCTCTACCGAGAGCCGCGTATCCTCGCCCAACGGCGCGCGATATTCGAGATTGGCGAACGCTTCGATACCGGGTCCTGAGCTTTCGGTGGTTTCCACAGTAACGGGCTCGCCCCCCGGGCCATCGACCGTTCGGGTCACCAATCGATCGGTTTCCGGCGCAAGCGCGGCATCGGCGGTGAAAACCCATCGCCGCCTCCGCTGAAGTCCCGCCAGCAGGTCGCGGGCCTCTGCCCGGCCGGCCTCGTCGAGCCCACTCGCCAGCGCCTGGCGAATGCTGAACTCGGCCGCCCGATCCCGCCGCGTGTCATAGTAGAGCCGGCCAAGCGCTAAACGCGCCGACCCGTCGCCCGGATTGTCGCGCAGGACCGCCAACAGGCCCGCTTCCACATCCGTCATCTGGGCACTCGCCAGGGGCGCCAGGCCCATCGCTGCCGCAGCGGCCAATCCAGCTAGTCGATACATCCCGCCCCCCTCGCCCGCCCCGTTTGGACCCTTGAAGCAAGGACGTAAAGCCGCCGTCTATCGTGTCCGCCATGGTCGCCCGTCATCGACTGGCGGCGACACCGGGCCCAGCGAAGTCGCTATCAGAGCGTCTGCGGGCTATCACCGCCAATCTTGTCGCCCGTCTTTGTCTCGAAATCGCTGGCATCGTGGCGCTCCAGAAGCTGGCCAGCCGGATCGCCCCAGGCCCGGTTCACCATCTTTCCACGGATCGCAGCGGGGCGCTCATTGATCTGGTCGGCCCAGCGATTGACGTGCTTGTACTCGTGCACGGCCAGAAACTCCGCGGACTCGTAGAGCAGGCCCTTCGCCAGTGCGCCGTACCAGGGCCAGATCGCGATATCTGCGATCGTGTATTCATCGCCGATCATGTATTCTCGGTCCGCCAGGTTGCGATCCAGCACGTCGAGCTGGCGTTTCACCTCCATGGCAAACCGGTTGATCGGATACTCCCATTTCTCCGGAGCATAGGCGTAGAAGTGTCCGAAACCGCCGCCCAGATAGGGGGCAGACCCCATCTGCCACATGACCCAGTTCATCGTCTCGGTCCGCTTGGCCACATCGGTCGGCAGGAAGGCGCCGAACTTCTCCGCAAGATAGAAGAGAATCGACCCGCTTTCGAAGATTCGTAGTGGCTCGGGGTGGCTATGGTCAGCCATCACCGGGATCTTCGAATTGGGGTTCAGCGCCACGTAGCCAGAGCTGAACTGGTTGCCCTCGCCAATATTGATCAGCCACGCGTCATACTCCGCCCCCTCATGGCCCAGGGCCAACAGCTCTTCCAGCATCACGGTCGGCTTCACGCCGTTCGGCGTCGCCAGCGAATATAGCTGCAAGGGATGCTTGCCCACCGGCAAGTCCTTGTCATGGGTGGGCCCGGCAATCGGCCGATTGATCTTGGCGAAGCGTCCACCGCTCTCGCTGTCCCAGGTCCAGACTTTTGGTGGCGTGTATGTGTCACTCATGGATCGTCCCATCTCTGCTTCGCCTTGATCATGTGGGCGCCCACCTCGGTGTTTGCTGAAAGCAAAACTGATCTGCGCCTTCAGGTCCATTGGACACCTGTACCGATATGCCTACAACCCCCCTATGGCCGACACCTCGCCCCCGCTCGTTGAAGACCTGCTGCGTGTCACGTTGCAGGCACCGCTGGTTCTCGACAGCGGTGAGACGCTCAACAGCGTTGATATCGCCTATGAAACCTGGGGAACGCTCAACACGAACCGAACCAATGCCGTCCTGGTTTGCCATGCCCTGACAGGCGATCAGTTTGCGGCGGGTCAAAATCCCGTGACGGGCCGGCCCGCCTGGTGGCCAAGGCTGGTGGGGCCTGGCCTCGCCATCGACACCGATCGCTATTTCGTAATCGCCTCGAACGTGCTCGGCGGCTGCATGGGATCAACCGGGCCGGCCTCGATGGCGCCCGATGGCGCGCCCTGGGGCGTCCGGTTTCCCGTCATAACAATCGGTGACATGGTCCGCGCCCAGCGCGCGCTGGTCGAGGCGTTGGGGATCGACAGCCTGTTTGCCGTCATCGGCGGCTCCATGGGCGGCATGCAGGTTCTCGAATGGGCCGCCCAGGCGCCTGACAAGGTCTTCGCTGCCGTTCCCATCGCCGTTGCGGCCCGGCACTCCGCCCAGAACATCGCGTTCTACGAGGTCGGCCGCCAGGCCATCATGGCCGATCCCGACTGGCGCGAGGGGGGCTACCTCGCCGCGGGCGTCCGCCCGTCCCGCGGGCTCGCCGTTGCCCGCATGGCCGCCCATATCACCTACGTCTCCGAGGCCGGCCTCAAGCGCAAGTTCGACCGTACCCTCCAGGATCGTGACGAGCAGAGCTTCAGCTTCGACGCCGATTTCCAGGTCGAAAGCTATCTCCGCTACCAGGGGGCCAGTTTCGTCGACCGGTTCGACGCCAACTCCTACCTCTACGTCACGCGCGCCATGGACTATTTCGACCTGGCCTCGGCCCATGGCGGCCGACTGGCCGATGCCTTCGTGGGCGCTGGCACCCGCTTCTGCCTGTTCTCCTTCTCGTCGGACTGGCACTACCCGCCAGAGGAAACCCGGGAGATCACCCGCGCCCTGATCGCGTCCGGGGTGGAAGTCAGCCATATCGAAATCGAGACCGACAAGGGCCACGACGCCTTCTTCCTGGAAGAACCGGGCTTCGAAGCGGCGCTGGCCGGTTTTCTCTCCGCCTCTGCCGAACGGCGGGGGATCTGACCCATGCCGGCGAAACACCCGACAACCGCCAGCGGCCTGCCAGACCGGTTCCGCGCCGACTATCTCGCCATTGCCTCGCGCGTGCCCACCGGTGCCCGGGTCCTCGATGTGGGATGCGGATCGGGGGAGTTGCTCGCCCTCCTGCGGGAAACCAAGGGCGTCGATGGGCGTGGGCTGGAACTCCAGAGCGATCTGGCCGGACGCGCCCTCGCCAAGGGCCTGTCGGTTGTCCAGGGCGACGCCGCAGAAGACCTTGAACTCTTCCCCGACAACGCCTTCGACGTGGCGATCCTCTCCAAGACGGTCCAGCAGATGCGCCAGCCGGCCCATATCCTTGCGGAACTGGCGCGCATTGCCCCGGAAATCATCGTCTCCTTCCAGAACCACGGCCAATGGTCCCGGCGCCTGTCCTTCGTCCGCCAGGGCCGGATGCCGGGGCCCAAGCCCTGGCACTCCGACGATATGCTCCACCCTTGTACCGCCATCGACATGACCGACCTCGCCGCCCAGTTGAACCTTTCAGTCATCGCGATGGCGCCGGTCAGGGGCAGCGACGTCGGCGCCTTCCGCACCCGTGGCCTCTCCCGCCTCAACTGGAACGCCGACGAGGTCATCCTCCACATGGGCCGTCACCCAAGCGGGGGCCGCGCCCCCTGAAACCGCCGCGAAAAAGCGCTTGCGCCCGGGCTCACACGCCATCCAGGGCGGCGGCGACACGCTCGGGGCGGCGGAAGGTCTCGGCGAACGTTTCAGCCGGATAGAAGTCTGCCGCCTCATCCGGGCCGCGGTTCACATGCCAGCCAATCAGGTCTTCGGCGCGGTCCGACGAGGCGGTGTAATACCCCTCCGGCGTCCAGAGAATCCAGTCGCGGTTTTCCGCGGGGGTGTCTTTCGGGCCCTGGGGCAAATGGATGAAGAGGGCGAGCAGCTCTTCCCCGTCGCTGGCCCGGTGCCAGCGGATCGTGCCGTCGCCATAGGCGGCAAGGATCAACCGGCCCTCCCGGGCAAGATTCACGCCCCACACAACCTCCGGCACGGGGCGCTGCCAGATTTCGTTGCCGGTGGCGTCGAAGCGGCGGAGCCGCATGTGCGTGCCGAGGACGAAGCTTTTCGCATCGGCTGCGATGGCGAGGCTGAAGGCGGTTTCATAGGGCTCCAGCGCCAGAGGCGTTGGGTCCCCTGCGCCGGGGCCGGTCTTGCGGGTGAGGGTGGGCGCGGTGGTGTTTATCCAGCCGGTGATGGCGAGGCTGCCCGTATCGGCCGCGGCGAGGCCCGGGACCGGCGTAGGCGCATCGGTGAGACTGAGCGCGGCGAGGTCGAACAGGACGGGGGTGTCGCCGCCATAGTCGAGGCCGAAGCGCAGGCGCCGGCCATCGGCGGAGACGGTGAAATGCTCGCCCAGTGTGTTCCGCAGGTCTGCGGTTTCCGGCGGCTTGTTCAGGCGGCGGGTGCCCTCTGGCGTATAGAGGGCGAGGCTCGGCTCCCCACTGGCGAGGGCGAGGCCGCCATCGGGCGTTGGGGCGAGGTCGAAGATCGTGTTGGCCGGGCCCGGCCAGGGTTGGCGCGCGCCGCGCCCGGCTTCGTCCCAGGAGAAAAGGGGGCGTTCACCGTCCGAATTCGAATGAAACCCGCCTGCAACAAGGCGCAGGCCCGCGCCCGCCCCGCCGAGCCAGGCAACGTTGGCAAGATCGCCGCCGGCGGTGCCCGTCGTGTCGGCGCTGTAACGGCGTTCCAGACTGGCCGCGTCCAGCACGTCCACAGAGAGGCTATCCTCATAGCCCAACGCGAGGCGCTCGCCGTCCGGGTCAAAGGCGATGCCAAAGAGCTTAGCGCCGCCGGGGGCACGGGCCTTGGCGAGCATCTGGCCATCAGGGCCATGAAGGCGGACATGGCCGTCATAGCTGGTGCTGGCCAGGCGGCCATCGGCGGCGAAGGCGAGGCCGTAGACGTCGTCGCCATAGTCGGGGTCCTGCCAGATTGGCTGCCAGCCCGCCGTCTCCCAGAGGCGGATTCCGTTCGCCCCGCCCAGCCCGGCGGCGAGGCGGGCGCCATCGGGGCTGACCTTCAGGTCATCCACCACATTGGGGAGGGGGCCGAGGCGCGCGCGCACCGCGCCGGTGTCGGTGTCGAAGATGGTGACGTATTCTTCAGTCTTCGACATCCACCCCCCCGCCGCGACCCAGCACCCGGCCGGGTCCATGGCCACGGCATAGAGTTTCCCCTCATTGCCCTCGCCAATGGGCGGGCGCAGGGTGCGGGCCAGCTGTCCCTCGGGCAGCGCCCAGAGCTTCACCGTCTTGTCATCGCTCGCGCTCGCCATCCGCGCCCCATCAGCAGTCAGCGAGATGCGCCCGATCAAAGCGGTGTGCATAGCGGGGGCAAGGCGGAGGGTGGCGGCCTCGGGCGGTGTGTCGCGCAGGCGGATGAGGCGGTGCGCATGGTCAATGACCTCGGCCAGCCGTTCGCCGACGCCGGGCGATTCATTGGTGAAGGCCAGAAAGCGCTCGGGGTCCAATTCCTGCAAACGTTCTGCCGCTGGCATCGCGAGTTCCGGGAAGCCCTGAAAGTGCTTCTTCAGAAAGTAGGCGAGGTCTTCGGGATCGGTCCCACCCTCCAGCGCTTCGAATAGTCGAAACACGCGCTCACATTCGGCGTCACCTTCGGCGCTGGCTCGCGCCCTGGCAACCAAGAGCCGTCGCTCGGCCACTTCGGCCACGAGTCGCGCACGCTCGAAGCGCTGGATGAAATCTTCAAGCTCTTGAATGTCGAAGCTCTGGCTGACGCCCGCCTGCCATTCGCGAAGGGCCTGACGCTCCAGCACGGCCTCGGCTGGAAGCTCTTCCTCGCCTACGCCTTTCGGGCGTACACCAAGCTCGATCAGCCGATTCACGATGGCGTTGAATTCAGTCACCGGTTCGCTGTGAATGCCGTGGAAATCACCGCCGAAGTCCAGACCAGGGTCGACGTCCGTTGTATGGGTGCAGATGAGTTTGCCCTGACGCCTTCCACGACTGGATTCATAATTTACCCACTGGGATTTCAGGGCGGGGCGAGACCAGATCGTGAGCACGGCCCCGGCCTGATCGACGGCCGCATCGATAACCTCACGAAACAGTTCGCCCGAGGGCAGTTTCGCATCGATCCAGGTGGTGTAGCCCAGATCCCAAAGCTGTCCGGCAAGATCGAGCGTCTTGGCGCGCTCGACGCGCGCATATGAGATGAAGATATCGTCCGCCATCTCGCCCCCACGTTACGCAGCGACAATAGGGCATGCCGGCGAGGCTGCAACTGGGGACACTTTAAAATGCGGCGCCGTCAGCGAGGCCGCCGCTTATCCGGCGTCCTTCACCACCTGGTCCCGCGCAACCGGCAGCAGTTCTGCCATATGCTCGCGGATCTGGGCGTCGGTGACGTTGACGGCCTTGCCATCAAGATCGCCGCGCACCTTCCGGAACACGTCCTCATCGCCGGGCTCTTCCAGGTCAGCCATCACCACCGTCTTGGCATAGGCCGTCGCCTCCTCGTCCGTCAGGCCGAGCAGGTCAGCCGCCCAGAGCCCGAGCAGCTTGTTCCGGCGGGCCATGACCTTGAACTCGGTCTGCTGGTCCATGGCATACTTGGCTTCCTGGCCTTTTTGGCGGTCGTCGAATTGGGACATGGGTCTAGATCCCTCATGGGCGTTGGTCCTGATAGGTATATAAGAGCGCATGACCGCTTCGCGCCAGTCTTTTCGGCGCCGCCGCCGCCACGCCCAGACCCGCCCATCATGTCCCTGTGCCGGGCCCGTCCACGTTCAACCGGGAGGCACACCTTTGGTCTGGCAGACTCACCCCACATGGGATATGCGTCCTCGTTTGGCGCGCCGCGGGGCTGCGGACGCCATGGTTTCCCGGAAGGAGGCGTAGGCCCATGTCGAGGCGACGCGTAGTGTACGAGGGCAAGGGCAAGATCCTCTACGAAGGACCAGAGCCCGGCACACTGATTCAGTACTTCAAGGATGATGCAACGGCATTCAACGCCGAAAAGAAGGCCGTGCTCGACGGCAAGGGGGTCCTGAACAACCGCATCAGCGAGTTCCTGTTCACCCGCCTGGGCGCGGTCGGCATCCCGCACCATTTCATGAAGCGCCTCAACATGCGTGAACAGTTGATCAAGCGGGTCGAGATCATCCCACTCGAAGTCGTTGTGCGCAATGTTGCCGCCGGCAGCCTGGCCAAGCGGCTTGGCCTCAAGGAAGGGGAAATGCTCCCCCGCGCCATCGTCGAGTTCTACTACAAGGACGATGCCCTCTCCGATCCCATCGTCAGCGAGGAGCACATCGGCGCGTTCAACTGGGCCAGCCCCCAGGAGGTCGACGACATGATCGCCCTCAGTCTTCGGGTGAACGACTTTCTCTCGGGCCTCTTCGCCGCGGTGAACATCAAGCTGGTGGATTTCAAGCTCGAATTCGGCCGCCACTATGAAGGGGACATGGTGCGCACCATTCTCGCCGATGAGATCAGCCCCGATTGCTGCCGGCTCTGGGATACGGAGACCGGAGAGAAATTCGACAAGGACCGGTTCCGCCAGGACCTTGGCGGCGTCACCGAAGCCTATGCAGAAGTGGCACGCCGGCTAGGCATTATCCGCGAAACCGGCGAAACCGGGAATGTGGTGGCGTTGAAGGGCGCCAATGGCAACGGGGCGAGCTGATGAAGGCCATCGTTCACGTGGATCTCAAGCCCGGCGTCCTGGACCCCCAGGGCAAGGCCGTCGCCGACACGCTGGGCCGCATGGGCTTTGCCGAGGTCGCTGGCGCGCGCATCGGCAAGGTGATCGAGCTGGACCTCGACAACAGCCTCTCCCGAGAGGCTGCAGAGGCCCGCGTCCGCGAGATGTGCGAACAACTCCTGGCGAACACCGTCATCGAGCGCTACCGCATCGATATCGCCCCATAACCGCTCGCAGAGGATGCGCGTCCCGTGCAACACGCTGCGGCCGATTTGAGCGAGTTTTCACTTGCAAACCACCCGCGTCTCGCCTTGGTTGACAACGGTTCAAGGCCACAAACGGGGACGTAGAGACCATGGCACGGATTGAAGGCACCCAAGGCGATGACGAGCTGATCGGCACAGAGGACGACGATCTCCTCCTGGGGCTTGGCGGCGACGACCGGCTCATCGGTCGCAGCGGAGTCGATCAGATGAATGGCGGCGACGGCGACGACACGCTGCTTGGCGGCGCCGGAAATGATGAACTCCTGGGCGGGGCGGGCAATGACACACTCGCCGGCGCAGGCGGCATCGACGTCCTGCGCGGCGGCGGCGGGCGCGACGACTTGCGCGGCGGCGGCGACATCGACATCCTCGACGGCGGCGGCGGCGATGACATTCTGTTCGGCGGCACAGGCAATGACAACCTGTTCGGAAACATCGGCAACGACATCATCTACGGCAATGACGATAACGATACCATCAATGGCGGCGACGGGGATGACACCATTCGCGGACAGCGCGGCGATGACTTCCTGAGCGGTGACGCTGGCGACGATATCATCCTGGGTGCAGCAGGCTTCGATACCGCATTCGGCGGATTTGGGAATGACGAGGTTGTCGGGGGCGGCGGCGACGACTTCCTGTCCGGCGATGACGGCAACGACTTCATCGCCGGCGGCGCGGGCAGCGACTTCCTGTTCGGCGGCACCGGAAACGATCGCCTACTCGGCGGCACCGATATCGATTTTCTCGATGGCGGCCTGGGGAACGACATTCTCAATGGCGGTCTTGGCGATGATTTCGTGGGCGGAAACGACGGCGATGACACCGTGCGCGGAAGCGACGGAAACGACATTGTCGGCGGTGCCGATGGTGACGACCTCGTCGAGGGGGGTAACGGCGATGATCTCTTGATCGGTGGCCGTGGCACCGACACGCTGACGGGCGGAGCAGGCGTCGATATTTTCGGGTTCTTCGAAAACAATACCGGCGATAACACGGTCACCGACCTGACGGCGGGCGAAGCGGTTGCCCTGGAAGACTTTGGCTTCGATGCGATCGACGACGTGGCGCCCTTCCTGTCGACAGCAGGAAATGATGTCGTATTCGAGTTCGAAGACGTCAGGATAACGTTTCAGAACGCCTCGCTGAGCCTCGTGACCCAGGCCATCGAGGACGGCTTCAACCTTGAAGAAGACGATTTTGGATTTGGCGCGCTCTCGGACTTCAGCGACGACACCGCTCCGGCGTCGGTGGATCTATCGGCCTTCGATTTCACTGATATCGCCTGACCTTCGCCCATGCGGCCCTTCCTGACGCTCATCGACCTTGCGGCAGGGTTCCATGGGGGGCGCGACAAGGCGCTTGAGACAAGCACCAACGTCCACGCGGTCGCCGACCTGGCCGCTGTTCCGGACGACCGGTTTCTGGCCACCATGGCGCGGTGCGTCTTCAACGCCGGCTTCAACTGGCGCGTGATCGACGCAAAGTGGGACGGTTTCGAAGCCGCTTTCGAGGGGTTCGAACCCGCGCGGCTTGCATTCTTTGGCGAGGACAGGTTGGACACACTGGTGTCAGACGAACGGATCGTCAGGCATGGCGCAAAGATCAAGGCGACCCTCGCCAATGCGCGCTTTGTGGCCGACACGTCAAAGGCAAGTGGCGGTTTCGGGGCGTATCTCGCCGCCTGGCCCGCCGACGACCAGGTTGGGCTCCTGGCTGAACTGGGCCGGAAAGGCGCCAGGCTGGGCGGTGCCACCGGCCAGTACGTCCTGCGTTTTTCCGGTTGGGACGGGTGGATCACATCGCCTGATGTGTGCACCGCGCTTCAACGGGAAGGCGTGCTCGACAAACCCCAGGCCACCAGCAAGACGGCCCTGAAAGCGGTCCAGTCCGCCATCAATCGCTACCATGAAGAAAGCGGGCTTCCCCGCGCCCAGATCAGCCGCCTCCTGGCCATGAGCATCGGCTGACCGGACGCCCTTTTCGGCGGAGAAGCGCCTTCTTGTCCTCACCCTCCCGGGCCGTGCTAACGTCCTCCCATGACCCCGACAGCCGCCAGCGGACCCAAGGATATCGCGACCCTCTGGTCGATGCTCTTCGCCCTGATCGACGATCTGGTTCGGCTCATGGCGCCGGCAGGATCGGGCCAGATCCCTGTTCCGCTTGCCCTCGCCGCCGATGCCAGGATGGCCCTGCGCAAGGCCGAGGGTGTGCTGCGGCGCGCCCTGATGCCGGCGGCCGAGGCGATGATCGCGTCGCTCCCGCCCCGGCGGGTCGCCCGTCCCCGGCCTCCGAGCCGACCCGTCCCGGCGCCCGGCTCGATCCCATTCGTTTTCAGGCTCCATGAACCTGCACGGGCGCCGCAAAGTCCTGGCCAGTCGAGCCCCCATTCCCCCCATCCCGGCGATCACTTCGGCACGGCCCGGGTGGCAATCACCAACGAAGTCCGCCGACTGGCCGCCCTCGTTGCGACGGCGTCGGCGCCCGCCAGGGCCACCCGGCGCCTTGCACTGATCCTGAGGCGGCGCCGGGCCGAAGGCCAATCCCAGCTCCCCTGGTCCACCGATTGGCAAGCCGATCCGCGCCCATGCCCGCCCTGCGCCGACATCATCAGGTCAACAGACCCGCCGGATCAAGTCCCGGAAGACCATCCGCCGTAAGGTCAACGGCCACCGCAGTCTACAATGTTAAAGTGCTTCCAGGCGACGTGGGCACAGGTTCGCCGTTCGGAAGCGCGTCAAGACAAGGACTTGAAGCGGCGTGCTGATTCCATTTGAAAACGCGGCGCCTCAGGAGTGTATCCATGGGTTGCCAGACGTGTCTTCCTTGTTCTGGAGACGCGCACGCCGTGTTTGGAAAGGACCGTCAGCGCTCCCGCACGGCCCAGGCCTTCAGGACATGGTGGGCGATGGCCATGGGCGGTGGACAGCCCCAGCGGGGATGGGTCCCGGCCAGCATCTGGCGCGCCTCGTCCCGGGTGATCCAGTGGGCGCTTTCAATCTCGTTGGGATCAATGGTGATGGCCTCGGTATCGGCATCAAGGATGAGGCCCATCATCAGGGACGACGGGAAGGGCCAGGGCTGGCAGAACAGGAACTCGGCGCTGGCCGGGTCACAGCGAACTCCGGCCTCCTCGAAAATCTCACGGGCGGCGGCCTGTTCCACCGTCTCGCCGGGCTCAACGAAGCCAGCAAGACAGGAGATGAACCCCGGCGGCCAACCCTTGCCGCGGCCAAGAAGACACCGGTCGCCCTTCACCGCCATCATGATCGCCACAGGATCGGTGCGCGGAAAATGTTCAGTCCCACAGGCCGGGCAGGTGCGCTTCCACCCCGCTTCCGTTACCTCCGACGGGGCCCCGCAATTGGCGCAGAACTGGTGTTTTCGGTGCCATTCGAACAGTGACCGCGCTGTCGATGCGCAATTGGCCTCCAAGGGAGACAGAATACCGGCAGCCGACCGCATGTCTTCGAATTCGCCGGCGCCTTCGATCAGAGAGCCCGTGAGCGCAAAATCCATGGGAAGATCAAGGGCAAACACGGGAGCACCATGCTTGTCCTTACCCAGGAAAACCTCCCGTTGGACCGGCAGACGCCAGGCTTCAGGACCGAGCCAGACGAGGGGCTTGGCCGGGCCGTCGCGAAACATGCCTGGCCCCGATTGGGTAACCCCGCGCCCCCCTTCCAGCATGGGATTACCGCCCTGGAGCAGGCAGACAAGACCGTCCGGGTTGTTGCGGGCATTCGCCAGCCAGCGCTCATCAGTGCGATGGTGGGCGGCACGGTCAATGGGGCTGGCCGCAAGCGGGATGTCATTCGAGGTCGTCATGGCGCAAAGACGTGCCATGGCTCGGAGGGAGTGTCACCCGCGGTCGATAAGAAAGGAGACTGGACAGCGACCCGTACGGGACCCGTTAGGGCTGCTTCGTTCCCGACCTGACCCGGTTGGCGGGGCGTCCGTCCGCCGCCAGCCTCCAAAGGCCTATATCGCGGCTCTGACCGGCGGATGCAAGCGGTGTCCTGTCCAGATGTGTCACGCACCGGTTGGGACTGCCGGCAGGACTTGCCGCCGCAATGGCGGCCGGCTCTCGCATCCCTCCCAACCGGGCAGGTCGGTAACCCCGGCGGGCAGGATTGCCGTGACCCAGAGGGACCGGACCCCTGCCGGGCCTTACCGCGGCGCCATCACCATGGTCATCTGCCGGCCTTCGAGCTTCGGCTCAAGTTCAACCTTGGCCACCTCCTCAAAGTCAGCCTTCACCCTGTGAAGGAGGTCCATTCCCAGTTCCTGGTGGGCCATCTCCCGACCGCGAAAGCGGAGCGTAACCTTGACCTTGTCGCCCTCCTCGAAAAAGCGGGTCATGGATTTGGTCTTCACCATGTAATCGTGCGTATCGATGTTCGGACGCATTTTGATCTCTTTGAGATCGGCAGACTTCTGCTTCTTCCGTGCGGCCGCTTTTTTCTTCTGGTCTTCGAATTTCAGCTTGCCGAAATCAAGGATCTTGCAGACAGGAACTTCCTGGTTGGGCGACACTTCCACAAGATCCAAACCGGCCTCTTTCGCAGCGTCATAGGCGGCCTCGAACGGCATCTCGCCTTGCTTCTCACCGTTCTGGTCGATCAGAAGCACGCGCGCAGCGCGGATATCTGTGTTCGTGCGGGGTCCTGTTTTCTTCTGCGGCGGGGCCGCGTGGGGTCTGCGAGCGATGGTCGTTCTCCTGTGATTTCTATGTCTGTAGTATGCGGCTTTTCTGACGATTCTTCAACTGTTGCCGGGTTAAGTCTGCGAAGGGATACACCCCAGCGCCTGCACGGCCCGCCAGACATCATCGGTGCTGACTTCAGCGAGTGTGCGGCCATGGACGATCATAACCGTGGAGCCCCTGGGTGCTGCCTTGTCCGGGTCGCTTTCATTGGTCGCGAACAGGGCAACGCCCGGCGCGCCGGCAAGGGTGGCCATATGCATGGGCCCGGTGTCGTTGCCAACCACGAAAGTCGCCTGCTCGGCCAGGGTCGCGATCTGGAAGAAATCGGTCCTCGTGACGATGTTCTTTACCCGCGGCTCGGCCTTGGCAATCGCGTGGGCGATCTTCCCTTCCGCTGTTCCACCGATCAACACCGGAAGGATCCCCGCATCAGCAACGCGGCCAGCCAGTTCCGCATATCGCTCCTCAGGCCAACGCTTGGCGGATCGGTGCGCCGACGCACCGGGAATCAGCAGCATGTAAGGCAGGGTCAGGTTGAAGAAAGCGGGCCTGAGCCGCGGCGGATCGTTGAAGGCGCCGCGGATCCATGAGAGATCCGGCATTGGCAACGTTTCCGGCGTCCAGCCGCTCTCCGGACCGACGCCAGACACGGTCAACTGCTCGGCCAGCCGGTCAATCGAATGCATCGACCCCCGGCGGGGATTATCGTGCAGGAAAGCGCAGCCCGATACGTGGCCCGACCAGAGTGGCGGGGCCCGGCCCGGCAGGTTAAGCGCCTTGAAATAGTTCGCCGTTCGTCCAGACGTCTGGAAATCGTAGATCATGTCGAAATCGGCTTTCCGGATCCGCCGGAGCAGCGCCCGGGTCGCCCGAATATCGCCTGGCCGACCATCGGTCTCGATGCTGTCGAAGTAAGGAGACGCCTTCGCAAATCGTTCGAAAGGCGGCGTCGTCAGCAGGGTGATATGGGCAGACCGATGGTGCTTGCGGACGGCTTTCATGGCACCCATGGCCAGCACGAAATCGCCAAGGGCAGACAGCTTGATCACCAGGATCCTGGCAGCAGTCTCGCCGGGATTGATGGCGGGAGCGGTGGGTCTCGATCCGAAAAGCAAACAGAATTCCCTTTTAATGCCCAATCTTGAGAAGATCGGCATATACCCGAAG
>JBCBKE010000065.1:0-16592 GCA_038522375.1 Pseudomonadota bacterium
CTTCGAAGCGCTATAAAGCGCCGCGTTCTCAAATGGAACCAGCGCGCCGCTTCAAGTCCTTGTCTTGACGCGCTTCCGGACGGCGAACCGGTGCCCACTTCGCCTGGACGCGCTATAAAGCGCCGGTCTTTCGTTTCACTCCAGGCCAGCGCGATCCGGTTTACCAATAGGTTCCGGCCAGCTTTTCCTTGCCGACGAAGGACGCCGCCTCTTCGGGCCTGACCCAGTTTTCGCCGATCACGTTTCGGAACCTGCGATCATTCACCCATCGCTCTCCAGTGATGCCAAAGAGCAGCTGTCCCGCACCGCCCATATGGATCGCCTTCTTGCCCATCGCCTTGATGAAGGCTCCGATTGGAAGCCCGTAGGCGCCGCCCGAGACAATGGCCACGTCAAAGTCCATGGCGGCAACCTTCGCCCGGGTCGCGTTGAGCTGGTAAGTGAACGAAACGAGGTTCGACAGGTCGGTGTCGAGGAAAGTGACCGGAGGCTTCAGCGTCAGAAGCTCGAAGTCGGGCATGATGTCTGCCACGCTCTGGATCGAGCGGAGCCGAGCATGTTGGGAACGGATCGTTTCCTCGAAGGGGTGGACAACAAGCACGCGTTTTCCCTCAAGGCTGCGGGTCCACGGCACCATGGGATCCTCCGGCGTGCCTTGGGGCGTCTTGGTCATCGTGGGAAAAGGCGAAAGATCGGTGAGGCGGCAATGGTGGGCAACCGGGAAAGCTTCGGCGATTTCGGCAGCGCCTGCGAAGTTGAACAGCGCGGATACGTCCATCTGCTGCATTGCGGAGATGTATTCGAAGGCGAAACGGCGCAGCGAGATATCGTCGGTCGGGAAGACGCCGGCACAGGCCTGCGCATCCGCCCGGATCGATGGCGTCAGCTCTTCTCCATTGCCAAGAACGATCTGGGCGCAAAGCTTCCCCTCGATGGAGCCAACACGGCCGACTAGAAACGGTTCAGCGCCCTGCAGCCCAGCCAGGATGTGCTTTTGCACGTCCAGGGGCGCCAGGGTGCGGGCTCCGGTGACCGATCCTTCGGCGAAGACGTCGCCATGGCGCTGGTCGTTGAAACCGCCTGAGAAAAACTTGTTCGGCTTTCGGAATTTCTGCATGGGATTGCGCCGCTGCCTGATCCTTTACGCACGCCGATAAGCGCTCACCTGGGATCTAGCAAGGATTGTCACCACGCCAAAGGGCCAGGGCGCAGGGTAGGGTGAGGGCGAAAGGCGAAGCGAAGCCCGGCCCCAGCGCGAGCGAGGCTAAGCGGCGCGGGCCTTGGAGGTCACCGTCCCCGACAGGACAGCGCTCATGCCCACTTCGAGGTCGGCGATGATATCTCTTTGCCGGCTCTGGTCATTTTCGGTGAGCACCATGACGGTGTCAGCGCCATAGCGCTCTGCATCCCGGTGCGCCCAGAGCGGCTGCACATCGTCAGGCCGGCCAGTGATCTGGGCGACGCGGATAATCCGCCAGCCATAGCCGTCCGGCGCGGCAAACAGGACCACGCCCGGCGTTTTCAACCAGTCACTTTCACCATGGACAGCGGAAAACCCGTGTAGTTTTCCGGACGCTCCGCGAATCGCAAATGGACGCTGCATGTTCGCTCCCTGTTCCTGTGGGAAACTTATACTGCAAACCTGATTCGCAGCAAGAAATTTATTCTAAACAAGCCGTTAACGTTACACTCCCAGCGCCCTTGCATGGGGCACGACCGGTTCCCACATTTCTATTGAAGCAAGGGCTGCCGCTGAGCGGGGCCGGCGCTTCGTGTGGAAAAACGAGGGTCCCGCCCGGCAGGGCTGGTGACGCGATATCTGCCTTCGAAAGGGGATAGGAATGAATATTGATATCTATACGGACCGCGCAAAGACTGTCCTGCAATCGGCCCAGACCGACGCGCTGGCCAGCGGCCACCAGATCCTGACACCGGAACACATCTTGAAGGCCATGCTGGACGATCGAGACCAGTTGGCCGCCAACCTGATACGGGCCAGTGGCGGACGGCCGGAGCTGGTCGCCCAGGCCAATGGTGCAGCCCTCCAGCGCCTGCCACAGGTCAGCGGCGGGGGCGCACAATTGCGGCTCGACCAGCCGGGTGCGAAGCTCTTTGCCGACGCGGAAGCGGGCGCGAAATCGGCCGGCGACAGTTTCGTCACGGTCGAACGGCTCCTGCTGGCTCTGGCAGCGCAATCGGGCACGCCCGCCGCCAAAGCGCTGGCCGATGCCGGCGTGACCGCGAACGCCCTCGAAGGGGCCATCGCCCAGCTCCGGCAAGGCCGCACGGCCGACAGCCAATCGGCCGAGGAAGGGTATGAGGCTCTCAAGAAATACGCCCGCGACCTCACCCAGGACGCCCGGGATGGCAAGCTGGATCCCGTGATCGGCCGGGACGAAGAGATCCGCCGAACGGTGCAGGTGCTGTCGCGCCGAACCAAGAATAACCCCGTGCTCATTGGCGAGCCCGGCGTTGGCAAGACCGCGATTGTCGAGGGCCTGGCCCTTCGGATCGTGAACGGGGATGTTCCCGAGAGCCTCAGGGACAAGCGCCTGATGGCGTTGGACATGGGTGCACTGATCGCTGGCGCGAAGTTCCGGGGCGAGTTCGAAGAACGCCTGAAGGCCGTCCTGAACGAAGTGCAGGAAGCCACCGGCGACATTGTCCTGTTCATTGACGAGATGCACACGCTGGTCGGTGCCGGAAAGACCGATGGCGCGATGGATGCGTCGAACCTGCTGAAACCGGCGCTGGCCCGCGGGGAGTTGCACTGCGTCGGTGCGACCACGCTTGATGAGTATCGGAAGTATGTGGAGGGCGATGCGGCGCTGGCGCGGCGGTTCATGGCCGTGTTCGTCGATGAGCCCACCGTGGAAGACACGATCTCGATCCTGCGCGGTTTGAAGGGGCGGTATGAAGCCCACCATGGCGTGCGCGTTGCCGACAGCGCCATTGTCTCGGCGGCGACCCTGTCGAACCGGTATATCACTGACCGGTTCCTGCCGGACAAGGCGATCGACTTGATGGACGAGGCCGCCTCGCGGCTGCGCATGCAGGTGGATTCCAAGCCGGAGGCCCTCGACGAGATCGACCGGCGTCTTCTGCAGCTGAAGATCGAGGCCGAAGCCCTCAAGAAAGAAAAGGATGATGCGTCGAAGGAGCGGCTGCAAACCATCGAGGGCGAAATCGCCGGCCTGCAAACCGAGTCTGACGAACTGACCACGGCCTGGGCCGCAGAGAAACAGAAACTCAAGGGGGCGGCATCGGCCAAGGACCAGCTCGCCCGTGCCGAAACCGACCTCGCGGAGGCGCAGCGGACGGGCGACCTGGCCCGGGCGTCGGAGCTGAAATACGCCACCATTCCCGCACTCGAGAAGCAGATCGCAGAGGCCGAAGGCCGCGGCGAGGCCGACGACGCCGAGGGTCTGGTGTCAGAGGTGGTGCGCCCCGAACATGTGGCCGGTGTTGTCTCGAAATGGACCGGCATCCCGGTCGACAAGATGATGGAAGGGGAACGGGAAAAGCTCCTGCGCATGGAAGATGCGCTGCGGAACCGGGTCGTGGGGCAGGAAGACGCCCTGTCTGCCGTTTCGAATGCGGTGCGCCGGGCCCGGGCTGGCCTGCAGGACCCTAACCGGCCCATCGGCTCGTTCCTGTTCGTTGGCCCAACGGGGGTCGGCAAGACAGAACTGACAAAGGCGCTTGCCGGTTTCCTGTTCGACGATGACACTGCGGTTCTCCGGCTGGACATGTCGGAATTCCAGGAAAAACACTCGGTTGCCCGCCTGATCGGGGCTCCGCCCGGCTATGTCGGCTATGACCAGGGCGGGGTGCTGACCGAAGCGGTGCGGCGCCGACCCTATCAGGTCGTCCTGTTCGACGAGGTGGAGAAGGCTCACCCTGATCTCTTCAACACGCTGCTCCAGGTGCTTGATGATGGCCGGCTGACCGATGGCCAGGGCCGCACTGTGGACTTCAAGAACACGCTAATCATCATGACGTCGAACCTGGGCGCCGATGCGCTGGCATCGGGCGATGAGGGGGAGGTGTCAGCGGCGGCAAAGGATGCCGTCAACGCAGCCATCCGCGCCCATTTCCGACCCGAATTCATCAACCGGATCGATGAGACGGTCTTCTTCAAGCGGCTCGGCCGCGGCGAGATCGACCATATCGTCGATATCCAGATGAAACGGCTCGATAGCTTGCTGGCTGACCGGAAGCTGTCGATCGATCTCGGCGACCAGGCCCGCGCGTGGCTGGCGGAACGGGGTTATGACCCGGTTTATGGCGCACGGCCCCTGAAGCGGGTCTTGCAGAAGGAGCTACAGGATCCGCTGGCGCGGCTGATCCTTGAGGGCCGGATCAAGGACGGCGAGACGATCAGCGTGGACGTCGAGGGCGATGCGCTGACGATCAACGGTGTGCCGAACGATTATGCCAAGGGCGCAGCCGCCCTGAACTAGGTATCCCCAAAGCGGCCGGCGACCGGATGGCGGGCGTCGGCCAGCATTGACCCCATTGCGCGTCGAACAGCGATATGGGCTGTCGGGGAATCCCTGCTATCTTCTGGTTTTATCCAAAGAGGGTTGCCATGCGTGCTATCTTGATCGCCGTGTTCATTGGGATTGTGGCCGCCGCGCCAACCCGAGCAGACGTGTCCGAGTTATACGGTCGGGCAGACTCGATCTGGGACGCACAGGTCTCACCCGGCGGCTCCCACGTGGCGCTCGGTTGCGGCACGGCGGGTGTACGCGCCGTCTGCGTTTATGATCTTCAATCGGGCGGGCAACCGCAGATCGTCTATCCAGGCGACGAAGTCCGGGTTGAATGGTATTATTGGGCGAGCGACACCTACCTCGTTACAAACATCGCCAAGATGGAACGCCTCCAGACGAGTTCGGGTCTTCAGGAGCTCGATGTTCGCCGGGCGATTGCGTACAATATCGACACCAAGAAGTCCGTCACCTTGATGCGCGACGAGGGCGGCTGGGACGACCTGACCGACGTTGCAGCACTCTGTGAAAACGATCCCGGCAAGATCGTGATGCAGTTACTGTTCAGGGTCGAGGAAGAAGCGGCCCTGGGCTCCCGCCTGTTCAGGCGGAACCCCGGTCTCAGGACGCAGCTCTATGATGTCACCCTGAAGACCGGCAGGAGCAAGGCGCGCCCCCAGCGGCAGAAATCTGTGGTTCAGTCGATCCTCGGCGCCGATTGCGAGCCCTTTGTCAACGTCATCTACAATGACCAGCGCAAGCAATTCTCCGTGGAGATGGCCGACACCAAGCGGGTCGTTTTCGAGCGACAGGACATGGAAACCATGCCGCTCTGGGTGGTCGGCACAGCGGCCGACAACCAATCCCTGATTGTTGACGTGGATGATGTGGGCGCCTTTGGCCTGCACACGCTTTCGCTGAGCGACGGGACATTGGCGCCACTGGTCTATGACGGGGTTGAGGTCGGCAATCTGGGTGTCCTTCAAGACCGCTATACCAATTCGATGATCGGATTTTCTGCCACGAACGATCTGAGAGAGCATTATTACATTGATGGCTCACTGCATGAATTGCAGGGAATGGTCGAAGATGCCCTTCCCGGCCAGGTCGTGCGAATCCTCACTTTCACGCGCGATCGGCGCCTCTTTACGTTGGTCGCAGAAGGCATCGGCGCGCCCGCCCAGTACTTCCTCTTCGATGCCGAAGCCGGAGAGCTGTCACCCCTTGGTGCGGTGGCAGAGCATCTAAGCGACCGGCCGGTTCCTCCCGTCCAGGCCATGACCTACGCGGCCCGGGATGGGCTGGAGATCGAGGCCTACCTGACGCTGCCCGCTGGCAGGAAACTCGAAGAGGGTCCGTTTCCGACGGTGATCATGCCCCATGGCGGCCCGGAGGCGCGCGACACGGCAGCATTTGACTGGTGGTCTCAAGCCTACGCTGATGCGGGATATGCGGTGATCCGTCCAAATTTCAGGGGCTCTGCAGGTTACGGCCAGGCTTTCCGTGACGCCGGCTTCGGAGAGTTTGGTGGCAAGATGATCGACGATATCGTTGATGCCATATCCTGGGCCGAGACTGCTCGGATCGCTGATCCGCGGGGGGTGTGCGTCGCTGGCGGGAGCTATGGCGGCTATGCGGCGCTCATGACGGCCCTCAAGGCACCGGACAAGGTCGGTTGCGTGATCGCCGTGGCGCCAGTGACCAACATCTTTCAGCATATGGGCCGCTTCGAACCGGACACATGGAGTCACAGGTACTGGGCGCGCTATGCGGGTGGCGACGTCTACGCCGAGGATGCCGCGAAACGGGCCATTTCACCGATGGATCGCACCAGCGCTTTCTCAATGCCGGTTCTGCTGATGCATGGAAAGAATGATGCCGTCGTGTTGCCAAGACAATCGTCGCGGTTTGCAAGTGCGTGGGGCCGGCGCCCTGGCTTGCGGTTCGTCGAGATGGATGGCCAGGACCATTTTCTGAGTTCGACCAAGGCGCGCTATGCCGTCCTGCGGGAAAGCCTCGCCCTTCTGCAATCATCGCATCCTGCCCGCAACCAGCCTCAATAATTGTCGCACCGCACAATTTTCGATCTATGCAATCATTCATAACTCCCATCCTTTGTCGGATCGAGGAGGGCCCCAGGCCGTTGGACGCGCCGCTCCGGGCCGACGGCCAGAGCCAGGCTGTGTGGCGCTTTCAGCATGCGGCCATCACGTTTTCCCTGCGGCGAAAGCTGCCCTGAACCGGTAACCACTGTCTCGACTGTTCAAGCAGACAAGCCGACCGTTCCCGGCGGGCTGGTTCAGCTATGGGTGCGGCTTCCCACCTGTAATCACGGGCGTTTCACGTGAGCGACAGGCCCACTTGCGGCTGGGAGCGCGCCCACCGCCGAGGTTTCAGCCCTCCGAAAAGAAAAGCCTTGACGTGAACTCTGAATAATTTACAAATCATTCACACGCAGACCAAATAGAGGGATAACGAAAAGGCAGAACGGACAAACGCTCCAGACAGATCGGTGGGGACTTAACCGTTGATCGGCGCGCTCGGGTACTACCCCGGCATTGCATGGAGTTATCTTGACTGGGGCGTCATTTTTTTGTGATCCGACCATGGCATGCTGCGTATGCACAATGAGTAACACTTGGCTTCCTCCCAGCCTAACCTTGAAAGGTACAATCATGATCAAGTCTCTTGCAGCCGTTTCGGTTCTCGCGGTTAGCCTGGCCTGTGTCGCCCAGGCCGAAACCCAGATCACGGTGGATGTGGAATATGATGCGGCCCTGTTGCAGTCCCCGGCCGGCGCCGAAACCGTCCTTTCCTCGATTGCGAGCCAGGCGCTCGGCGAGTGCAAGATCGTGTCCCGCTATGGTGGAACGCACCGCGACGAAGCGTGCGAATTGGACGTTATCCACAATGCTGTGAAGAAAATCGGCGCGACGGAACTTGCCGATGCATATACGGGCTCGGAGTTCTTCATCGAGGCGCCACAAACCGCCGTTGTGCTCGCGCAGAACTAGCTACGCGCCTGGGCGGCGTTCGCCCAAGCCCTCATCAAACGATGGAAAGCCGCCCTCTACTGGGCGGCTTTTTCGTTTCAGGGCACCGGGAGCGTTCAGGCTGGCTGGGTGGTCCGAAATCCGGCTTTCCTGATCAGGACCGCTTCTATCGAGAAAGTAACAAATGAAACAGTATCATGCCATTGTCATGGAACTGAGAACCGCTTGTTACACACTTCTGGCAATTGAGCGTCGAGTGGGAAAATCATCCACTCTCAACAATAAGTCAGGAGAAACTTCCAATGATCCGCACAACATTGGTATCTGTTGCCCTAACTGCCGTGGCCTCCATTGCCCAGGCTGACGTGGTCGAGACCTTCGAAACCCAGATCTCTTACACGGCCGACCTGCTCGATTTCCGTGCTGGCGCAGACATCGTCCTCGAAGAGATCGAGCGTCAGGCTCACACCGCTTGCGAGCGTGAAGTGAGCTGGCGCATCGAAGCGCGCCGCCTCGAGGGCATTTGCGCGGACGACCTGGTGCTGAGCGCTGTCATGGCGATCGACAACAGCTTCCTGTTCGAAGCGTCCGAAAGCGCTGGCTACGACGTCGCCACCAAGATGGCATCGCTGAACTAAAGCAAGTTCGGAGCAAACGGAGAACGTTTGCGAACGGGTACTTGCGCAAACACAACGACGTAAAGCGCTGGCTGTGGTCCGATGAGCGCTGTCGGTCCTGTCACACCGAAGCGTCCTGACCGCTTGCATCATCATCCCCGGGAGGCCTCACCCTTCCCGGGGATTGTCTCATTGAATTACCCCCTGGAAGCCCACAACCGCCGCAATGATCCGGTCCTGGGTGGCCTCATCGAGATAGGGGTGCATCGGAAGGGACACGACGCGCCCGGCGGCCGCTTCGGTATGGGGCAGTCCACCCGGCCCGCAACTGAAACGGGCATAGGCTGCCTGCGTGTGGATGGGCATGGGATAGTATACGGCACTCGGCACGCCCTGTGACCGGAGGTGGGCGATCAGCCCATCCCTGTCATCATGCTCGACTGTGTACTGGGCCCAATTGCTGACCTGGCCGTCGGCAAAGACCGGGACCTTTGCCACATGCGGCGCCAATGCAGCATTATAGCGCCGGGCAATCGCGTTCCGGCGGTCGATTTCATCGCTGAAGATCGCCAGCTTTTCGATCAGGACAGCGGCCTGGAGCGTGTCCAAGCGTGAATTCATGCCGATGCGCATGGTCCAGTATTTGGGATCATGGTCGAAGGTGGCGCCGGCCTTGTCGGTTTCGGTTGCCTTGCCATGGATGCGCAGGCTGTCGATCAGTTCCGCGAGAGCATGGTCATTTGTCAGCACGGCGCCGCCATCGCCATAACAGCCGAGCGGCTTGGCCGGAAAGAAACTGGTGCACGTGATATCGGCCCAATGGAGCGGATGATGGTCATCGATGGTGCATCCAAACCCCTGGGCGCTATCGGCGATGAGTTTCAAGCCATGTTTCCTGGCAATGGCTGAAATCGCGGGATAATCCGCTGGCTGGCCAAAGAGGTCTACAGCGATAACCGCTTTCGGCTTCAGCTTCCCTTCCGCCAGGACGGCTGCGATCGACGCCTCAAGATGGACTGGATCCATGTTGTAGGTCACAGGGTCGATATCGACGAAGACCGGGTGCGCGCCCAACCATGGGATCACCTCGCCGGTGGCAACGAAGGTAAATGATGGACAGAAGACCGCATCGCCGGTGCGCAACCCCCAGGCCATCAACGCCAGCGCGAGTGCGTCGGTGCCGTTTGCACAAGACAAGGCGTGTTTCGCCTGGCCGAAATCGGCGAGCTTCGCTTCGAAATCGCGGACTTCCGGGCCCATGATGAACTGGCCATGCGCCATCACGGCCTGCATCGCCGTGTCGATTTCGGTCTGGATCCGTTCCCTTTGGGCCTGCAGGTCTATGAAAGCGATGGACATGGTCTTCAGGGCTCCGGCGAGTGGGCTGTTGCAGTGGGATCGATGGCGTCATGGACCGTGCGGCCCGTTGCGCCAAGTCACGTCCGGTTTCACCCTGTTGCGCAGGGGTTGGCCAGCGGCGATGCTTGTCGGCAGGGACGGGCTAGCCCGTTACCGCCAATGTCGGAAACGCTTTGGCTGACGGATTCGACATCTGCCTGCCTTTCGTTTTCCCTGCCTTGGCCAAGTTTCCGCCGCGAGCAGGCGATCTTGACTGCGCGGCCAGTTCAAACGGGAGTCAGCTATGGGGATTTTTCGATACCTCGCAACCTTCATGGCGGCGGGCCTCGCAATTTCGGCGGCGGCAAAGGCCCAGCCAGAGCTTTACGACCCCGATGACATCGTCCCCGATCCACCCTTCGAGGTACGCGGATGGCTGGAACATGGACGCTTCCTGCCCAGCGACATGCTGTTTGACATGAAGCTCGACAGTGGGGCGCTGACATCATCGATCAACGCGGAAATCCGCGGCTATTATGGCGGAGACGGGGAGCCCATGACCGAAGACGAAGCCTATACGGCCGTCAAGGCTGGCGGAGATCCGTCCGCGATTGTCGAATTCGTTGTAGAGAACGAGGCCGAAAGGCGCGTTCGGGTGCGACGCCAAGTGGTCCGCTGGGCCCGGATCAAGGGCAAGACCGACAAGACCATCCAGCGGCCTGTGGTCGAAATGGAGTTCTGCATTGCTGGAATTTACGTCAAGGAAGAGGTGAACCTCTCTGAACGCAGCCATTTGAACTACCCGGTCCTTGTTGGCCGCAACATGCTGAAGTCGGCGAACATCCTGGTCGATAGCCGCGAAAGCTACACCTACAAATCCCGCTGCGAGCGACCCTGACGCCCGCGGCGCGACCCCTTTCCATACAGCCGCCGATGGGTCACACCTGCGACCGGGAAACGTTGGAGGCAGGATTATGACAGGGAATGATACCCAGACAGGCGCCGAAGCCCTCGTCGGGACTTTGGCAGATCACGGGGTCCGCGCCTGTTTCGCCAATCCTGGGACCAGTGAAATGCACCTCGTCACCGCCCTGGACCGAGAGCCTCGCATTCACAGCGTGTTGTGCCTCTTCGAAGGCGTCGCCACCGGGGCTGCCGATGGCTATGCCCGCGTGGCCGGAATACCCGCAATGACCCTGCTGCACCTGGGGCCAGGCTACCTGAACGCTGGCGCCAACATCCACAACGCCCGTCGGGCGAACACTCCGATGGTCAATGTCATCGGTGACCACGCGGTCCCCCACCAGCGCTACGACGCACCTCTGGCGAGCGACATTACCGGGCTGGCCGCGCCCAACTCCCGTTGGATCAAGTCGGCGGACAAGGTCGCCGATGCAGGCGCCCTGGCGGCCGAAGCATGGGCTGCGAGTTTTGGGCCGGCACCTGGACCCGTATCGCTTGTCCTTCCGGCCGACACGGCCTGGCTGGACGGCGGCAAGCGCGGACCGGAAACTGAACGACCGGCGCTGCGACCGCTTGATCCAACCGAAATTGATGCCGCTGCAGAGCGACTGCGCGCTGCAAAAAACCCCGTTGTCCTGATCAATGGCACCGCATTGAGCGAAGCGGGCCTGGTGGCAGCAGCCCGCCTGAAGGCGTCTGGTATCCGGATCATGACCGATACGTTTTTCGCCAGGATGGCCCGAGGCGCCGGCCGTTTCGTGCCTGACAGGATGCAGTATTTTGCCGAGGCGGCCATGGCGGATCTTGAAGGCCACGACGTGATGGTCACCGCTGGGACAACTGCGCCGGTGGCGTTCTTTGCCTATCCGGGCAAGCCAAGCCTTCTGGTCCCTGAAGGCTGCGAGCACCTCGCACTGGGCGGGCCGGACACCGACAGCGCCGCCACGCTGGGTGCGTTGGCGGGCGTGATGGAAGCGGTCGGCAGTGCCAGTGTCGCCGAGCGCATGATCCCCGATGCGCCCGCCGGGGACCTGAGCGCAGCGTCGATCGGCACATCGGTGGCCCGGCACCTTCCGGCAAACGCACTGGTGTCAGACGACGGCGTATCGAACAGCCTGCCCAGCTATCTGGCGACCGTCAACGCAGCGCCACACGACTGGATGATGCTGACCGGCGGCGCGATCGGGCAGGGGATGCCCTTGGCGTTGGGTGCCGCCGTGGCTGCACCAGACCGGAAAGTGCTGTGCCTGACCGGGGATGGGGCCGGCATGTACACCAACCAGGCCCTGTGGAGCATGGCGCGCGAGGGTGCCGATGTGGTGACGGTGGTCTTTGTGAACCACTCCTACCGTATCCTGAATATCGAGCTGCACCGGACCGGCGCCGGCAATCCCGGTCCCGCTGCCGCTGGCATGCTCGGTCTTGGCAATCCTGAAATTGACTGGGTAAGGCTCAGCGAGAGCATGGGCGTACCGGCCGAAGCCGCCAAAGACGCCCAGGGCTTTGACCTGGCCCTCGAACGCGCATTCGCAGCAGACGGTCCTCGCCTGATCGCCGCACACGTGCCCGGTTAGGGCTCGTCTGCATCCCTGACCAGCCAAGGCTGTCCGGCGGCGGTCTTTCATGTCGCACCAAACCGCCAGGTTTGATCCGCGTTCGCGTGCAATTATCTGTTCACAAACGATCTGCGTTCGCTCTGACTACGTTTCAGGCACGACGGGGAATCGCTGCCCAATAGTCAAAGTCGAGTAGCACGTCGGGGTGGTACTTTCCATCATCGCCCCTCAAGGGGAAATCCGAACAGGGATGGTTCCTGGCTGCCACCAACCGCAACCGCAGGGCACCGACGGTTTCGGAAACCTCTGCCTTGTCAAGAACTTCGGACCAAGCGTAGACGGTGTCGCCGGCGAAGAGCGGGCCGGCATGGGTGCCCCCATTGATGGCCATCAATTCAGCCGCGTTGGCGAGCCCGTTGAACGAAAGCGCCCGGGCAATTGAAATCACGACACCGCCATAGATCAGGCGTTTTCCGAAGCGGCTTCCCGCCTGGGCGTGGGCGTCGAAGTGGACTTTCGCCGTGTTCTGATAGAGCCGCGTTGCAACCTGGTGTTCAGCTTCTTCGACGGTCATGCCGTCCACATGGTCAATCGTTTCGCCGGTTTCATAGTCCTCGAAGCGGTGGGAGCTGCCGGCGAGCACATCATCCCAGCCGGCATAGTGCAACGGCGCCGTCAGCGATGCGCCATCCACGGCACCTGGAAGGTCCGGCACGACAGGGTCTGGTGCCGGCGAACCTGGATCCTTCTTGTGCACCATGACCCAACGAACATAGGAGAGGGCTTCCTCGTCATGCTGGTTGAGGCCTCTGGTCCGGACCCAGACGACACCGGTTTTACCGTTCGAATTTTCTTTCCGGCCAATGACCTCAGACACGGCGCGCAGTGTATCGCCCGGATAAAGGCGCATCGGGAAACGGCCATCAGCATAGCCGAGATTGGCAACGGCGTTGAGGGAGATGTCGGGCACCGTCTTGCCGAAGACCACGTGGAAGGCCAATAGCGGATCAACGGCGAGGCGGCTTGTGCCATTGGCTTCCGCGAAAGTCCTGGCACTGAATAGCGCATGTCGGCTACCCGTGAGCGCGCGGTAAAGGCTGACATCACCCTCCGAAAGCGTTAGCGGTGTCGCGTGAACCAGCTCCCGGCCGGGAGTAAAGTCTTCGAAATAGTTGCCCGGATTGGATTTCGTCATGCTCGCCGGATGCTCCCGCTTCGCCCCCGGGCGCTGCGGAGCTTGCCGCTAGATGCCGAAGGACATGTTTCCAAATTCAGTGGCCACGAACTGCACCGTGTCGGCCCCCGAGATCAAGGCCGCACCCACAAGTGGCGCAAGGATTACGCCCATCAGGAGGGTTGCAGCGCCGGAAGCGAGGGTGCGTGCCGCCGGCGTACGAAGGTTTGCAAGGCGTTGACCCGGCGTGGCCAGGGCAAGCGGCCAAGCGAACAGAAACAACGCTGCTGCCGACACGAACAGGGCGGCCGTCCAGATGAGCATGGGTCTCTTCCTCAAGGCTGACGCAATACTTCACGTAGCAGGGAAGTCTTAGGATCTGCTGTCCCGTGGATGCCGAATTCGCGGCGTTGGGGAGACCGGTTGTTTACGCTTTTGCCGTTCAAGCATTCTCTGGCCATCACGGACGAACTGCGCCCGTGTGGCCATCACCGCGGCCGATGGTGGGCCGGCGGGACGAGCCGGCTTCCTGGGCTGTTTAGCCAGCTCGGAGCCCGGATTTACGGCTGCCGACAAGGCCACCGCCCGGGGATTGCGGCGCCTGAAGCGAAGATCCCAGATCGCAAGCAGGAGCAAGACCGCGATGACGCCTCCTCCGGCGACAATACCTTCCGCGGTGCTGGGGTCGCGCCACCAGCCGGGCTCGAAATCGACCAGCATGGCCGCTGGAAAGCCCGTGGCACAGCCGAGCAGGTAGGCGTTGACGCCGCCGGGCTTCCGCTTCGCCACGAGGGCAGCGCTGGTGTAGAAGGCCATGGCCGCAATGAAATAAGGGATGCCATGCAGGATCCCGAATTCACGCCAGTTGAACGTCTGCAGGGTGTCGTCGATGCCTGTTTCCGTGAACAATCCGACGAGAAGAAGAATTGACGGCCAGCGGATCGCCGCCATCGCCCCGAAGGCAAAGGAAACCGCCATGATGGCGATCATGTAACTGATCAGCTTCCGTGACATGGCTTCACGTTAACCCTGCCTCAATTGATGCGCGATGAATGCAATGCAGTGGATTTGCTGATTCCAGCACTTTCCAGCGAAACCATGGTGGCGGTGCAACACCACCCTTGCGCATTTTCCACGCGCCGAGTTGCCACAGCCGGCCACCAATGGTGTGCTGCCCGTCTGACATAATCAAATGGGAGCGAACGGCATGGATCTGGGACTGAAGGGAAAGAAGGCGGTTGTTCTCGGCGGGACCCGGGGTATCGGCCGGGCGATTGCCGACACGCTCGCCGACGAGGGCGCCGATGTCGCCATTTGCGCGCGTAATGCCGGCCAGGTGGCAGAAACCGTCGCAGCGCTCGAAGCCAAGGGCGTGAAAGCCACGGGAGGCAGCGTTGACATCACCGATGGGGAGGGGCTCAAGGCCTGGATCACCTCGGCTGGCGAGACGCTGGGCGGTATCGATCTGCTGATCTCCAATGCTGGCGCCATGGCGCAGGGAAACGACCCCTCGGCGTGGGAGAAGAACTTCAACCTCGATGTGCTGGGCGCAGTGAACGCGTTCGACGCGGCCGAGCCGTTCCTCGGCCAGGCTGCCGATCGCGGTGACGATGCAGCGTTCGTGATCATTGCGTCCATTTCAGCGGCCGTGGCTGACGAGGCGGGGTCCTATGGCGCGATCAAGGCAGCCCTCATCCATATGGCCAAGGGGCTTGCGCGCCAGCATGCAAAGCGCGGTATCCGAACCAATGTGGTCTCGCCCGGCATGGTCTATTTCGAAGGCGGTATCTGGCATCAGGTCGAGCAGAACATGCCCGACTTTTTCAAACAGGCGCTGGCCCGCAACCCCACGGGACGGTGTGCGACGGCCCAGGAGGTCGCTAATGCAGCGGTCTTCCTCGCCAGCCCGGTCTCGGCTTATACAACCGGATCGAACCTCATCGTCGATGGCGCCATTTCGAACCGGGTGAACTTCTAGCGCAGAACAACCCGGGCCTTTGAGGGCGGCCCCATGGGCTGCCCTTCCGGGCGTGGCGGCCTATACTTCGAGTAGCATCCGTTCGGGATCTTCGAGCGCTTCCTTGACGCGGACGAGGAAGGTGACTGCTTCCTTTCCGTCGACGATACGGTGGTCATAGCTGAGCGCCAGGTACATCATAGGGCGGATTTTCACCTCGCCGTTCACGGCAACGGGCCGCTGCTCGATCCGGTGCATCCCAAGAACCCCGGACTGGGGCGGGTTCAGGATCGGGGTAGACATGAGCGAGCCATAAACGCCGCCATTTGTAATGGTGAACGTGCCGCCCTGGAGGTCACCCAGGCTCAGATCGCCATCACGGGCCGCGCGCCCGAGCCGACCGATTTCAGCTTCGATATCGGCGATCGAGCGCTCTTCGCAGTCGCGCACCACAGGGACGACGAGGCCCTTGTCGGTGCCGACGGCGACGCCGATGTCATAGAAGTTCTTGTAGATGATGTCGGTGCCATCGATCTCGGCGTTCACGGCCGGAATCTCCTTGAGCGCGGCGACGCACGCCTTCGTGAAGAAGCCCATGAAGCCGAGCTTCACGCCATGGCGGTCGGCGAAGGTGTCCTTGTATTTTTTCCGAAGGTCCATGATGGCGCCCATGTCCACGTCATTGAACGTGGTGAGCATGGCAGCGGTGTCTTGCGCCTCTTTCAGTCGGCGAGCGATTGTCTGGCGGAGGCGGGTCATCCGCACCCGCTCCTCCCTTGGTCCCAACTCCCGGGCAGGGACGGGTTTGGCCACCGCTGTCGCAGATGATTTCGTCGGCAGGTTCTGGACGTAGTTGATGGCATCAGCCTTGGTGGCGCGCCCGTCGCGGCCCGTGCCGGGGATATCCGCAGGATCCACGCCAGCTTCAGCGGACACACGGCGCACCGATGGGGCGACCGGTCGGTCTCCCGTTGCGCCAGCGGTCGCTGCCGGGGCGCTGGTTTGCGCAGCGGCGGACGTTGTTGCCGCGGGGGCCGACGCCGCGGCCGCCCCCGAGGACGCGATCCGGGCAATGACGGCGCCAGGGGTCACGCTGTCGCCCTCGCTCACCAGCCACTCCGATATCACCCCGTCGGCAGATGCGGAGACTTCCAGTGCAACCTTGTCGGTTTCGATCTCGGCGATGGTCTCATCCTTGGCAACAGGGTCGCCAGCCGCCTTCAGCAACTGGCCCATGGACCCTTCCGCAACGCTCTCGCCCATGTCGGGGACGACGACGTCTGCCGTCGATCCTCCCGTGGCGGGCGCGGGCTGTGCCGTAGCCACAGGCGCAGGCGCAGGATCTGGAGCCGCGGGGGCTGCAGCACCGTTCGATGCGGGGGCGGGCGCCGCTGCGCCACCATTCAACGTTGCGAGAACTGCCCCGATTTCGACCGTGTCGCCTTCGTTCGCGACAATCGCGGTGAGCGTGCCCGCTTCGGGTGCGGGGACCTCGACTGAC
>JBCBKE010000066.1:0-16563 GCA_038522375.1 Pseudomonadota bacterium
CTGAAAGCTGATGGAGATCGCGCCCCGCGGTAGTTGTGCCTGAGGGCAAGGTGGGCAAGCGCTGGCAGGACCGATGACGGCGCCCGGACCGGCGCATGTCCACTGCTATAGCGGCGCGGTCTCGAATAGAATCGGCGCGCCGCTTCAAGTCCTTGTCTTGAAGCGCTTCCGGACGGCGAACCGGTGCCCACTTCGCCTGGAAGCGCTTCAACGGGCTCACCACGGCGGGCGGCGGCGAAGTGTCCGACCACGACGTCAATTGCGCCATCGAAGGGCCAGTCGGGCGCCAGGACGCCCGCTGCCAGTCGGGCTAGCTGGCCCTCAGGCTCCAGGGTCCTGTCCTGTGCCTCGGCAGCATCCTGGTGGTGGTCCGCCAGTTCCAGCAGGTCCGCACCGGAAAAAACGCCCGCGCCAACCAAGGGCTTCAGGGCGCTCGCCACGACATGGCGCGGCCCGGTGCATGGGGCATCCATTGCGCCGAGTTCCTCTCGCCACCATTGGAACCGGATGGCGAGTAGTGCGGGCTCGCTGGCCACCAAGCGTATCCGGGCGAGTTCGTAGTTCAGGGCATAAAGGGCAATCAGGGCCTGGCGCTGGCGCTCGGGCGCATACCGGCTTGATATCCACCGGTCTTCATCGACACGCGCGATAAGGGCGTCGAGACTTTTCCAGTCTATGGGCGGTGCGGAACTGGCAGGCGGCATCAGACGTTCCATATGGGTAACACGCGGGTGAAATCCCGTCCGACTTTCAAGGAGAGACCCATGGCCTTCGACCTTCCCGCCCTGCCCTATGCGCGGACTGCCCTGCAGCCCCACATGTCTGAAGAGACACTGAATTTCCACTACGGCAAGCACCACAATGCCTATGTGACCAACCTCAACACCATGATCGAAGGCACGGACCTGGCCGGCAAGTCACTGGAGGATATCGTTGCGGCAGCCGATGGGGACGACACCAAGGCCGGCATCTACAACAATGCCGCCCAGGTGTGGAACCACACTTTCTACTGGCATTCCATGAAACCGGACGGTGGCGGCATGCCCACCGGTGAAATCGCCGCGATGATTGACCGGGATTTCGGATCCTACGATGCGTTCAAGGCCGAGTTTGCGAAGGCCGGCGCGACCCAGTTCGGCTCTGGATGGGCATGGCTCGTGGTCAAGGATGGCAAGCTGGAAGTGCGCAAGACACTCAACGCCATCACGCCCGTTACCGAGCCTGGCGTGACACCATTGCTGACCATGGACGTGTGGGAACACGCCTACTATCTCGACTACCAGAATGCCCGGCCGAAATACATCGAGACGTGGCTCAACGAATTGGTGAACTGGGACTTTGCCAACGAGAACCTGGCGAAAGCATAGCCCTACAGGACATTTTGCGGGCGCTGGTGAAAGCCACTGGCGCCCGTGATTTTTGTGCACCTGCTAACAGAATACCCATCTCGCCTGTACGCGGCGGCGAAACTATACTATGGCCTCAGACGCCTGGCAGCGTACAGATGTGTACGCGCCGGCGAATGTACGATGCCCGCGGCGCTTGTTCGCGGACCCACGAGACCGCAAATCAGCCGCAAAGCAAAGACATACATGACATTCAAGACCCTCGGGCTCAGCCCGGATATCCTCAAGGCCGTCGAAGACGCGGGCTATTCCGAGCCGACGCCGATCCAGACCGAAGCTATCCCCCATGTTATCCTCGGCGGGGACGTCACGGGCGTTGCCCAGACCGGCACCGGCAAGACCGCCGCCTTCGTGTTGCCAATGATCCATCGACTATCAAAGGGACGGGCGCGGGCGCGGATGCCGCGTTGCCTGATCCTCGCGCCGACGCGGGAACTCGCTGCCCAGGTGGCCGAGAACTTCGAAAAGTATGGCAAACACCTCAAGCTCTCTATGGCACTGTTGATCGGCGGGGTGAGCTTCAAGGAGCAGGACCGGCTGCTCATGCAGGGGGTTGATGTCCTGATTGCAACGCCTGGACGGATGATGGATCAGTTCGAGCGCGGTAAACTGCTGTTGACGGGGGTCGAAACCCTGATCATCGACGAAGCCGACCGCATGCTCGATATGGGATTCATTCCGGATATCGAGAAGATCTGCGGACTGCTGCCGCCCAAGCGCCAGACTTTGTTGTTTTCTGCGACGTTTCCGAAAGAGATTTCACGACTGGCTGAGAAATTCCAGACCCTGCCAAAGCGTGTGGAAGTATCCAAGCCTGCGGAAACCGCATCGACCATCACCCAATACATGGTCCCGATCGAGACCAACGATGCCAAGGCCCGCCGGCATGCCCTGCGCCGGGTGATCGAGTCCCGGAAAGTTCAGAACGGCATCGTCTTCTGCAACCGCAAACGCGAAGTGGACATTGTCGCGAAGTCCCTTGCGAAGCATGGCTTTGATGCTGCCGCGATCCACGGCGACCTGCCCCAAGCCTATCGCACCCAGACGCTGGACCGGTTCCGCGATGGCGACCTGAAGCTCCTGATTGCTTCGGATGTGGCCGCCCGCGGACTGGATATTCCCGAGGTGACCCACGTCTTCAACTACGCTCCGCCGCCAAAGGATGAAGACTATGTGCACCGCATTGGCCGGACCGGGCGCGCCGGACGAACGGGCGAGAGCTACACGATTGTCGGTCCCGATGACGAGAAGGCCTGGGCGGGTGTGAAGCGCATGATCGGCAAGGATGTGGAGACGTTCCTGCCCGATGGTTTGGCCGATGAACTGGCTGACCTTCCCCCTGACACCGGCGGTCGCAGGGGCCGCGGTGACAAGGGCGACCGCGGTCGCAGGGGCCGAAACGGCGGTGAGGAAAGAGCGCCCCGCCAGCATCCTTCAGAGGATGTCGCGCCCCAGGAGTCCCGGAAACCGTCTCGCCCCGAGCGGAGTGAGCGCAACGAGCGTGGCGACCGCCGGAGAGGACGGAACCGGGACGACGAAGTCCTGGCTGCCGCCCCGGATGCCGTCGTGGGTTTCGGCGACGACGTCCCTGATTTCCTTAAACGCTAAGGCGCCATTGGGGTCAGGCCTTAATGCGGTCCTTCACCTGTTTGCGGAACTTTTCGCCGTAGGGCGGGCGCATCATCGCGAGGATTTCGTTTCCGGTCTGGGTATAGACCGCTTTCCTGTGCGAGAACTCCAGGAAGCCATCGCGGCCGTGATAGGCGCCCATGCCCGAAGGCCCGACGCCGCCAAAGGGCAGGTCCTCCTGGGCCACGTGGAAGATGACGTCGTTGACCGTGACCCCGCCGGAGGTGGTGCGGTCCAGCACCATGTCCCGTTCACCTGCATCCTCCCCGAAGTAATAGAGCCCCAGGGGACGTTCGTGGGCGTTGATATAATCCACCGCGTCCTGGGTCTTTGCATAGGATTTGACGGGCAGGATCGGTCCGAAGATTTCATCCTGCATCACGGTCATGTCGTCGCTCGGGTTCAGGACGATATGGGGGGGGATCTTGTGGTGGGGCTGCTGGGCGAAGTTTTCGCCCTTGGGATTGATCTCGATGACATCGGCACCCTTGGCCCGGGCATCATCAAGATAGCCCATCATGCGGTCATAGTGGCGCTGATTCACGATGGATGTGTAATCGTCATTGTCCTTCATCCCTGAAGGGAACATGCGCTCCACCGCGGCGGTCGCTTCCGAGACGAAATCGCCAGCCTTTTCCTGGGGAACGAAGGCGTAGTCCGGCGCAAGGCAAATCTGGCCGGCATTCAGGGTCTTGCCAGCCATGATGCGGGAGGCGGCCTTCTTGAGATCAGCGGACTGGCCAAGGACGACCGGGCTCTTGCCGCCAAGCTCAAGGGTCAGCGGGACAAGGTTATCGGCGGCGGCCCGCATCACATGCTTGGCGACGGAGGTCGCGCCGGTGAAGATCATGTGATCGAAGGGAAGCTTGGTGAACTCGGCGCCGACTTCAGGTCCACCGGTGATAACGGCGACTTCCTCTTCGGTGAAAGCCTTGGCAAACATCTCTTTCATCAGCGCCGAGGTATGTTCGGTGAATTCCGACGGCTTGATCATGGCCCGGTTCCCGGCCGCGAAAATACCGGCGAGCGGTGTGAAGGTAAGGTTTACGGGGAAATTCCACGGGCTGATCACGCCGACCACGCCCTTGGGCTGGTAGAGCACCTGGGCCTTCGACCCGAACAGACCCAGCGGAAACTCGACGCTCCGCTTTTCGGGCCGCATCCATTTATGCAGGTTCTTCTTGGCGTGTTTCAGGGCCCCGATGGAACTGGCCACGTCGGTGAAGGCCGACTGGTCCTTTGACCGGTGACCAAAATCGGCATTGAGCGCGTCCACGATCTCGGCCTCATGGTCGACCAATAGCCGGATGCAGCGGTCGAGCCACTCTGTTCGCATTTGCGCCGACGGAATACCGTCGCGCAGATTGGCCTGTTTCTGACGCGCAAGGATCGCGCCCATCTGCTCCGCCGTGCCGCCACCTTCAAGGGCCATGCCGTCCTCCAACTTTTAATCGATGCTGTAGCGGATCGTACCGGCTTTTCCCTGCGCGTAAACGGAAATCGGGTTTCGTTGGGGAACGGTTCCAATCTCGCCGGCATGGGTTAGGGTCGAACCAGAGCTAGACACGCCGGAGGACCCCCATGAGCTTCACGAAAATCACATACGACGTCGAAGGCGATATCGCCACGATCAGCCTCAACGATCCTGCAACGATGAACGCGGCCGGGATCGACACGGTCGAGGAGTTGGCCCAGGCGCTTGACCAGGCCGCCGATGACGCCCGGTGCACGATTTTGACCGGCACCGGGCGTGGGTTCTGCTCGGGTGCCAATCTTGGCGCAGTCAGCGTGCGGAAGGAAGCGGGCAGCACAGCCCCCTCCAAGATGGATGCCGGACTGGCACTCGACACCCACTACAACCCTCTCATCCTGGCGATGAAGGAACATCCCCACCCAATCATCACCGCCGTCAATGGCGCCGCCGCGGGCGTCGGCTGTTCGATTGCGTTGATGGGCGACATCATCATCGTAGCGGAAAGCGCCTACTTCCTGCAGGCGTTCCGGCGCATCGGGCTCGTTCCAGACGGCGGTTCGACCTACCTGCTCCCGCGTGTGCTGGGCCGGGCCCGAGCCATGGAAATGGCGCTGATGGGTGACAAGCTACCTGCACCCAAGGCGTTGGAATGGGGTTTGGTCAACCAGGTGGTCGCCGACGACCAACTCATGGCCACGGCTCACGACGCCGCCGACAAGCTTGCCAAAGGGCCCACCCAGGCGCTTGCGCTTATGCGGGGTCTGATCTGGGATGCTGAAGACACCGACTTCGAAAGCCAACTACGAAAAGAGCGCGTCGCCCAGCGTGTGGCGGGCCGCACCACCGACTTCCGCGAGGGTGTGAGCGCCTTCCTGGAGAAGCGCCCTGCCGCGTTCACTGGCAGATAGACGGCTCTACTCCAAGGCTGCTTTCAGCCGTTCAATGGCCCTCGCGCGGCCAATCAGGCGAAGCATGGACGCCATATCGGGTCCGTGCTTCTGACCAGTGAGCACCTTGCGAAGCGGCATGAAAAGCGCGCGGCCCTTTCGGCCCGTGCTTTCCTTGAGAGCGCTGGTCCAGACTGACCAGGTTTCCCTTGAAACGCGGCCCTTGGGCAGGGTTTCGAGGGCGGCGGCGAGGTAGTCGCGATCATCATCCTCGACCTCTGGAGTAATAGCGCCGAACGCCACATCGGCCCACTGGGCGGCATCGGCGACCCGCTCACAGTTTTCTCGCACCGTTTCCCAGAACAAGGCCGAGGCGGCCATGCGCGGGTCCGCCGCCCCCAGACGATCCTTGACCGCTTCGAAGGGCAAGGTGTGGAGCAGCGACGCGTTAAGCGCCCACAGCTCCTTCTCGTCAAATCGCGCCGGGGATCGCCCGATCTTGCCGAATGAGAAATCCGAAGCGAGGGCTTCCAGGCTCTCGGCGACGGCTACATTGTCAGATGTGCCGATCTTTCCAAGGAGGCTTGCAAGGGTGAGGGGCTCAACACCGTCCTCTGCCAATTGCCGTATCGACAGCGATCCAAGCCGTTTGGAGAGCCCCTGCCCGTCGGCGCCGACGAGCAGCGGGGTGTGGGCCATCGCAGGCGCCTCCCCGCCAAGGGCGCGGAAGATCTCGATCTGCGCGCCGGAATTGGTCACGTGGTCCTCGCCGCGAACCACATGGGTGATGCGAGCATCGATATCGTCGACGACGCTCGGCAAGGTGTAGAGGTAGGAGCCGTCGCCGCGGATCAGGATCGGATCGGAAATCGAAGATGTGTCGATGGATTGGGCGCCGCGGACCTGGTCGTCCCACTCACACCGATCGCCCGAGAGCTTGAAGCGCCAGTGCGGCTTGCGCCCTGCAGCCTCGAACGCGGCCTTTTCATCGTCTGAGAGATCGAGCGCGGCGCGGTCATAGACCGGCGGACGGCCACGCGACAGGGCAATCTTGCGCTTGCGGTCCAGTTCTTCTGCGGTCTCGTAGCAGGGATAGAGCAGCCCCATATCGCGGAGCTTGTCGGCGGCAGCACCATAGGCACCGAATTTCGCAGACTGGCTGAACGTGTCATCCCAGGCGAGCCCGAGCCAGGAGAGATCGTCGCGAATGCCTTGCTCATAAGCGGCGGTGGAGCGTTCGGTGTCGGTATCGTCGATGCGCAGGATGAACTGACCGTCCTGGCCCTTCGCGAAGAGCCAGTTGATGAGCGCTGTCCGAACATTGCCCACATGCAGGCGGCCCGTGGGAGAGGGTGCAAATCGGACAATGGGTTTCGTCATGGTCGGGACTTTCTAAAGGGTTGCGCCGGCGGCAAAGTCCGGTCCAGCGCGATGTCGGCTAAGCGGGGCTGGATAAGCCCCATCAGGCCGCTCGCCAAGAGGGCGGCCGCCGCAAACCATAGCAATTGGGCCGTGAAGGGGACCCCTGCGTCAATCAGCAGGCCCGTGATCAGCGGCGACGCCGCGCTGGCGGCGACCATGCAGGACATGGCCACAGCGCGGATTTCGCCCAGATGGGCAACGCCAAACACCTCTGGCCACAGGGCACCGGAGATGGTCGAAGCAGCGCCCGCCGTGCCCCCCAGAAGGACCATGAAGACGTAGATCGCCCAGACCGCTTCCAGCAGCGCAGCGAGCAAGAGCGCCAGCGCCATGGGCAGGAGAAAAACCGGAAGGAGCGCCCGGGCGCTGAACCGGTCGATCAGCGCGCCTGTGGCGAGCCCGACCGGCACGGCCGTTGCGGCAAACAGGGTGAACCCGATCGCGAAGGCAGCCGCTGTCCAGTCCTTGATCTCGACCAGATGGAGCTGCTGGAAGAACAGGGCCGTCATCATGAAGGGCGGGCTCAGCACCCCTACGAGGAGGGCGCAGAAGACGGGCTCGCGCAACACGTCGCTGCGGCGCCAACTCCGCTTGACTGGTCCGGAGGGGGTTCCCGTCGAAGCGGACGCGGAGACGGTCGGCGTTCGTTCGCTGGCGAGCAGGAGCGCGAGCGCCGGCAGGGCGATCAGGAGGAGCGCCGCGGCCGCGAGCACCCAACTCATCCGCCAACCCACCAACGCCATGGCAGACACTGCCAGGATTGGCAGGATTGCCTCGCTGAGCGCGTGGCCAAGGACCACCAGGCTAACGGCCCGTCCCCGGTTTGCCTCGTACCACTTGCCGGTGGCGACCATGGCGACGTGTCCCATCATGCCCTGGCCGAAGAGGCGGAGGGCAAGAAAGGCGATGACAAGCATCCAGACCGCCTGGACGCTGGCCAGGATGATGCAGGCGGCGACCAGCCCCGCAACAACGATCAAGGCCGCCGTGCGGGTCGGAAGCCGGTCCACAATCTTGCCGAACTCCATGAGAATGAAAGCACTGGTCAGTGTAGCCACACCATAGGCGAGCCCAATCCCGCCATGGCTGAGCCCCAGCGCCTCTCGGATCTGCGGATTGGAGAGTGAGATGAAGTAGGTTTGGCCAAACCCGGAGAAAAAGGTCAGCAGCATTCCGGCGCCTATCCAGCGCCCTTCCAAGCGAAGAAACGATAACATCGTGCGTGTCTTTCAGGAGAGGGTAACGTGGGCCCTGCAAGGATCGTCTGGCGCCGGCCAAGCCGACGCAACAGCAGGTTTAGCGATGTGAAAGACGGCTTTGCTGTCGTCCCATGGTGCTGCTCCGGTCCCGGAACCTCCGGCTACAACGCAGGGGTGCGACCGTCAAGACCAGGTCAATCGTCACGAAAGCGGTTGGTTATCGGGTACCGGCGATCCCGGCCAAAATTCTTGCCGCCGACCTTCACGCCTGGCGGGGCCTGCCGGCGCTTGTATTCAGCGATGTAGACGAGGTGTTCTATCCGGCGGACGATCGCCTCGTCGTGGCCGCGGGCGAGGATATCGCCCAGGTCCTCTTCCCCATCGACAAGGCCGCGCAGGATGTCGTCGAGCACGTCGTAGGGTGGCAGGGAATCATCGTCGCGCTGGTCGTCGCGCAGTTCGGCCGAGGGCGGTTTGGTAATGATCCGTTCGGGGATCACCTCGCCCGCCGGCCCCAGGGCGCCGCGCGGCACGTTCAGGTTTCGCCAGCGCGACAGGGCAAAGACCTCTGTCTTGTAGAAATCCTTGAGCGCGTTGTAGCCGCCACACATGTCGCCGTAGAGCGTAGCGTAACCGACCGCCATTTCGGATTTGTTGCCCGTTGTGACGACCATGTGGCCGAACTTGTTCGACAACGCCATCAGGGTGAGCCCCCTGAGGCGGGATTGGATGTTTTCTTCGGTTACCCCCTGCTGGGTTTCTCTAAAGAGATCGCCGAGCATCTCGTCGAGCGCGGCGACGCCCGGCGCAATGGTGACGGTGTCATAGCGGACGCCGAGTGCCTCGGCGCAGGCTCTTGCGTCGTCCAGGCTTTCCTCGCTGGTGTAGCGTGAGGGCATCATCACGCACCAGACGCGGTCGGCCCCCAAGGCATCCACCGCGATGGCCGCGGTGAGCGCGCTATCAATACCGCCGGACAGACCTAACACAACGCCGGGGAACCGGTTCTTGTTCACATAATCTCTCAAGGCGAGGGTCGCGGCCCTGTACTCGGCCTCCCAGCCTTTGGAAAGGAAGACGGTCTGGTCTGTGGTAAAGGCCGAACGGTCGGCGTCAAAGTTTATGACGGCCGTGCCCTCCTCGAAGTCGCCGAGGAACTGGTGTTCCTTGCCATCGCCATCGACGGCGTAGCTAGCCCCGTCGAAGACCAGTTCATCCTGCCCCCCGACCTGGTTGACGAAGAGGTAGGGCAGACCGTTTTTCTGCCAGCTCGAAAACGTCGTATGCCGCTCGGTCTGGATGGTCCGGCGCCAGGGCGAGCCATTGGGCACGATTAAGACGTCTGCACCTTTCTCCTTGAGGACCAAAGGCAGGGTGTCGAACCAGATGTCCTCGCAGATCGCGAGACCAACCTTGACGCCTTTGATGTCGACCACGACGCCGGCGCCATCGCCCGGATCAAAGACACGTTTTTCGTCGAAGACGCCGTAGTTCGGCAGCTCGAACTTGTCGTGCCTTGCGCGAATGTCGCCGCCCGCCAGCAGTAGCGCCGAATTATACCGCTTGCCTGCGACCATCCATGGGGCGCCGATCAGCACTTCAGGCCCGCCATCGACCGTTCTCGCCGCAAGGGCCTGAACGGCTGCCATGGCGTTGTCCACCGCGCTGGGCTTGAGCACCAGGTCCTCCGGTGGATAGCCGAGTATGAACAACTCCGGGAAAACAAGGAGATCGACGGCCGCGTCGGTGGCCCGCTCCAAGGCACCTTTCGCGCGCGCAAGATTGCCGGCGATATCGCCGACGACCGGGTTGAGTTGGGCAACAAGGATGGAAAGCGACCTAGACATTCTTCTGCAGATAAGCCGCGCCGCCGCCGCCGTACAGGGTTCAGACCGCGCTTTGCGCCGCTTCGGCCATGGCAACAGCTGCCACCGCGCCATGCCCGGGCACAAAACTGACAGCTTCACCGCGGCAGGCCTTGAAAAAGCTCTCATCGGCAGCGCCGAGCGGATCGGGCAGGTCGGCGGCGATATCGACCTTGATCTGGTGGGGCGTTGTGTTGGTGACCCGGCGATCAGGCCACGGCGATCATGCCGGAGGGGTAAACCAGCTTCATGGTCCGCTCGCGCTCGGCCGCTGACCGGCTGGCATGGAGCCAAGCGGACCCGCCGGCCACGAAATCGAATTCGCACGTGGCCTGATCGAGGTGGCCGGACTGGCCCACCTCCCCCTTGGTTCTGACCCCGGAAAACGCCCGCGCCACCAGGCATGCGGCCAGGTCGAGATCGTGGATCATGAGATCCCAGATCACAGAGACATCGCCTGCGCGACCATCCGCAGGTGGCGGGCCGGCCCGGACCGACTCCATCCGGAGGGGCACCTCGTCGATCGTGAACATCCCCATATGCTTGGCGACAAATCTTTCCTGGTGGCCAACCTGGAGCACAAGCCCCTTGGTGACGGCCAACCCCGCCAGCCGGCGCGCGGCGACGGCGGTGAGCGCGAGCGGTTTTTCGACCAGGACATGGCGTCCCGCCTCCAGGGCCTCACCAACCAGGGTCTCGTGATAGGTCGCAGGCACCGCAACCACCAGAGCGTCGCACGCGGCCAGAAGCGGGGCCAGGGTGCCAAAGCCCTCTGCGCCGTAGTCACCGGCGATCCGCGCCGCGCGCTCTGCGTCGAGATCGAAAACGCCAATGAGTTCAGCCCGTGGCGACGCGTAGGCTTTCTGGGCGTGGTAGTTCCCGAACACACCGGCGCCCGCCACGCCCACTCTCAAGGGTTCCATCGCCGTGCTCCCATCGGTTTCTTCCTTGTGGCGCCCAGGGCGCGTGCAGGCAATGTCTGGACCGCAGCAGGAAGATTTTCGCCGCGCCCCTTCCCTTTGCCGCTGAAATCTCCCACGAGGGGAGCCAAAGACACCAAACCGGAGGACACCCCATGCCAGCCATCACATCCCGCGAATGGACCCTTGCGTCCCGCCCCGTCGGCGAACCCAGACAATCCGATTATGCCATGGTCGAGCGGACCGCTGGAGCACCGGCCGAGGGTGAAATACAGGTGCGCAATTCCTGGATGTCGGTCGATCCCTACATGCGAGGCCGGATGACCGACCGCGCGAGCTATGTTCCCCCGTTCCAGATTGGCGAGACCATGCAGGGTGGCGCCGTGGGCCGGGTGACGGCGACGGCCCACCCTGATTTTGCCGAAGGTGATCTTGTGTCCTCAATGCTCGGATGGCGCGAGGCGTGGACCGCCAAGCCAGCAGCCGCCATGGCCGAAAAGCTGCCGGCGACCGCCCTGCCCGACCAGGCGTTTCTCGGGATTGCCGGCATGCCCGGGCTCACCGCTTATGCCGGCATCCTGCGGGTTGCCGAACTGAAGGATGGCGACACGGTGTTTGTCTCCGGCGCTGCCGGTGCTGTGGGGTCGGCGGTTGTCCAGATTGCGAAGATCAAGCGCTGCACCGTGATCGGATCGGCTGGCGGCGCAGCGAAGTGTGACTACGTCAGCTCTATCGGCGCAGACCACACCATCGATTACCGCGAGCACAAAGGCTGGCAGGGCCTGGCCGCAGCACTGAATGCAGCGGCACCAAAGGGGATCGATGTCTACTTCGACAATGTGGGGGGCGACCACCTCACCGCAGCCATCGAAGCAGCGCGACCGTTCGCGCGCATGGCCCTCTGCGGCGCCATCGAGCAGTACAATGCCACAGACGTGGTGGCCGGGCCCCACAACCTGATCATGGCGGTCGGCAAGCAACTGACCCTGCGGGGTTTCATCGTCTCCACCCATGGGGACATGCGGGCTGACTTCCTGCGGGACATGGCGGACTGGATCGGCAGCGGCAAGATGAAGTTCGACGAGACCGTCATGGACGGGATCGAAACCGCACCCGAAGCCTTCATGGGGCTCTTCAAAGGGGCCAACACCGGCAAGATGCTGGTGAAACTGGCCTAGGGCCGACAACACAAGTCCTGGAGGCGGGCATGGCAGCCCTGTTCGACGCTTATATCATGGTGGATTGGAGTGCGGCGGCAAAGCCGGTCACGGGCCCCAATTCCATCTGGATTGGTATCCTGGCAAAGGATGCCCGCCTCAAACTCCAGTTCCGTGCCGTGAACCCAGAGACAAGGCTGAAGGCGCGGGCGTTTATCGACGACATGGTTGGAAAGCTGACCAAGCGGGGCGACAAGGTCCTGCTCGGTTTCGATTTCAGCTTTGGCTATCCGTCCGGCACGGCCGGCGCCCTCGGATTGGACACCAGCAGCACACCCCCATGGAAAGCCATTCACGACCATATTGCCGGGAAGGTTCGGGAAAAGCCGGACAATTCCAATGCCCGTTTCGCCATTGCGGCGGGGATGAACTATGCAATCTCCAGGGGGCCTTACCCGTTTTGGGGGGCACCCGCGAAAGACCAGGTCAACACGCTCGGCGGGAAACGAGCAGCGTTTGACAAGGATGCGCCGCTGGCAGAATTCCGGTTGGTGGAACAGCAAATGCGCCAGGAGAAGCTGGGACAACCCAAGTCGGCTTGGCAATTAGCCTATGCAGGCAGTGTTGGCAGCCAGATGTTGCTGGGAATCCCCCATGTGCACGCGCTTCGCGATAGCCTGCCCAATGCGCGGCTCTGGCCCTATGAGACCGGACTGACCGAGCTGACCGATGAGAGCCTTGATGATATCGATGTGGTAATCGCAGAGGTTTACCCCTCCTTGCTGGACGTGAAGCCCGCGCCGGGACTGACCCTCGACGCCGCGCAGGTTGAGGCGATTGCCCGACACTACGCCGATCTGGATGCGAAAGAGCGGCTGGGAGCACTCTTCGCCGGTCACGCGACACTGGATTCCACACAAATTGTAATGATTGAGCGTGAAGAGGGCTGGATTCTGGGCGTTTAGCCCGTGTTTATTGGGGTTCCAGCGTAGGCACCGTTTTCGAATCGTGTATCACCGCTGGCAGTGGTGCGTAGTGTGCCATAGCCTTTAGAGGAGAATCCCATGAACAAGGGTGAACTGACCAAATTCGTCGCGGAAGCTGCTGGCCTGTCCCAGGACAAGGCCCGGGAAGCCGTGGATGCCACCTTCGAAGGCATCATCGGCGCCGTTAAGAGCCGCGACCAGGTGGCGATTGCTGGCTTTGGCACCTTCCACGCCAAAACCCGGAATGCGCGGGAAGGCCGCAACCCGGCCACCGGCGAAACCATCCAGATTGCAGAGAAAACCTCGGCAGCTTTCAAGCCCGCAACGGCCCTGAAAGACATCTAGGATTTCGCCTCCCCCGTGGAGAGCGGATGCGGCGCGTCACCCCGGTGGCGCGCCGTTCTGTATTCCAGGTAGACCGTTTGCAGAAGCGCCGCGAGGCCGACGCCGATCATGGCGCCCTCCATCATGCCCTGGGCGCCGCGGTCCAGTCCGATCGCAAGCCAGTAGCAGGCGGGGATCATCACAAGGAAAAAGCTGCCCAGGTGAAAGGCGGTTGGAACCCAGACAATCTCCTGGGCCCTCAATGCCATGGCCGGGACGGCCTGCAACCCATCGAACAGGCTGACGAAGGCCACGTAGATCAGAAGTGACGCGATAAGCGGGGCCAGCAGCACCCCATCCATCACCGCATCGGCGGCAACAAAGACCTCCGAAATGGATGTGGAAAAGACGTAGGTCAGCACACCGAATACCAGGCCGACCAGCACTGTGGCGGCCACGCCCAGCCGTCCTGCATCCCGCACGCCGTCCTGGTGTCCGCGCCCGAATGCCTCGGCGACCCGTACGCTGGTGGCGGTTCCGATCCCTATGTAGAGCATGAAGATCACGCCCATGACCTGAATGGAATAGCCGTACGCCGTGTTGACGACGAGGCTCACCCAGGTGGCGATGATGAAGGTGAAGTTGAACCCGCCCCATTCGGCCACGTTGCTAATCGCCGTTCCAGCGCCCACGGTCACCTGGCGACGTCCCTCGTCGGCGGGGCCTGCCCGGGATGGTTTGAAGCCCGGCGTTAGCAGAAAGACAGCGATCAGCACCGCGATGGTGATCGCCCAACGCGAACCCGATGTGGCAATCGCCACGCCCTCTGCACCCATGGCGGGCATGCCCCACCAGCCGCCCACGAACGCCAGGTCGAGCAACAGATTAATGATGACGCCCCCATAGGACAGCACGGTGACGATCAGGGGCCTGCGAAGCGCTTCCAGGTAATAGCTGGCCGCAGCCGACACCATGAATGCGGGCATGGACCAGGCAAGGATTTCGGTGACCGCCGCGGTGCGATGGGCCACCTCAGCAGGGCTGAGGGTCGCGCTCATCTCCTCTGACGGCGACAGAACGACAAACATCCAGTGGAAAAGAGGACCGGCGAGGAGCCAGATCCCGACACCCAGGCCCAGCCCGAACAGGATGGACATCTTGAGGCCCCGGCGGAAGACGCGCCCTGTATCGGCGGTGTCGTCGGTGCCCATCATCTCTGACGTCAGAACCTGCACGCCAAGGAGCAGGCCCAGGCCTGCCCCGAGCCCTACACCGATTGGCAGCCATGAATTCAGCACAAAGGGCAGTTCGCCCGGCGCATACTGGCCCAGTACGATCGCGTCGGTGACGCTCATCAGCATCATCGACATGCGGGTCACGGCGATCGGAACCGATAGCCGCAGCAGATCCAGAATGTCAGAGGCCCGCAACCAGGCGGGCAAGCCCCGCCGAGCCATGGCCGTTTCCTGTCCCTGTTTCCGTTTATTCCGCCGCTTGGCGGGACGGCGTGACGCCCGCGGTGACGGTTTGCAGCTTCTCTGCGATCAGGAACGCCAACTCAAGCGCTTGCTCACCGTTGAGGCGCGGATCGCAGTGGGTGTGGTATCTCGATGACAGGTCCCGCTCGGTGATGTCCTGGGCGCCGCCAATGCACTCGGTCACGTCCTGTCCCGTCATTTCAACATGGACACCGCCCGGGTAGGCGCCCTCGGCGGATACGATGTCGATGAACTGGCTGACCTCGGAGAGGATGGCGTCTACGGGGCGCGTCTTGTATCCGGTCTCGGTCTTGAGCGTGTTGCCGTGCATGGGATCACAGGACCAGACGACCGTGCGCCCGCTTTCCTGCACCGTTCGGACAAGCGATGGAAGGTGCTCGGCAACACCGTCGGCGCCGAACCGGGCAATCAGTGTCAGCCGTCCAGGCTCGTCCTCGGGGTTCAGCGTCTCCATGAGAGCGTTCAGCGTATCGGCATCCATGCCGGGGCCGCACTTCACGCCGATCGGATTCTTGACGCCCTTCAGGAAGTTCACATGGGCATGGTCAAGCTGGCGGGTGCGGTGCCCGATCCAGAGGAAATGGGCAGAGGTGTCGTACCAGTCACCCGAGGTGGAATCGATCCGGGTGAGCGCCTCCTGATAGCCGAGCAACAGCGCTTCGTGGCTCGTGTAGAACTCGACTTGGGAGAGTTGCGGAACCGATTCTGGGCTGATCCCGCAGGCAGCCATGAAGTCCATGGCGTGGGTGATTTGTTCGGCGAGGGCCTGGTACCTGGCACCCTGGGGGCTCCGATCGACAAATCCCAGCATCCATTTATGGACATTGGTGAGGTCGGCATAACCGCCTTGGCTGAAGGCGCGCAGCAGGTTCAAGGTTGCCGCCGATTGGGAGTAGGCCTGCATCAGCCGTTCAGGATCAGGAACCCGCGCCTCAGGCGTGAACTCCATGCCGTTTATATTGTCGCCCCGGTAGGATGGCAGGGTCACCCCATCGATGGTTTCCACCGGCGATGAGCGGGGCTTGCCGAACTGGCCTGCAATGCGGCCGACTTTGACCACCGGCTTTGCCGCGGCGAAGGTGAGCGCCACCGCCATTTGGAGAATGACCCGGAAAGTGTCGCGAATGTTATCCGGGTGGAACTCCTTGAAGCTTTCGGCGCAGTCGCCGCCCTGGAGCAGGAACGCTTTTCCAGCCGCCACGTCGCCAAGCCGCGCCTTCAGCGTGCGCGCTTCACCCGCAAAGACGAGCGGCGGATAGGATTTCAGCCGCGTTTCCACCGCCTCGAGCGCGGCCGCATCGGGATAGTCTTCCGGGATATGCTTGGCGGGCAGGTCACGCCAGTCGGACGGGGTCCAGTTCATGTTTCACTCCATTTATGCCCAGAAAGAGCCATAGGGACTTCCAAGGCTCAAGACGGCGCATTCCGGGCCGGCCGGACTCTCGACCGCAGGCCGGTCCAGATGCGGGGCTGTTGCTGGGCCGTCCGCGTATTCCACAAATGTCCTTGTCGCATATTTGCCGGGGACTCAACCGGGAAACACGGCACACACCCTACCCACGATCACGACAATCGATGGCGTATGCCGCGCGGCGCCGCTGCCTTGCCCGATCAGGCTCGCAGACGGCCGCATGCGCCTTCGGTTGACGAATGGCGGCGAATTGCGTCTCAGGGAAAGTGCATTCTGATTAGGAACGCAGTATGATCGCCCCAGGAAATCGGTGGAGAAAGGAAGCCCCATGAAACCAGTATGCCTCGTTATTGGCGCGGGCGCCGGAATTGGCGGCACAGTCGG
>JBCBKE010000067.1:0-16225 GCA_038522375.1 Pseudomonadota bacterium
AGTACGGGGTCGGCGTAGCCCGCCGCCCTTGGGTCGAAGAGGGCGCCGAAACCGCCAATGCCGCCCATGGTGCCGGGGCGCCGAGTCGCCTGGGCGAGGGGGCCGATGGCGCGGACGAGGGCATTGCCTGCCTCAATATCGACACCGGCGCTGCGGTAGGTGAGGGGGTTACCGGGCTTTGAATCAGTCATGGGTGGGCGGTAACACGGCCCCCGCTGGTGCACCAAATGGGACGCCTGCGTGAACGGGCGGTTTCAGCACGCGCCGGCGGCTGCTAAGAAGCGGTTAAGACAGGAGAATGGCGGCGATGACACGCTTGATGATACGAGGGCTTCTGGCTGTTTGCGTGGGGGTTTTCCTGTTCGTTGGCGCAGCCCAAGCAGATACGCGTTCGGTCTACACGGTAACAGGGGTGCCAGTGGATGAGACCGCGCCGTCGGTGATTGAAGCCCAGCGCCGGGCATTCGCCTCGGCCCGGCTCGAGGGGGCCAGGCGGTTCATCAACAAGATTACCCTCTCTGATGACCGGAATGCTGTTGGCGGAATCTTTATCGACCAGGCGACGGCCGAATCGCTCGCCGTGGCTGTCGATGTGGAAGAAGAGACCCGCGGCGGCGGGCGGTATGTGGCGAGCATGTCGGTCGTTCTCAATCCGCGTGCAGTGCGGGCCTATCTTGATGAACGCGGTGTTCCCTATCTCGACCGGCAGGCGCCGCTGGCCGTGATGGTGCCGACGGGCGGGGACGATGCGGCCATGGACTGGCAGGACGCCTGGCCCGATCGCGACCCCGGCGCCCTTGCTCACTACGTCAAGGCGGTCGGCCCGTTCTATGGCGTGTTCAGCACGTGGGCGGACCTGCAACCCGAGGTCGAGGCCAGCGATGGGAAGCGGGTTATTCTCGCCGACCTTTCGGGTGATGAAGGCGCCTATCGGGTCAGGTTGATCCAGGAATCGCCGACCGGCCGACGGGCGCTCGGCACCACCAATCCCGTGCCGACCATGGCGGATGCGGTTCGCGCCGCCACGGCTTATCTTGGCGAGATATGGAAGCGCGAGGCCATCATCCGATCGGATATCAAATCGCTCGCCAGTGCGAGTATTCGCTATACGACTATTGCCGAGTGGAACGCCCTGCGCACCTCGCTGATCCGCTCGCCACTTGTCTCGGATTTTCAGACGATTGCGATCGCAAAGGATGGCGCGATGGTTCGGTTCGCGTTTGCGGGTGAGGATGTGGTGCGCCTGCAGTCGGAACTGATCCAGCGCGGGGTGATTTTGGACGCTGCCGAAGAAGGCTGGGTGCTGCGGTCATCGGGAAGCACTGTTCAATAGTCGCTGGGGCCACACGTCGGGAAAGGGCCGTCGATGCAGTACGGCTTTGATTTTTCCACTGGCAAAGAGGGATATGCATCCCTTGTGATCGGCGAGCCGAACCGTCAGGCGGTGTCCCTTCTGCAGCGTGATGAGCAATGGCCTGCTGCCGCGCTCTGCCTCGTTGCACCGCCGCGGGCTGGGCTGACGACGCTGGCGCATGTCTGGGTAAGCGAGGGAGAGGGTGTCCTCTCGCGCCCGACATGCTTCAATCGGTGGAGTTTCCCTGAGCTCGACCGGGTCGCGGCGGGCCGGCTGGCGATTGATGACGCGCATGAGGGCCTTGATGACGACGCGCTCCTCCATGTGCTGAACCGGGCAAAGGAGCAGGCCGGGAAAGTCCTGCTGACGGCCAGGACAGCCCCCCGCCTTTGGGGCGCATCCAATGCCGACCTCCAGTCCCGGCTCGTCTCGATGCCCGTTATCACGCTTGACCTGCCGGATGCCGATACCCTGCATGCGCGGTTCGAGTCGGTCTGTCATCACAATCATCTTGGCCTGCCGGCGGATGTCTGGGCCTACCTTGAGAAGCGGGTTCCCCGAGACTACGCGGCAATGGAACAGATTGCAGAGGATTTATGCGCCGCGGTCTCTGGCACTGGGCGAGGGCTTACGATACCGGTGGCCCGGCAAATCCTGGGTGATGGCGACGATGGTTGGGCAGAGGACGAAGACGACGATGACTGAACGGGGAACGGCCGCTGCGAAGGTCAAGGCGCGTCCGAAGCCGCCGGCGATCATGTCCTCGCCGGGCCGGTTCCTGAACCGTGAACTGTCGTGGCTGTCCTTCAATGAGCGGGTGCTCGAAGAAGCGGCCAATCCCGCCCATCCGCTGCTCGAACGGCTTCGGTTCCTTTCGATCTCGGCGAGCAACCTCGATGAATTCTATATGGTTCGCTATGCGGGGCTTCGCGAGCAGGTGCGGGGCGGGATATCCAAATCCAGCCAGGATGGCATGACACCCGCCGAACAGGTGGCGGCCATTGAACGTGCGGCGGGCGAGTTGATGGACCACCAGCAAGAGCGTTGGCATGCCCTGCGGGGCGAATTGGCCGATGCTGGCATCCATGTCCTTGATGCCACGGCCCTGACGAAGGCTGACCGTACATTCCTGAAATCCTATTTCGAGGACCGGTTGTTTCCGATCGTGACGCCCCTGGCTGTCGATCCCGCCCATCCGTTCCCGTTCATCCCCAATCTGGGATTTGCGGTTGCGGTCAGTCTGACCAGTGCCGATGGCGGCCATCAGATGACCGGCCTGCTGCCACTGCCCGCGTTTGCCGCGCGGTTCATCAAGTTGCCGTCGAAGAGGGCCAAGGAGAGCCGCTACCTCCCGCTGGAGGATGTCCTGCTGGAGTTTATCGACCAGTTGTTCCCCGGCTACGAACTCAGCGGGCGCTGTGTGTTTCGGGTTGTGCGGGACAGCGATATCGAGATCGAGGAAGAGGCAGAAGACCTTATCCAGGAATTCGAGATCCTGTTGAAACAGCGCCGGCGGGGCCGCATTGTGCGGATCAAGTTGGAATCTGGCGCACCGGATGCGTTGCGGGAGTTGATCCTCCGCGAGATCGAGACCGAGCCCCAGGATGTGGTCCTGACCGATGGTATTCTCGGCATGGCCAGCCTGTCGCAGCTGATTACAGACGAGTATCCCGAGTTGGTGTTCCCACCCTATGAGCCGCGCTATCCCGAGCGGATACGGGAGATGGGGGGTGACTGTTTCGCCGCAATCAGGGCCAAGGACATTATCGTCCACCACCCCTATGAGAGCTTCGACGTGGTGGTGGCGTTCGTCCGCCAGGCCGCCAAGGACCCGGACGTGGTGTCCATCAAGCAGACGCTCTATCGCACCAGTGCAAATTCTCCCATCGTTGCAGCGCTGGTCGAGGCGGCTGAGGCGGGCAAGAACGTGACGGCCCTGGTGGAGATCAAGGCGCGGTTCGACGAGGAAGCGAACCTGCGGCTTGCGCGGGATCTGGAGCGCGCCGGGGTGCAGGTCGTCTACGGCTATATCGAGTACAAGACCCACGCCAAGGTTGCCCAGGTGGTGCGCCGGGAAGGGGACGAACTCCGGTATTACACCCACTATGGGACGGGGAATTATCACCCGTTCACGGCCAGGATATACACCGACCTGTCACTGTTCACCGCCGATGCTGCGCTCGGCAGGGACGCGACAAAACTCTTCAACTTCGTGACGGCATACCGCGAGCCGCCGGAAACGGGGCCCGATTTCGAGAAGATCGCGATGTCTCCGATTTCGCTGGAAAGCGAACTCGTGCGCTTGCTGGAGGTTGAGGGCGCCAATGCGCTGGCGGGCAAGCCGTCGGGAGTCTGGGCGAAGATGAATTCGCTGGTGGATGTAGATGTGATCGATGCGCTCTACCGGGCCAGCCAGTGCGGGGTGCCGATCACGCTGATTGTGCGCGGCATCTGTTGCCTGCGCCCGGGGGTGCCGGGCCTTTCGGAGACGATCGTGGTGAAAAGCATTGTGGGCCGCTTTCTGGAGCACGCCCGGATCGTCTGTTTCGCGAACGGGGCGGAGTTGCCCTCGGCCCAGGCGAAGGTCTTCATGTCGTCGGCTGACTGGATGTCGCGAAATCTCAAGCGGCGCGTTGAGTCTCTGGTGCCGGTGGAGACGCCGACAGTTCACCGTCAGGTCCTCAGCCAGATCATGGTGGCAAATATCAATGACGATGTCCAAAGCTGGATGATGGAAGGCGATGGCAGCTATCGCCGGCTCAAGCCGCCCAAGTCCGGCGGGTTCAGTGCCCACGCATACTTCATGGCGAATCCGAGCCTTTCCGGACGCGGCGATGCGATCAAGGTCTCCCTTCCGCCCAAGCTTGCCCCCAAGGCGCCATCGAAGGGGACCGAATGAGCCAGGCGAACCGGGTCGGCGTCATCGATATCGGGTCGAACACGGTCCGCTTGGTCATCTTCGAAACCTGGCGGGCCTCGATCCTCCCACGGTTCAATGAGAAGGTCATGGCGGGGCTGGGGCGTGGCCTTGCTGTAACGGGGAAGCTGTCTCCGGAAGGTCGGGAGTCCGCTCTCAAGGCGTTGCGCCGGTACCGCGCCATTCTCGATGGGCTGGGGGTCAGCCAGGTGAGAGCTGTCGCAACGGCAGCCCCCCGGGTGGCCTCCGATGGACCCGACTTCGTGGCGGAGGCGTCGGCCGCCATCGGCGTGCCTGTGACAGTTCTTTCAGGCGTCGATGAAGGCCGGATTTCCGCCATGGGGGTTAAGGCGGGTATCGACCGTCCGAAGGGGATTGTTGCTGACCTGGGGGGCTCCAGCCTTGAGCTTTTTCCCCTGAGGTTTTCCGAGGAGTTCCAGGGCGAGACCCATATGCTCGGTCCTCTTGCAATCGATGAGTATCTCCATCGGCCCGAGCGCGATATCCGCAAGCATGTGCGCGGCGTTCTGAGAACATCCGACCTTGTGGGAACTGCGCCCGAGACGCTCTATGCGGTGGGCGGTGCGTGGCGCGCCATGGCGAAAGTCGACATGTATCGTCGGGATTATCCCCTGCGCGTCCTCCACAATTACCAGATGAATTCGGACGCTGTGTCTGAAACAACAGCGCACATCTTCGCGGCCCGAAAATCCGAACCCACACTGGAGTCGCTGCGCCAAACCATCGCTGGGCGACGCGGGCCGAAGCTGCCGCTATCCGCAGTCGTGCTGGATGAAGTGGTGAAGCTGAGCGGGGCGAAGCAGGTGGTGATCTCATCAATGGGCCTGCGCGAGGGAATCGTGAGGGAAATGGTTGCCGATGAAGAGGCCGACACGCTCTATGACGGAGCGGTTGCTTTCCTGCAGCTGAACGCGCACCAGGTCGCCTTCAGCAAGACGTTGTATGCCTTTTTGTCCCACATCTTCGAGATCGAGCCCGTATGTTTTGGAAGCCGTCGGCGCGATACGCGCCTTTACCGGACAGCCTGCCTGATGGCCGATGCTGCCGGGCGGTATCACCCCGATCACCGGGCGGAGATGGCCTATGACCAGGCGCTACGGGCACCCTATGCAGGGGTTGACCATGCCGAGCGGGCGTTCATCGCCCTGGCGGCCGGCACGCGATATCGGCGACGGTTTTCCATGCCGAAGGATGACCGGCCCTTGCTTGATGACCTGCAACGCAAGCGGGCGCGGCAATTGGGGTTGTTCCTGAGATTGGGAGCCATGTTCTCCGGTCGGTCGAGTACAATCCTTGAGCGGGCGAGCCTTGGCAGGATAGATGATAAACTCACATTGATCGTCGATCGCAAGGATACCGATATGGTCTCGGAAACGGTGGTTGAGCGTCACTTGCAGGCGGCCAAGGAAATCGGGCTCGTCGCTGAGACAGTCTTTCGCTAGCCCTTGGCGCCATTCACTTCGAAGAGGCGGACCTGACCGTTCTCGAATGACAGCGCCAGGTGGCCCGACAACAGGGCCTGGGCCTTTTCACCGAAGAGATCGTAGCGCCATCCCGAAAGGGCTTGGATGTCGTCATCGGTCTCCCCGCGGGCGATGCGTTCGATATCGGCTGCATTCGCAATCAGCCTTGGGACGACATCGGCTTCCTCGCTGACATGTTTAAGCAACACCTTGAGCATTTCCGGGGCGCCAGCTGGGGTTTGGGGGTTCTGACGACGCGCTGGCATGGGTGGCGCAAAATCGTCCGGGGCATCCATGGCGTTCAATACGGCGTTGAGCAGACCTGTCGCCTGCTTTGATTTTATGAAACCGGTGGGAACAGCGCGCAGGCGATCAAAGGCCTCCGTTGTCCTTGGTTTTTGCTCGGCGATTTCATGGATCGCATCATCTTTCAGGATACGCCGGCGTGGACGATCGAGGGTCTGGGCCTGGCTCTCACGCCACGCGGCGACGCTCGCGACGATGGCGAGATAATCCTTTTTAGGCTTGCGGAGTTTCAGTCGCTGCCACGCGTTTTCCGGCGACATGTCATAGAGGGCTGGGTCTTCAAGGTCCGCCATCTCGCCCTGAACCCAGGAAAGCCGGTCTTTCTGGACAAGTTGCGCGCGCATGATCCGGTAGGCGTCGCGCAGGTGGGTCACGTCTCCGAGCGCATAGGCCAGCTGCTTGTCGCTCAATGGTCGCCGTGTCCAATCGGTAAACTGGCTGGACTTGTCGATATGCCGGCGGAGAAGCTTCTGGATGAGGTTGTCGTAGGAGACGCTGTCGCCCAGCCCTAAGGCCATCGCCGCAATCTGGGTATCGAAAATCGGTCCGGGTGGATGGCCGATCAGGCGTGTGAAGATTTCCAGGTCCTGCCGGGCTGCGTGGAACACCTTTGTCTGGCGATCATCTTCGAGCAGACGCAGGAAGGGGCCGATATCGAGGTCGCTCGACAGGGGGTCGATCATGCCTTCCACGTCTTCCGACGAGGCCTGGATCAGGCATAGTTTGGGCCAATAGGTCGTTTCACGGTGGAACTCGGTGTCGATACAGAGAAAGTCGCCGGCGGAGAGAGCCGTGCAAAAGGCATCCAGCGCGCTCTGCTCCGTTATCGGTCGAAGCGGTTGATCTGTCATGGACACAAGGCCCTAGCGGAAACCATTTGCGTTGGCGAGAGGGCGACAGTGATTGCTGACGGGTTGCGGTTCAGCCGAGCCGTTTGCGCAGCTTACTGCGTAGTTCTGCCATCTGCTCGTTCTCCTGCGATGGCGCTTGCGCCCGCTTGACCGGTTCAGCTGCCCGCACCGCCGGTGGCGCCGCAGGCGGAACTGAGGCAGCGGGTAACGCCGCAGGTTCTTCAATGATCACCCCTTCCTCATCGCCGTCCTGTCGATCCTTGTTGCCCCGCAGGATTTCAACGACTTCGGCCAGGTCTGCGCTGCTGAGTGACCGACCCGCACCATCCACATCGCCCACATGTTCGCTGCGGGGCATCGCTGTTTGTGCAACGGTCAGGACCTTCAGACGCATGGCAGTCGAGACAGCACGGCCGAACGCGATGCATTCCCGGTCAGCCAGTGATGACAGCATGCCGATCGCCGATGCCGATGCGTTGGAGATGGCCTTCCGCATCACTTCCTGGTCGTCCTCATTGCCGAGGCGGAGCGCGAAGATCGAGTTACACTGTGACAGGATCGTGGGGTCCAGTTCATTGGGACGCTGGGTGATGATCGCCAGGGAGACGCCGTACTTCCGGCCTTCCTTGGCGATTCTTGCGATGGCCGCTCGGGTGGGGGCGAACCCCGTTGACGTGTCTGCCGGGATGTAGCGGTGGGCCTCCTCGCAGACGACCAGCGTCTTGATGCGGCTGTCGCTGGCCAGGGCAAGGTCGAACGCCAGTCGGCACAGCACCGAGACGACGGCGTTCACCACTTCCGACGGGATGCCCGAAAGCTGGAATACCGTGATCGGCTGTCCGCGCATCGGAACGCGGTAGATGTCGCCAAGGGCCGTCATGATCGAGTCGCTGATCTGGCGGCTGTTGAAGAGGAATTCGAACCGCGGATCGGTCATCAGGGCCTGGAGGCGGGTCAGGAGGTTGCGGTAATGCGGCCGCAGGTGAGCATTGTCGAGCGAGCCGATCTGCTCGTCCAGGAGCGAAATCAGGTCGGCCATACGGTAGGGTAGAGGTGCATCGAGCCCGATGCGGCTGGCGCCCTTGCGGGTCATTCCACGGTCGCGCCGTCCGCTTTGCTGGAAGAATGCCTTGGCCTGGGGGATCAGTTCGCGGAGGGCATCGAGTTCCTCGGCAATCGGTTCACGCCCCCGGAAGACGACTTCTGTGAACTCCTCGAAAGTGAGCAGCCAGAACGGGAGGTCCAGGGATCCGACTTCGATTGAATGGGCCTTGTCCCCAAAGGCGTTCACGAATTCATTGTGCGGGTCGATGACCAGTATTCGCTGGTCAGGCTTTGCCGAGACGATCTTCGACAGGATCAGCGACACGGTGGTCGACTTGCCCGTACCGGTGGTTCCCACCACGGCAAAATGACGGGACACCAACTGGTTGACCGACACCATGGCAGGGATTTCGGGGCTTTGGGACAGGTGGCCGAGCTTGACCGCGCTCTGGTCCATGGGCCTGAAGATCGTGACCAGGTCTTCGTTCCTGATCCGGTGCGCAACGGCGCCCATGAAGGGAAACTTCGTGATACCGGTCGAAAAGCTGTTTTGCTTTCCCTCGGCAACGCGAACCTCGCCCATCAGTTCGACATGCAGGGTAACGGCGTTCGCCTCGTTAAGGCTCCACCCTGGCGTGTTCGTGGCGATCTTCTGGACCATGCCGACAATCCGGTTCGGCGGAACCTGAATGGAAATGAGCTGTCCGACACTCCAGTAGTCAGCAGATTCCCGGTTTTGCAGGCCAGCCGTGGTCGAGATCGTCGCCCGATTGCCTTCGCACGTGGTGACGTAGCCAGCGGCGCGGTTTCTGCGTTGGGTAACGGATTTTGCGTTTGTCTGCGGCGACGCGGACGGTCTCGGGTCGGAATTTGGCGTGGTTGAGGCCGGTGTGCTGTGCCGCTGCGCCAGACGGGCGTCAGGTTGAGGCGTATTTGTTGTCATGCTCCAGGTCCCATCTGCCCATCTTCTGACTAGTCCGGTTTTCTAAACGGCCCGTTAAGCATGACTGGCAGGCGATCTGACCGCTTCGTCGCCGAGGTTTCGGGGTTGACAAGACATTGGGTTCAGCGGCGAAACACGGGGCTCTTTCCCAGACCCCCCATGCTTGGAGTTCCCCATGCACGCCTTCCGCACGCACACCTGCGGCGAGCTTCGAAAAACCCATGTTGGTGAAACAGTGAAACTGTCTGGCTGGCTCCATCGCCGGCGGGACCATGGCGGTGTGATCTTCATCGACCTGCGCGACCATTACGGGCTGACCCAGATCGTGTTCAATCCTGGCTCGCCTGGCTTTGAAGCGGTCGAGCGGTTGCGGACAGAAAGCGTGTTTTCGGTCGAGGGAAGGGTGGTTGCCCGAGACGCAGAGCTTGTGAACGAAGCGCTCGCAACCGGTGAGGTGGAACTGGTGGCCGGCCCCATCGTGATCCAGTCGGAGGCGGAAGAGCTGCCGCTGCCGGTGTTTGGGGAACCCGATTATCCGGAAGACATTCGCCTGACCTACCGGTTCCTGGATCTGCGGCGGGAAACACTGCACAAGAACATGACGCTTCGGGCCGACGTCATTGCGTCGATCCGCCGGCGCATGGTGGATCAGGGGTTTGTCGAGTACCAAACGCCGATCCTGACCGCTTCCAGCCCCGAAGGCGCGCGGGACTTTCTCGTGCCATCGCGGCTTCACCCTGGTGAGTTCTACGCGCTTCCCCAGGCGCCCCAACAGTTCAAGCAACTTCTCATGGTGTCGGGGTTTGACCGGTACTTCCAGATCGCTGCGTGTTTCCGGGACGAGGATGCGCGCGCCGACCGGTCGCCGGGGGAGTTCTACCAACTCGATGTGGAACTGAGCTTCGTCACCCAGGAAGATGTCTTCCAGGCGATAGAGCCCGTGATGGCAGGCGTTTTCGAAGAGTTCGCGACCTGGGATGGCAAGGACCGGGTGGTGCCGGAAGGACCGTTCCCGCGTATCCCCTACGCCGAGGCCATGGCCAAGTATGGGTCTGACAAGCCGGACCTGCGCATCCCAATCGAACTCTCCGATGTCACAGACTTCTTCAGCGACGAGTCCAAGACCGGCTTCGGGATCTTCGCAAAGATCATCAAGGGCGGTGGCAAGGTGATCGCCATCCCCGCGCCCCAGGCGGTCGCGAAGAAGTCGCGCAAGTTCTTCGATGACATGGACAAATGGGCAAAGAAGGACATGCAGGCGCCGGGCCTCGGCTATGCGCGCCTGAAGGGCACTGACGGCGTGGTCTCAAGCCAGGACCCTGTGCTCAAGAATTTCACGCCCGAACACCTCACCGCCTTCCTGGAGCATGTCGGGCTTGGAGATGGCGACGGGCTGTTCTTTGCCGCCGGCAAACCCGCCGATGCCTACAAGCTGGCGGGCGCTGCGCGGCTGAAGGTCGGCGAGGAATTGGAGATCGTTGAGCAGGGGGTGTTCCGGTTCTGCTGGATCGTTGACTTCCCCATGTTCGAATATGATGAGGACGCCAGGAAGATCGACTTCTCGCACAACCCCTTCTCCATGCCCCAGGGCGGTCTGGAGGCGTTGGAAGCGGCGGCAGTGGCGGGCGACGAAGCCGTGCTCGATATCAAGGCCTTTCAATACGATATTGTCTGCAACGGGATCGAGCTGTCATCGGGCGCGATCCGAAACCATCGCCCGGCAATCATGCTCAAGGCATTCGAGATGGCGGGCTATGGGCCAGAGGTGGTCGAGGCCGAATTCGGCGGGATGCTGAATGCGTTCCGCTACGGCGCACCGCCCCATGGCGGGATCGCTCCGGGAGTCGATCGCATGGTCATGCTCCTTGCCGATGCGGAAAACATTCGCGACGTTACCCTGTTCCCAATGAACCAGCAGGCGCGGGACCTGATGATGGGAGCGCCGAGCGAAGTGAGGCCGGAGCAATTGCGGGAGCTCAATATCAAGCTCAACCTGCCCAGGAAGAAGGGTTAGGGCCGGAACGCAATCAGGAGCGCCTGGACCTGGCCGAAGCGCACCCGGCTAGGCCGCTCCAAATGGCGCCTTTGGGTCAGCTCTTGGCAAAGTCGTAGGGTGGATAGAGGCGAAGCTGAAATCCACCCTACAAGGCGTCTCCTCCGCCGCCGGGAGCAGACAGGCCGGGGCGGCGGGACCGGTTTCGGGGTGTGCACCCCCTTGTGATCGTTGCGTATGGCGGCTCGCCGACGGAGCCGAGAGGTCATGGGCTGGGCGGTGACCGCTTTCTGAATGATGCTCGTTTGTTTGGGCGACTTCTCGGATCAAGCCGGTTCGGAAGGGGGGTATCAGCCTTCAGGCGCGCACAGGGGAAGCCGCACCGAAACGGTGGCGGGAAACCGTGTATTGGCATTCATGCAGGCGCCTGAAAAATCGGCGGCGTGGAAACCGGTCGCCAAGGACAGGTCCGCGCTGGAAAGGCGTGCGTCAAGGAAACTGGCGCCGGTGATATCGGCGCCCTGGAAATGGGTGCCGCCAAGGTTTGCACCATCGAACACTGCATCGCGAAGGCTGGCGCCTGAAAAGTCCGCCCCCATCAGGTTTGCGCCGGAAAACAACGCTGCGTCGGCGCGGGCGGCGGCAAGGTCGGCCCTGAACAGGGTCGATCCGACAAGGTGCGCGCCGCGCAGATCGGCATCGACAAAGACAGCCCCGGTGGCTTCCGCGCCATTGAGGCGCCCGTCGGGCAGTTGCGCCTGCGTGAAGTCGGCACCGTCCAGTTGCGCATGGGAAAGGTTTGCCCTGTGAAGCGCGGCACCGGCAAAAGACGCCGATGAGAAATTGGCTGTCGTCGCAGATAAACGCCGAAGGTTTGCCGCATCGAAGCGGGCGCCGACATAGTGTCCACCGTCGACGGCCCAACCGGCCAGCTGGTGTCCTTCGAACGAACACCCCTCGCAAGCGCCCGCATAGGCGGGTTGGAACGCCACTTTCGTGGTCTCTGCAAACCCGGACGCGGCCGACAGATATGCAGCGCAGAGCGCAGCCAGAGAGGTTCGGTTAACCATCGCCATTCACCAGCCTGTACATCCACCCGCCAAAGGCAAGAAGCGCTGGGGTGCATAATGGATGAATTTTTACCGGTAACCGTTGCGCCCCCGCATCGGTTTCTGTCCTGAGGGTTATTTCAGAGCTGCAATGCGTCTGGCTCCACGGTCGAGGAGCCCGCAATGCCGGGGGTTGCGCTATCCGCCCTGGGCCGATTGCTGGCCACATGTATCGCAGTGCAATGTCCCGACATCTTCAAGGGCCACGAGGGTAAAGCTGCCGCATGCGGGGCAGGCGTCGCCGGTGTAAACCGGATCCGGCTCTCCCATAGCATTGGCAATCGCCGCACCGGGCGGCGGGCCGCTGGTTTCTCCTTGCTCGGATTTCGTGTCTTCGCCTGATGGCCGGCGGCGGTCCAGGATGACGAGGTTATCGGGCACCTGCCCGCGTGAGAACCCCCGGGAAATCAGTTGCGCAGCCTCAGCGGACAAGGGTTGGCTGCTGGGCTGATCTATCCCGTCCCTGAGGCCGCGACCAAGGCCGTCATGGCTGGCATCGCCGATTTCCGCCAGGTCTTCACGGCCGAGATAGGAAACGCCCAGTTCCCTGAAGATATAGTCGAGGATGGACGTCGCCTTCGATATCCTGTCGTTCCCGGTCACGTCGCCGGCGGGCTCGAAACGTGTGTAGACGAACGCGTCGACAAATTCCTCCAGCGGTACGCCGTACTGCAGACCAATGGAGATCGCGATCGCGAAATTGTTCATCAGCGACCGGAAGGCGGCGCCTTCCTTGTGCATGTCCAGAAAGATCTCGCCGAGCGAGCCGTCGTCGAATTCGCCGGTGTGCAAGTAGACCTTGTGCCCACCAACCGCTGCCTTCTGAATATAGCCCTTGCGGCGATCTGGTAGCCGGCGGCGCTCACCCGGTGAGATGTCGTTGGACGGTTCTTCGTCGCTGGGTGAAACAGGCGTGGCGTCGGCGTCCAGATCAGCGCCAATACCATAGCGTTCTGCTGCGATGGCGCGGGCTTCTTCAAGTCGCGCCGTGACGGTCAAGCTGACGTCGGCGCGGCTACCGATGATGCGGGCCGAATGGGCGAAGTCTGCTGGCAGGTCGCCAAAGGTCGTCATACCGAGATCGAGCATGGGCGGTGCGGTAAGGAATGGGGCAACGGCGTCGGCAATTGCCAGTTGATCGATCACCGTGGGGCGCGCGGTAAAACCAGCCGCATCGAGTGCAGCCTGCGCAGACAGATTGCCGCGGCCTTCAAGGGCTGTTTCCGCAGCGAGGATATCGCGCCTGGAAAATCCCATCGCCGACAAGAGCGCGTGGCCGTGGGTGTCGAACGCATCCGGTGTCAGTTTCAGATCCTCTTCGATCACGTCATCGCCGACGACCCAGCGGGAGAACGCGGCATCGAGACTCAGACCTTCGCCGAGCGCGCTGGCGACCCTTGCAACCGCCCGCTGGGTGAATCCCCGCGCAACGAGGCGTGCCTCAGAAATCTCGGACGTGATGTTGAGTGAGGCGTGCTCTGCGAGTCTGGCTTGAAGCGACGCGAGGCCTTCAGGCGCCGATCGCCCCAGTCCTTTCCGAACGCAGGCGGCGATCTCTGGACCGGTATCGCCGTCCCTTACAAGGCTGGTGACGGGCGCCAGACCAGCGCTTTCGGATGTGTCTTCGAGGAGCGGAAGAATATAGAGGGCGGGCCCGGGGCGTGGAGATGCGCGTTTTGCAGCCATCCCAAGGGGAGCGGCCAGTGTCCTTGTCAGCGAGGTGCCGGAGAGACCGTGACGCAGGAGCGCCACAAGGCTCCCCGCGACGGCCCGGCCAGCGTCAGAGCAGTAGTCCTCTCCAGCGGCCATGAGCGCGGCGCCCAGCCCTGTTAAAAGGACCGCTCCTTCCTCGCCCAACGTGTTCGAAACCGCTTTGGTATGTTCGAGGAGTGCAGGGGCGTCTATGCCGTCCGCGCCTGCGAATTTCCCCAGATCAATGACAATGGCAGGTCGATCGGCGGGAAACGAGTCACGGCTTAGAAACGCAATCCCGCCATTGGCGAGTAAGGACTTCACGGCTTCGCGACTATCCCTGAGGCCGGTCTCTGGTGAGACATGGAGTGCGAGGCTGGCTGCGGAGGCTTCGTTAGCAGCGGCGCGGAACATGGCGGCGACAGCGGGAAGCCGGTCCGGCAAACGCAGCGCTTCCTCCATCACCGATTCGGGCACGCCATCGGCGATGGCGTATGCGAGGTCATCGTTGCGAGGCGTGTCACCGAGACTCTCGAGCTGCTCGGCAATGGTCCGGCGCGCCGCGCATTCCAGGTGCTGGTGCGACAGCGCGCGGGTGGCGTTGGCGATCCCATCCGCGGATGTCGCCGTGATGATCGCATCTGGCAGGTCGGCGAGGTGGCTCAGCGATTGGGTCTGCCCGTCGGACATGGCGGATTGATCCATCGGCATGATCTGCAAGCTCCTAGAAACAGCAAAGCAAACTGTGGGGCTTCGCTTTGCAGATCAAGGCGGTTCGCACTTTGAAAGCACGTCGCCCGTTTCGGCCGATGGCACACACACGACCTTGTCATCGACGGTGGGCTCAAATACCAACCGCAGCAGAGCCATATTGCGGCCATAGAAGCGGGCGAGGACCGAACCGGTCATGATCGAGAAGTTTTTCACCTGGTGGAACAGCGCCACGTTCGGCGCGCTGTTCGATATCAAGCGCCGGTCCGATTTTGTCGGCGACGATATGTATGGCAACAAATACTATGAGGATCGCAAGGATTCGATGGGCGCCAAGGACTACAAGCGCCGTTACGTGATCTACAAGGGGTTGGCAGAGCCATCGAAAGTTCCGCCGGAATGGCATGGCTGGTTGCACCATACGCTCGATGAGCCTCCGACCAAGGACCCGTTGCCGCGGAAGAGCTTTGAACTCGACCACAAACCGAATATGACCGGTACGCTGTTTGCCACCAAGCCGAAGGGCTCACTGTCGGCCAAGGGCGAACGGCAGGAAACCTATGCGGACTACGAGGCATGGACACCCGATGCGTGAATCCCTGGTTGAGACCATTCTTGGGGCCGTGGTGCTTTTTGGCGGCCTATTCTTTCTCTGGTTTGCGCTCGCTAATGGCGCGGATGGATCGACTGGCGGCGACCGGTATGATGTGACGGCCCGGTTCAATAATGTGTCAGGTATTGCGCGCGGGTCAGATGTAAGGCTGTCGGGCGTGAAGATCGGCGTGGTAAAGTCCATAACGAGTGATTTCGAACGCTACGAGGCTGTGGTGACCATGGCGATTGACGAAGGCGCCCCGCTTCCGGACGATACGGATGCGCGCATATCCACTGATGGCTTGCTGGGTGGCGCCTATATCGCCCTGGAGCCAGGTGCCAGCCTCGACTATGTCGCCACCGATGGAACTGGCGAGATCATCTACACCCGGGGCAGCGTGGACCTGCTGACCCTGTTTGCTTCGTTCGCGAGCGGAAGTGGTGGTGATGGGGAGGCGTCATCGGCCGGCACCGGCGGTTATCCTGAGTAATGATCGGTCGTTGCCTCGTCATCGGTGCGGCCTTGTTGGGCTGTTTTTCAACGGCAGCGGCCAATCCCACCTGGCTGCATAAGGATGAGGCCAAACTTCGCGCGCTGGACAAGATCACCGGGCGCTCCACCGATCTTGTCATAAAGGTTGGTGAGCCCGTCGTGTTCGGATCGCTGACAGTCTACCTGCAGGTCTGCTATCAAACACCGCCGGAAGAAGCGCCTGAAAGCGCGGCCTTTCTGAGGGTCAATTCCAACCAGCCGGTAGAGACCGAGGATGGTGTCGACCCGGAACCGCGCATTTTTTCGGGCTGGATGTTTGCGTCCTCGCCGGGCCTTAGCGCCCTTGAACATCCTGTCTACGACGTTTGGGTCATAGAGTGTCAGGCACCTGAATTGCCGACCGAGTAGCCCGTTTTGAACTCAGGTTCGTGCGCTGTCGATGATGGCGATGGCCTCGTCGCCGGTTTCGACCGGCTCGCCTGGCGCGAAGCTCGCATCCACTGTGATTGCCGCGGCGAGCTCTGCCTTGAATTCACGCCGGAAAATTTCGGCCAGACCGAACTGTTCAAGGTGCGGGTTGTGAAATTGCGCGTCGAGCAGCGTGTAGCCGCGCCTGATCAGGCGCGCTGCGAGATGGACAAGGCAGACTTTCGACGCGTCCCGTGCAGCCGAGAACATGCTCTCGCCGAAAAAGGCCCCGCCAAGCGAGACGCCGTAGAGCCCGCCGACAAGCG